>JBFYZU010000034.1:0-3219 GCA_041309365.1 Myxococcota bacterium
GTGACCATGCAATTCTCGGGTGGCCGTTTGAGGATCACCGAGGGAGGGACTCATAGCGCGCGAGCACGAGTCAGGGGATCGTTTGCGGCCATGCTCGACATCGTCACGGGCAAGGGGATACTGGGTCCGGTGCTGCAGGGGCGCATCGAGATCGCTGGAAACCCGCTCGTTCTGCTGAAGATCCTGCCTCTGATCCGCACCTAGCAGGTGAAGTACAGGAGCCCGATGTGAAGAATTTTCTGGTTGACCTCCTCGGCGCGTCGGCCGTGCTCGATGCACCCGGGGATCTGGCAGGGTACCGAGAGGACTTTACAGAAGCGGATCCGGCCGACCCGGCCATGGTGGCCTTCGTGACAGAGGTCGAACAGATCCGTGCCATCGTGAAGAAGGCCTCGGATCTCGGTATGCCCATCACGCCCAGGGTCGCAGGCACGAACGTCGGGGGTCTCACTATTCCCGCGCCTGGCGGTCTCGTCATGGACATGAGCAGGATGAACAGCATCGTCGAAACCTGCGAGGCCGACATGTATACCATCGTGGAACCGGGCGTGACGCAGCAGGACATGAAGGACCACCTGACGAGAAACGGCCTGAACCTGACGATTGGTTTCTCACTGGCTCCACCCTACACGTCCGTTCTCGCCAACGCTCTCATGGGTGGCCTCACCAACAGGTCCCTCAAGTACGGTGATCAGTCCGAGTGGATCTCCGGACTGGAAGTGGTCTTACCAGACGGCGAGGTGGCGAGAACTGGCTCGTGGGCGCTCTCCGATGTGGCATTCGGGAAGGTACCGTTCCCCGACCTCACGGGGCTCTTCGTGGGATGGCAGGGTACAACGGGCATCGTGACCAAGTGCGCATTCCAGCTATGGCCTTTACACCCTCTGAGGCGGAGGCTCTTCATCCTCGCCTACAGCCCGAAAGGAACGTACGAGGCAATACAGAGGCTGTGCAGGTGCGAGATCTGTGACGACATCGGCGGACTGAGCTGGCCTTCTGCGAAGATGATGATGGGCGTGAAGAAGCCCGACCCGTATCCGCGCAAAGGAGAGCCTGTCTTCTTTCTCTACGTGGATCTGACGGCCGAGATAGAGGTGGAGATGCAGGCGAAGGTCCTGGTCCTCGAGACCGTGCTCGGCAAGGTCCGGGCCACAGGTGAGCGATTCGAGGATCCCATGGACGTGGAGACGCTGCTCAAGGTAAACCCTGCACTGAAGGATTTCGCTGATTTTCCCACGGATCTCAAGTTTCTCACGGACCACGGTGGGGGTGGGCTGAGCTGGATAGGAACCTACGGGCCGCTGTCCAGGTTCGGCGAGACGGCCGATGAAGGTATGAGGATCATGGCCGAGCACGGCTTTGCTCCCCTCATCGTGAGCCGTCCCATGAGAGGTGGGCACTTCGGAGTGCTGAGGCTTATAACGACATTCGACAAGAAAAAACCCGCTGACGTGGACAGGGTCCGCAAGGTGAATTCAGCGCTCCTGGAAATGATGACTGAGCGAGGCTTCGTCATGTACAAGACGCCCATGTGGGCCTGGCGCAAGCTCGCCACCAGAATGGATCCCGGCATGCTTGGCCTCATGTCGAGGGTCAAGGCCATGGTTGATCCGCATGGGATCATGAACCCGGGCAAGATGGGTCTAGGGCAGATCGACCGATGACCGGAGGCGCACTATCGTCCTATTCCCCATCCGCTCTGGATCTGTTCGAAAAGTGCCCGCTGGCATTCCGTTACAGGTACGTCGACAGGATCCCGGATCCTCTGGCCGAAACGCTCGAACAGTACATGGGCAAGACCGTACACTCGACCCTCGAGTGGGTCCACAAGCGCGCCGCCGACGGTGCACCGCCCATGTGGCACGAGATCCTGGAGGACTTCCACGGCCGTTACGACCGTGGTTGGTCAGACGACATCCGCATCGTCAACCCGCACCGGAGTCGAGAGGGCCACAGGTCCGTGGGCGAACGCTGTCTGCGCAACTACTTCGAGGCCAACACTCCCTTCGATTCGGGATCGCTGGTGGGCACCGAGTGGGAGTTCAGGTTCATGATCGATGAACGAGCCGGCAGGCCCTGGCTCACGGGACGGATCGACCGGGTCTCCAGGAACGAGAACGGTCTCATCGAGATCCACGACTACAAGACCGGGGCGCACGTTCCGCCCCGCCAGGAGTTGGAACGCTCGCGCCAGGCCATGATCTATGCGCTCGCGGCGAGACATGCATACCCCCAGGCCACGAATGGAAGGGTCCAGCTGGTCTGGCACTACTTGCAGAGCGCGATCACGGTGCCCTTCGAGATACGCGAGAGCGCTCTGGCCTCCCGCTCGCAGGTCATCATGATGCTCATCACCGAGATAGAGTCCACGACGGATTATAAGGCAAGGCCATCGAGACTGTGCCCGTGGTGCGAGTACGGTCGCATATGCCCGGAGTTTTGTTACCGCGAACAGACAAGGACTACGGCACCAGCACATGGAAAGAACATCGGGGGACCAGATCTGGTTGATAGACTTCAAAGGCTCGGTGCCCTGCACCGGGAGATTGAGAAGGCCTACAGGGCCGAGAGACGGGCCGTGGAGAAGGCCCTGGTCGAGCACGCTCGGGAAAACGGGATCGCTACCGTACCCGGGACCGGCGTCGAGGCCGTTATCGGTGCCGATTCTACCGTACACATCAGGAAGAGAAAAGATGTTGACTGAGGCCGAACGGCCGGTTGCCCAAACATATCTGTTGTACTACCTTTTAGCTACAGAGATGGAAGAGGCCTGATGATAGACACTCGACACACCCTGATTGCGTCGGCCATCGTCGTATCCATCACTTCCTGCGGCGGGAGCGAGGAGGTGTTGTCCTGCGGCGACGTGAAGACCGTCACGGACGAGATCATAGGAGGGTCCGCTGGATGGGATCCGAGCGTCGTGCCCCTGACCACCACCCAGGCGGATGCCATTGGCTATCTCAACCTGGGCGGCTATGCCGCATGTACAGGAACTCTCATTGCTCCGGCAACTGTGCTCACGGCTGCACACTGCGTCTACAATCGACCGCCGTACATTCGATTCCTCGTCGGGCGCGACTCCAGGTCGCCCGTACATACCTACAGTGCATTGTCATGGAACTACCACCCACAGTACCTGGGCAGCAACGTCGAGTACGACATCGCCATCATCAAGCTCGCCACCAACCCGATGGACGACGGTGTCAGATCGGAAGA
>JBFYZU010000035.1:0-7980 GCA_041309365.1 Myxococcota bacterium
GGCCGGGCTGACGGGCGTCGCGGGCACCACCCTGCCCTCTCTGTCCGCGTCACGCTCGCGCGCAAGGACGCGCAGCAAGGCAGAGCCGGTGCGCCGGGCCGCGAGCAGGGCCTGGTCGAGCCTGAGGCCGGCCTCGTCGCGCCTGCCCAGGGCCCGCTCTATCCTGGAGAGGTTCCAGAAGGTCACCGGCAGATTGGAGTTGAACGCTGCCGCGAGGCCGAGGTGGCGCTCTGCCTCGAGAAGGTCGGCATGGGCGAACGCCCGCAGGCCGAGCCCCGTCTGCTCCTGCGCCGCGCAGCCGAGCCCGGCAGGGGAGAAGGGGCGCACCTCGATCATGGTGTGGGGCGGGCCTGGCAACGGCGATCCGCCCGTGTTTTCCGTTGCGCACTCGAGAAGGTGCCTTCGGCCCTGGTCGCGCAGGGTCTCGAAGGTGGCCTGCATCCTGCCTGGCTCCGGGGCCCTGGCGAGGAGCGCCGCCGTGAGCGCCCTGGGCAGGAGCGCCATCTCGGGCCCTGCGAGAAACCTACGCCAGCGGCCTGCCGCTGCCGCTGGAATCCGGCCTGCGCAAGCGTCCAGGGCCGCGCGGGCGATCTCCGGGTCGTAGACCGCGAGCCTGGCCATGAGGGCATGGGCCCTGCCCTCGTGGTGTCGGGCCATCGGCAAATTCCGCACGAGATCGCTGGCGACGTCCCTGTGCAGCTCCACTGCCAGGTCCTGGTCGCTCGGCGCCATGGCGCGCCGGCGCACGATCCTCTTGAACCGCGCGTGCGCCTCCTGCGACTGGCAACGTCCCCTCGTGGCCGTGACGCCGAGCCCCGGCAGATCCCCGTGCGTCTCGGGCTTCTGCCTGCGGATGCGAACGAAGCCGCAGGAGCGCAGCAGCGGAAAGAGGAGGTCGGGCTCGAAGCCGAACCTGTGGCCCATGCCAGGGCTCTCCTTGCCGTAGATCCAGGCGGCCAGGAGCGCCCGCTCCTCGAACCCGGCCCGGCCGAAGCGCCGCGCGGTCTCGGGCAGATCCGGGGTCTCGATGACCAGTGACGCTCCCGGACGCATGACCCTGAACCACTCGCAGAACGCGTGGGTGCACCCCACCCATCCCAGGTGCTCCACGAGGTGATGGGCCTCGAGCCTCGCGACGCAGCGGTCGTCGATCGCCAGGTCGGACGCGTCCATGTACGCGTCCGCCCCAGGTCCTCGCCGGTCCACGTTGAGCATTCCCGGCCGCGGGTCGTTCCCGCAGCCCAGGTTGAGCACGAGGTCCATGGTCACCTCGCCGGATGTCTGTCGTGCACGATCACGGACCGACGATGGCCTTTCTGGCTTTCGTCACGAACAAACCTAGCCGCCGACGAGCTCTTCCTTGATGCGCTCCACGAGCCCCATGGCGGCCAGGCGGACGGCCACGGAGATCTCCTCGATGGACTCGGCGCCCTTGTCGCCCGTGAGGTCCACCTTGCCCTTGAGGAGCATCGGCGTGGAGCTCGACTCGTAGCGCTTGCCTCCCCCCCTGGTGATGTGGGGCGTCAGAAGGGCGATGCCGGAGTCTTTGGTCACCACGACCATGGCGGAGGAGACGCTCGGGGTGGCCTTCCCGCGGACGCCGCTCAAGAGGCCCGAGCCGCTCATGCCGCTCAGCGCCCCGCGCTTGTACGCGATGTCCACGTCGATGACCGCCACGCCGTCCACGCCCAGGTCCGCGGCCAGGGTGGCGAGCCTCGCCTGGACCTCGTCGACCGGGTTCTTGCCGTCCACCATCACGGTCTTGCCCGGCTCGCCCACGACGGCCGTGAAGGGCACGAGGGCCATGCCCGGAGGCGTGACGTGGTTCGCGGTGGCTGCCCTGAAGAGCGCTCCGCCCTCCGACGTCTCGACGACGAAGCTCTTGTAGGCTTCCATCTCCATCACGGTCGCCAAAGCGAGGACCTGCCAGCCCTCGAGCTTCGTCAGCTCCTCCGAGTAGGCGATCATGCTCGCCGTGGCGAGCTGCACGTGCTCGTCCGCGAGGGTCTGCCCTCCACCCATGGCCTTGTTGAGCTTGGTGAGCAGGTCCGCGTTGGACTTGCCCTCCTCCACGTCGTAGATGTCGTGGTTCGTGTAGATGCTCACGATGGCGAGGGTCTTGACGGTCGAGAAAGCCGGGTTCCTCACCATGGGCTTGCCGCACGACACGAGCGCCAGCGCGGCCACCAGTGCAGCGGTTCTTTGCATGGGTTCCTCCTTGAAGGTGTCCGGTACACCATGATACCAGGATCGGCCCGGCCAAAGAATGCCGGATCAGTGCATCAGCTTGACGGCCAGCGCGGCGAGAAATCCCGTGAGCGTGGACAGCCCCACGACCGTGCCTCCACCCTGCTCGAAGGCTTCCGGCAGCATGGTCTCGGCGATCATGGTGAGCATGGCCCCTGCGGCGAGGCCTTCCATGGAGTAGATGACGTAGACGATGAAGCCCTCGGGGTGCGCCGGGAAGACGAGCGCGCCTATCATGGCGCCCACGGCGGTGAGGACGCAGAGGCTCGCCCACATGAGCAGGATGCGTGGAAGCTTCGAACCGTTCTTGCGCATGGTCACGGCGCTCGACATGGCTTCCGGCAGGTTCGCGAGAAAGACGCCTGCGATGAAGGCGAGGCTCATGCCCCTTTGCTCGGCGGCTGCGGTCACCACGAGCATGCCGATGACGAGGGACTCCGGGATCCCGTCGAGCGCGATGCCGAGCCAGATGGCGAGGGCCGCGCCGCTGCCGTGCCCGTGCTCCTTGACCTGCTCGTGCACGTCCCCGAGGGTCGGCTGCAGCATGGCGCTGTCGAGCCGGGAGATGGCCTCCTTCTCCCACTGTCGAGGCTCCATGCTCGACGTGGTGTCCCTGCGGGTGAGATCCTCGATCCTGTCCTTGGCGAGGCTCCGGACCGACCGACCCAGGGCCGGGACCTCGTCCATGAGCCACTCGAAGTCGTGCCTGTGGATCCTCCATGCCTTGACGTCGTCGAGCGCTCGTGCGGTGGCGGTCCTGGCCTGTGTCGAGACCAGCGCCAGCTCTCCGAACACGTCCCTGGGTCCCAGGGTGGCGATCTGCTCGTCCGTGTCCGAGCCTTCCTTCGCGCGCTGGATGCCCACCTGTCCCGTGTCGATGAAGAAGACCTCGTCTCCCTCGTCACCCTCGCTGAAGATGACCTCGCCCTTGGCAAAGCTCCTGCGATCCACGAGCGGGATGATCTTCACCACGTCCTCGGGCGACAGGGCCCCGAGGATCTTCACCTTGCTCAGGCTCTCGAGCAGCTTTCCCGCCTGCCTGCGCTTCTCCTTCACGATGTGCTTGCGGATGAGCGCGCCCTTGCGCAGGAAGGCTCCCTTGTTGTTGAGGATCTGGTTCAAAAGCTCGAAAAGGAGCCCGCCCAGAACGGCGCTTCCCATGGTCACGAGCACGATGGCGGGCCGCTCGATCACGCCGTGCTCCCCGCTCGCCACGTGGAGTGCATGGCCGAAAAGCTCGATGGTGAGCGCGAACAGAAGCGCCCCTCCTCCGAACGCCATGAGCGCGCTCGTCACCCTGGGCGATGGTTTGGTCCACAGGCCCACGAGCGCCCCCAGCGGCAGGCTCACCGCGCTGACCCCGCCCCAGAATAGCCCCATGAGAGGCAGATCGAAGTCCATGACGGCCCTCCTCGTTTCTGCAACCTATCAGGCCCCTATTGGCAACGCCAGTCCTCAGGAACGGGTCGACGGATCCCTGCACCGGGACCGGCATTGACAGGCAGGACCGTCCGGGTGTTTCATCGGCAATCAACGAGGAGACGACCCATGGTGCAAGCCTACATTCTCATCAACTGCAACTCCGGCATGGCCGGCAAGGCCGCGAAGAAGATGTCGAAGCTGGCAGGCGTCCGGCAGGTCCACGTGGTGACGGGACTGCACGACATCGTGGCGCTCGTGGAGAGCCGGGATCTCACGAGCCTGGCAAGCTCCATCGTGGGAAAGATCCAGAAGGTGGAAGGCGTCGGCAAGACCGTGACCATGATCTGCGTCCAGGTCTAGGTCCGGTCCAGATCCTTCTCGGGTTGCGTCGCGCCCGAAGGCGAGGCGGCTCGTGCCTCGAACGACCTGCGAGCCTCGTTCGTGCCGATGATGGCCACCAGGTCGTCCGCCTCGAAACGGAACTGTGCATCGGGGTTGGCGATGAGCCCGTCGTCCCGGATGACGCCCACGACGGATGCCCCGGTCTTTTTCCGGATCCCGACCTCGCCGATCGTCCTTTTCACGAGCTGGCTCGTGCCGGACAGGCGGACCCACTCGAGGTCGAACTGCTGCTCCGCGGACCTGAGCGCGGACAGCGTCTTCAACCCATCGTCCCTGTCTAGGAAGGGCGCAAAGAGATCGGATCTGAGCGACTCGGTCTGCCTCTGGATCTCGGTCACAGGGATATCGAGGTGCAGCAGGCACCGTCTCGTCATCTCGAGCCCTGCCTCGAGCTCGGGGAGCACGACGTCGGTGACGCCCATCTTCTTGAAGATGGCAAGGAAGCGCGGATCCGAGGTCCTCGCCACGACGCCGAGCCCGCCTTTGAGCCGTCTCGCGTTCGACACGATGGCACGCGACACGACCATGTCGGGCGTCGTGACGACGATGAGCCGTGCACGGGCCACCTCGGCCGCCTCGAGCACCACTTCCTGGCTCGCGTCGCCGTAGACGACGGGCATCCCGGCGGCCCTCGCCGTGTCGACGCGCCTGTGGTCGAGCTCGACGATCACGAGCGGCGATCCCAGCCGGGCCAGGACCTGGGCGATCTGCGTTCCGACGCGTCCGCCGCCCGCGATGACCACGTGATCGCGAAGCCCCTCTGCGGGGATGTTCATCGTCTCGAGCGGCTCGTGCTTGAACAGGCGTTTTTTGAGCGAGTAGAGCCTTGCCGTCTGTCCCGACACGAGGGGAGTCAAGACCATCGTCAGGATGGCGACGGTCAAGACGAGCGAGTAGAGGTCCTTTCCGATGGAGCCGGTCGAGACGCCGACCCTGGCGAGGACGAAGGAGAACTCGCCGACCTGGAACAACCCGAGCCCCACGGCCAGCGGGATCACGTTGCCGTACCTGAAGACCCTGGCGATCGCGGCGAAGATGATGCCCTTTCCCAAGCCCACCGCCAGGACCAGGACGACGACCTGCACGAGGTGTTCGTAGAGAAAGACCGGATCGAGCAGCATCCCGACGGAGGCGAAGAACAAGAGACCGAAGAGGTCGCGAAGCGGGATGATGTCGCTGAGTGCCTGGTGGCCGTAGTCCGACTCGCTCAGCACCATGCCCGCGACGAAGGCGCCGAAGGCGAACGAGAGCCCGACGAGGTGTGTCACGTAGCCGATGCCCAGGCCGATGGCGGTGATCGCCAGCAAGAACAGCTCCCTCGACCCGAGCCTGGCGATGTGCGACATCAGAAATGGCAATAGCCTCGTTCCCAGCAGGATCATCCCGGCGATGAAGACCGCGGCCTTGAGCGCCGCGATGCCCAGCGCAGGCAGCCCCACGACCGGATCGCTCATCTGGGGCAGGATGACGATCAGAGGGACCACCGCCAGGTCCTGGACGATGAGCATCCCTATCATCACCTTGCTCGAGAGCGTGCCGAGCCATCCCTGGTTCATCAGGGTCTTCAGGATCACCATCGTGCTCGACAGCGAGATGAGCGCCCCGAGCCAGATCGACTGCTTCGAGTCCCATCCCATCAGGGTTCCGATGCCCAGACCCAGGCCGATGGTGAGGGCCATCTGTATGGGCGTGCCCACGAGGGCCACCTTCTTCACGGGCTTGAGGTCCTTGAGCGAGAACTCGAGCCCCAGGGCGAACAGCAGGAGCGCGACACCGATCTCGGCGAGCCTCTCGATCTCCTGGACGTTCGAGACGGTGAGGCCTCCGGTGTGGGGCCCCAGGATGATGCCTGCGGCGATGTAGCCGATGATCACGGGTTGCCCGAGCCTCTGGAGCACCAGCCCGCACGCGAATGCGACCACGATCAGCAGGATGATGTCCGTCGCGAGGCCCATGTCGTGTCCTTGCCCTCGGGCTCGGTGAGAATCGATCGAAAGCCGGCCGATGTCGAGAGGGCTCGTCGATCCGGTGCGGATCCCGGGCGTCTGGCGGACACCGCCCCCGCTACAGGGTCAAGACGACGTTCAGGCTCACGTTGTAGAGCAGATCCCAGTTCACGCTGGGCATGTTCACCGTCTCGCCTTCCTCGAGGACCTTCTTGACGAAGTGGAAGCTCGCTCCGCTCACCGTGGCCGCGGGCACGATGAGGATCGTGGGGGCAAACTTGAACGGGGCCCACTGGAAGGACACCGTGGCGTTGCCCTGGACGTAGCCGATGAGCCAGTCCTCGGGCGCCACCTCGTTGAGCGTCATGTCCCTGGTCAACCGGACGCGTCCCAGACCCATCTGGGCCCACACGTCGATGAAGACGTTGTTTGGGCCGCCGCCCATGGTCAGCCCCAGGGCCAGCCCGCCGCCGTGAAAGCGCCCCGTGAACAGGTACTTGTCCAGCACGGACTCCCCCACCGTGACCTGGTAGGGCTTGACGTAGGACATGTAGGCCCCGCCGAAGAAGAACTTGGGCTTCCAGCCCGCGAACGGGTGCATCACGGCCGAGGCGTCCTTGTGGGGGTGGTAGCGCACGCCCAGTGCGGCGATCTCGTAGCTCGAGATGACCGTGATGGGCTCTGTCTGCGCCACGCACCCGGACGTATCGCCGGACATGGTGAAGGGGATCACGCAGACCTCGCTGCCGCTCTTCGGCTTCGCGTGCGTCTCGAACGCTCGGGCCTCGTAACGCACGGACGGCTCCCACGCGTCCAGGATGGGGATGCCCAGCTCTGCCAGAAACCACGCGGCCTTGAGCGCCAGAGACCCCCACTTGGCCGCGCTGGAGAGCTCGGACGTGCGAAAGGCAGTGGCCTTGTTGGACTCGTAGTAGGCCCTGGAGATGTTCACGACCTTGAACAGCCGGGCCTTGAGGCTCACCGACCAGGTGAAGTAGTGGGCCATGCTCACGCCCACCGTGGGGTACTGCTGGGGCAGCCAGCCCCTGTAACCAACGCCCGCATTGAGGTCGAGCTGGAAGTACTCGTGCATCACCCTGAGAGGCAGCTTGGGTCCGCCTTGCACGGGAGGGGTCAGAAGGAGTGTCGTGCCGTCGTCGGACGGGGAGCCTGATGGGTGCGGGCCCTTCTTGTCTCCCTGTGATTTCGGGGGCTTCTTCTTCTTTTTCTTCTTTTTGTTCTTGTTGCCGTCGTCCTGATCCTGTCCTTCCAGGCTCTCCTCGACGTGCTTTGTCACATCGTCCCGGATGGTCTGGGCACTGGCCGGGCCGGCGAGCAGCATCGCGGCCGCGAGGGCTGCGACAAGCCTGCCTGGATCTGGCGTCCTCACGAGCATCTCAGACGAACGTAAAGCCAATACGGTGCACGGACAATGGCTTTTTGGTGTTCCGGTTCGACCCGGCCCTTTCGAGTCTGTCCCGATCAGGAAGACACTTTTTGCACCCATCCTGCATCCCTTGCCTCGTCGCCTCGATGTTGCAGGTTGCGGCAAGGGCCTTCGAGTCGTAAATTGATATGTCCCGGCTGGTTGATTTCGGAGCAATCGACATTGAATCGCACCAGGACGATATCTGGGGTTCTCCTGCTCGTCATGCATGGCTGCGCCTCGGTCGAAACCCAGGGGCCGGACACCAGGACCGATACGGGCCTGGACTCGGCCTTTGACACGGCCTGGGACACGGGCCTCGACACCGGCCTGGATACCGCGCTCGACACGGGAATCGACACCCTCGCCGACACGGCCGTGGAGCCGGATGCTCCTTTCGTCTGCGGGGACGGGGCCGTGGCAGGAACGGAGGAGTGCGACGACGGCGACCTGGACCCGCTGGACGGCTGCGCTGCCGACTGCACCTTCGAGACCTGCGGGGACGGCCTCACCGGAGACATCCTGGTGATCACGGAC
>JBFYZU010000036.1:0-11171 GCA_041309365.1 Myxococcota bacterium
TGAGGGTGCTCGCCCACCTGTCGGCGGATCCCGATCTGGTGGATGCCTTCCGGTCCGGCCAGGACGTCCACGTGCGCACGGCGAGCCAGGTGTTCGGCGTGCCCCTGGCCGGGGTCGATCACGAGATGCGTTCCCGCGCCAAGGCCATCAACTTCGGCGTGATCTACGGCCAGACGGACTACGGCCTGTCGCAGCAGCTGAAGATCCCCCGCAAGCAGGCACGGGAGTTCATCGAAACGTACTTCAAGAGGTACGCGGGCGTGAAGACCTACATGGAGAGGGTGGTGGAGCAGGCACGGACCGGCGAGGGCGTGAAGACCATGCTCGGCCGCAGGCGTTTCTTCCGGAACATCGCGAGCAGAAATCACGCGGAACGGTCCAACGCCGAGCGCATGGCCCGAAATACGCCCATCCAGGGCACGGCTGCCGACATCATGAAGCTCGCGATGGTCAGAGTCCACAGGGGCCTGACTCGGGGAGGGTTCAACACCAGGATGGTGCTCACGGTGCACGACGAGCTGGTTTTCGACGTGCCCCAAGAGGAGGTGGACGAGGCCAGGAGGCTCGTGACGGAGCTGATGCAGGGCGCACTCGTGTTGATCGTGCCTCTCGTGGTGGATCTCGGGCTCGGTACCAACTGGGGGGAAGCTCACCCGTGAGCGTGCTATACTGTCGTCCTGTGAGCGTGAGCATGCGCAGCGGTCTTCTTGCCCTGGTCGTCCTGGGGATGGTCGTGTCGGCCGAAAGCCCCTGCGCGGCCAGCACGGCCCGGAAGATCGCGCTCCTTCGGTCCACCCTGATCACCGACGACGCGGACATCTTCCTCTATCCCGGCGCCGTGGGAATGCACGCGAACCTCGTGACCCTGGATCTCGGTATCGATCCTTTCAGCGGAGACGGCGGGATCCTCCTGGGCGTGAAGAAGCTCAGCATCGGGGTGTTCGCCCACAGGGTGAACGCTCTCGGGGAGGAAGCCTCGTTGCCCAGGGACCTCTCGGAGATGCTCGTCCTCTACGACGAGAGCGGCTCGGCCGTTCAGTACGAGCTTCCCGCCAAGCTCTTCGATCTGCTCGTGGGCTTGGAGGTCGCGAAAGGCGTGCACCTGGGCCTGGACGTGGGGCTGGCGCACTCGTTCAACCGCAAGGAGGAGGGATCCGGAGCGTCGCAGGTCCTGACCGGGGAACACACCTACGAGCTGGTCTTCGTGCTGGGGCTATCGACCAGGCGATCTTCCACGAGGACGGATCTGTCCCTGGAGCTCACTTGGAACAGGGTCCGCGACGTGCAGGCCGACGTGCTGGCCGCGAAGTCGAGGCCAGAGCCGTGCTTCACCCTGGCCTGGCGGTTCATCTCGGGCCCAGGGCACAGGCTGGGCTGGGGCCTGAGCGCCCTGCTCTCCCGGAGGGACTACGGTCTCGCGCTGCCGGCCGCGGGCGAGACATGGGACTCGAGCCGCTGGATCTTCCGGCTGGGAGCGGGACCTCGGGTGGAGCTGGGCGGGATGCTCGTGGCCTCCCTGGAGGTCTTCGGGGCGGCCGATCTGACCATGATGGTGCCGGACTGGACCGTCCCCGTGGACGACGATGCAACGGGTGGTCCCGACTCGTTCATCAGGTGGACCGTGCTCGTACCCGGCGTCAGGATCGCGGCGGAATTCCGGCCCGTGCCGTGGGTCATGTTCCGCGCTGCGCTCGAGGATCAGTACAGGCTCAACTGGCAGGACGATACCGGCGCCTTCACCACGGCCAACAGCTTCGCGTGGTCGCTCGGCCTCGGTTTCTCATGGAGGTCGTTCGTGTTCGATGCGGCCATCGCTCATTCCCTGTTCACCGAGGGGCCCTACTTCGTCACGGGCAGGAGCGCGGGGCTGTTCTCGCATGTATCGGTGGCCTATGACTGGTGAACCTGCCGGGAGGATGACCGCTGCGGCGATGATGCTGGGCGTCATCGCCTGCGGTGGCTGCCTGGAATGGGAGCCATCCGGGGACGCATCGAGCTCGCAGCCTGAAGCCCCTGCGCTTCACGCGTTGACGCCATCCTTCTTGCCGGATGTGGACAGCTTCGACCCGCGCGATGCCTCGGGCCGGTGCCGCATCGCCTGCGATCGCTACGTCGAGTGTTTCGGACCCCAGGTCGACAGGGCGGCCTGCGAGTCGAACTGCCACGGACAGGCGTGGGTGACGGACTCGGGGGATCTGGCTTGCTTCGTGTGGTCTGCCTGTACGGAGCTCTGGCTGTGCTACGAGTGAAGGGGGGGGGTCATGACCGGTCGTTCTTGCCTCGCCTTCCCCTGATGATGTCGATGAACCGGAGGCCGGATGGGCCCGAAGTCGCCTGCTCGGGGATCTCGTCGGCAGTGAATCGCGCGATCTCCCGGATGCCGCCGTCCGTGCTGCCCACGAGGATGTACGTTTCACCCACCTTCACGAGGTGCAGCGAACGTCGTGGTTCCAGCGAGAGACTCTCCATGACCCTGATGACGCGTCCCCCCCGTGGGCCGGGCACGAACCGGCGCATCAGGTACAGAAAGCCCACTGCGAGGCCCACGACCAGCGCCAGCGACACACCCATGGTCAAAAGGTAGTGGCCGATGCCCGACAGGCTGCCCGGTTCCTGACCCATGATCAGATCACCATGTCGACGCCGTGGTGCGGGTCGGTCGTCCCCATCTCGAAGGCCGCGCAGCGGCTGTCGAGCCGTACGCTCGCACATCCATCCTCGTAGAGGAAGAGCCTCACGTGGGCGATCTTCGAGTTGAGGCAGTAGGTCATGGTCCCGTCCGGGTTGTCGTAGTAGAGGCCCACAAGGTCATCTCGCACCGTCTGCACGACTCCCTCGATCCTCACGGGAGGCTCTCTCACGGAAAAAAACCACCTGTAGTTGCTCAGATCCGATCGACGTCCGCCAAACGATGCGACCGAGTGCAGGTCGTAGTGCCGGCCGTGGTGGCGCAGCGTCAGGGTGGTGAGCATAGGCGTGTCCATCCCTGCGACGCGGATCCTGCCACATGCGCCCTCGAACACGCATTCGGACTCGCCATCGAACAGGTTCGCGTGGGCCCAGGCGTACAGGGGCGTGTGCTTCGGTCCCCAGTTGTGCCCCAGCATACCCGCAAAGCCGTCCGCGCTGGACGTCCGGCCGTCGATGCCGAACGAGCCGCGAAACCTGGAGTCCGGCATGGGGGTCGCGAGCTTGAACCTCGGTAGGGGGGCGCGCATGAGAAGCGGTGGGTAGAGCAGGATGGGAGGCCCGGGGTCCTCGAAGGTCAGATCCCATTCGATGCCACCCTGCTCGTCCTGGATCCGGCCACGTGTTCTCCCGGGTCGCAGCGTGCACCCATCGAGTGCGAGATCGAGCCGCTCGTGCGGCCATTCCACGTCCTCGAGGTGCCACGTTCTCTTGAAAGCCCGCTTGCGCCCCGAGGGGCCGTCGAAGTGGATTGCCCAGACGCTGGCCCTGTTCCTCTCGGCCTGCGCCGTGACGAGGAAGGTGAACTTCAGCCAGAGGGCCTCGCGCCTGTGCGGGTTTGTGGCCTTGACGAAGTAGCTCTCCACCAGAGGTGCGCACCCCTTGCGAGCCACAGGCAGGATGTGGTCCGTCGAGAGAGGTCTCATGGGCTTTCTTCTATCCGGACATCCACACAGCGTCAACCCCTGCCCGTGGTGGGCAGAAGGGCGATAATCCCAACAATGTCAATTATTTGCGTTGTTGACACCTTTTTGCTCTAATGATACCACTTTTATTCAACGGGATCCGGGCTCCTGGCACAAGGAGGGAAGCTGTGGCCAAGAAAGTGTTCGTCGCCGATGATTCGGTCACCATCCGCAAGGCATTCGATCTCACTTTTTCCGGCGACAGCGGCGTCGAGATCCTCGGCGCTGCGGACATCTCTTCGGCTCTTGCCTCGGTCAAGGAGAATGCTTGCGACCTGATAATCGCCGATGCTTCTCTTGGCTCTTCCAGCGGGTACGATCTGTGCAAGCAGATCAAGTCGGATCCCCTGACCTCGACCATTCCTGTGTGGATCATGACGGGGCCGGCCGAGAGGCTCGATGAAGATATGTACGAGGCCTGCGGGGCTTGCGGACACGTTCGCAAGCCGTTCGACACGCAGCGGATGATCGACAAGATCGCGGTCATGCAGTCGCCACCGGAGGAGGAGCGCTCACGTCCATCGTACCCACCAGCACCTGCCGGTGCGCCGGCCGTGGCCAGACCGGCCGCCCCGGCCGCCCCGGCCGCCCCGGCCTCCTCGATGGGTCGCCGGGAGGGCAAGGCGACCCTCATGGGGGGGCCCGTCCCCCCCATCAAGCACCCCGTGGCTCAACCGCAGCCTCAGAGACCCGTTGTTCCCCAGCCGCCCGCGCCGAAGCAGGAGCCTGCACCGAAACCGGCCTCGCCTCTGCCCAGGCCGGTCATCACTGCACCGAAGCCCACAGCTCCTGCCTCCTCACCGGCCGCATCGGCGCCTGTTGCCCCGCTCGACGCGGGAATCACCTCGACCCCCGCGGCCGCACGCGCGCTCGACGGGCTCAGCGATGGCCAGCGCGAGGCGGTGATGGCGCTCATCCGGGAGGTCGTAGAGAAGACCGTATGGGAGGTCGTGCCCGATATGGCAGAGGCCGTCATTCGAGAGGAGCTTTCCCGCCTGTTGAAAGATTGACCAGTTCGGCTATAAGAACCAGCCGTGACGAGTAAAACCGAGCCGTACGACCCATCCAGGATCGAACGAGAGATCTACTCCATCTGGGAACGCGAGGGCTGCTTCAGATCCGTCCCGGCGCCGGGACGCAGGCACTACTGCATCGTGATCCCGCCGCCGAACGTGACGGGCGCGCTGCACATGGGCCACGCCCTGAACAACTCCATCCAGGACGTGCTCATCCGCTATGGCCGCATGCGGGGCATGAACACCCTCTGGCTGCCCGGAGTGGATCACGCGGGCGTGGCCACCCAGAGCGTCGTTGAACGGACGCTCTGGGAAACCGAAGGAAAGACCCGTTACGACGTCGGGCGCGAGAGGCTCCTCGAGATGATCTGGCAGTGGAAGGAGAGATTCGGAGGCCGCATCGTCGAGCAGCTCAAGACGGTGGGCTGCTCCTGTGACTGGGAGCGGACGCGGTTCACCATGGACGAGGGCCTGAGCCGCGCCGTGCGCACGGTCTTCCTCAGGCTCTTTCACGAGGGCCTGGTCTACAGGGGAACCCGGCTCGTCAACTGGTGCCCCAACCACCGCACCGCCCTCTCGAACGACGAGCTCGTCTACAAGGAGATCCAGGGCCACTACTGGCACATCCGCTACCCGCTGGTGGACGACCCCTCCCGAGGCGTGGTGGTCGCCACCACCAGGCCCGAAACAATGCTCGGTGATACGGCCGTGGCCGTGCACCCGAGCGACGAGCGCTACCGCGATCTGGTGGGCCGGCGCCTGGTGCTGCCCCTGACGGGGCGCACCATCCCGGTGGTGGCCGACGAGATCCTCCCCGATCCCGCAAAGGGCACAGGAGCCGTCAAGATCACGCCGGGTCACGACCCCAATGACTATGCCTGCGGCCTGCGTCTCTGCCTGCCCATGATCAACATCCTCACCGAAGACGGCAAGCTGGCGGGCAGCGTCCCGCCAGCGTACCAGGGGCTCGCCCGTGACGAGGCGCGAGAGCGTGTCGTGGCCGATCTCGTCCGGGAAGGGCTGCTCGTCGGCACCGAGGATCATCCCCACGAGGTGGCCCACTGCTACCGATGCTCCAGCGTGATCGAACCCTTCCTCTCGGACCAGTGGTTCGTGCACATGGAGCCGCTCGTGGAGCTGGCGCGCGGGGCCGGCGCCGATGGGCTCGTGCGGTTCTACCCACCGGGCCGGCTCAAGCAGTACATGGACTGGCTGGACACGACCCCGGACTGGTGCATCAGCCGCCAGATCTGGTGGGGGCACCGCATCCCGGTCTGGTACTGCCCTGCCTGCGATCCTTCCGTCGGCGTGGACGGGCGCGGGGACATCGTCAGGCTCACCGAGGACCGCCGGGGTCCCGAGGGAGGCCGGAAGGTCTTTGCCCCCATCGTGCCCGAGGTGGATGCTCCGTTCATCGATCCCGCGACGTGCCCGGTGTGCAGGGGGCCGCTGATCCAGGATCCGGACGTCCTCGACACCTGGTTCTCCTCGCAGCTCTGGCCCCTGTCCACCCTGGGATGGCCGGATCGGACCGCGGACCTCGCTGCCTATTACCCCACCGACGTGCTCGTGACCGCTCGCGACATCATAGCCCTGTGGGTGGCCCGGATGGTCATGATGGGGATGAAGTTCCAGGGCGCCCCGCCGTTTCGCGATGTGTACATCCACGGGACCATACTGGACGAGCGCGGCGACATCATGTCCAAGAGCCGCGGCAACGGCTTCGATCCGGTCAAGCTGATACAGGGCGGTGAGGACACCCTCACGGACAGGCGAACGGATCCACCCGTCGAAAGGCGGGAGCACTACAAGGCTTACGGCGCAGACGCCGTCCGCTACGGAGTGCTGTCGATGGCCACGGCGGGGCAGGACATTCGCCTCGTGGTCACGAGAAACGAGCGCGAGGACGGTTCTTTCGACGTGGAGATTCCCCGGTTCGAGGAGGGCAAGAGGTTCGGAAACAAGGTCTGGCAGGTTACCTACGGGGTCGTGCTACCCCAGGCTGAAGGTCTCGAGAGCCCGGATGGCCCGAGCCCGTACCTTTTGGACCGGTACATGTACCACAGGCTGGCGAGGGGGATCGAGACCGTCTCGGGTCACCTGGACGGCTACTCCATCGGCGACGCCTGCTCCGTCTTCTACCACCTGTTCTGGGACGACTTCTGCTCCTGGTACGTGGAGATGGTCAAGCCTCGGCTCTGGGGAGACGAGCCCCTGGCGCGAGCCCATGCCCAGAAGACCATGCTCGAGGCCCTCACGTGCCTGCTCAGGCTCATGCACCCCGTGATGCCGTTCATCACGGAGAGGCTCTTTACCGATGTCGCCGACGCGCGCCGGGCTGCCGGCCTGCCCGACGTGGGCCGCCGGATCATCACGTCGCCGTGGCCGGACCCCGGGTCGTTCGGCTCCGATCCGCAAGCCGATCGGATCGTCACGGCGGTGCGTGCCATCGCGTCCGCGGTCAACAACATCCGCGGCGAGAACCCTTCCATCCGGGAGAACCAGAAGCTGCCGCGGCTCATCGTGAGGACGGACGACGCTGGACTTGTGGCCGGGTTCGACCAGATGCGAGACGGCCTGCTCAGGTTCGTCAACGCGGCCTCGCTCGTGGTCTCGCCGGACGAGACCCGTCCAGGCTCGAGCGCAGCGGCGGTGACCGCCGACGCGGACGTATGGGTGCCCCTCGAGGGGCTCGTCGACGTGGAGCAGGAACGTGCGCGGCTCGCGAAGAGCATCGCGGCCACCGGGAAGAAGCTCGAGGCCGTGGAGAGGAAGCTCGCGAACCAGGGGTTCATCGAGAAGGCACCTTTGGACATCGTGGAGAAGGAGCGGGCCAGGATGCAGGAGCTCTCGAGCACCATCGAGAGGCTTCGCGCCAGCCTCGATGCCCTCTGAGCGATCGATCCACGCCGCTGGACTCGCTTTCGCGACCTTCTATAATGCCCGTTGATCCTCACGGACAGGGGGATTCAGGGATGAGCATCACAAGGGAATACTGCGGGCCGCTCCTTTTCGTCGTCATGTTCGTTGCGGGCACGGGGTGCAAGGAACGCCCCTATGCCGCCACCTGCCCCGAAGATGGAGGCGACACACACGTGAGCCGTCCGAGGTTCGTCATGAACCTGGCCATCGGCAACACGGGCTGGTACTCGAGTCCCGCCGTGGTCGACATCGACGGTGACGGTGGAAAGGAGATCGTCGCGCCCTTCTACGACATCGCGGTCTGGGATGCCGATGGCACGCTTCTTCACAGGCTGGAGCGCGGGGAGTATCACCAGGGTCGCGTGTACGCTCCTGCCGTGGTGGCGGACCTGGATCTCGACGGTACCACGGAGGTCGTGGTGGCCGCAGGAGAGGGCACCGTTGCGGCCTACGAGTGGGCCCTTTCGGGGCTGAGGATCAAGGACGGGTGGACGGACGCCTCCACGTGCTTCGGAACGGGGGATTCGTGCAACGAGAACAGGAGCATCGCAGCGGATGATCTCGACGGTGACGGCGACCTGGAGGTCGTGGTCTCCTCGTCGCGGACCGAACCGGCGCCCGGATACGAGGGGACGAACCCCCACGTCTTCGTGTTCGAGCACGACGGGTCCGTGCGGCCAGGATGGCCGCGCTACGACACGCGCACGGGCACCGGTCGCGATCTTCCAGGCGGTGAGGACTCGAACTGCTACGGCCACAGCGGTTACGGCTCCTTCGGGTTGAACGTGGGCATCGGCGACATCGACGACGATCCGGATCGGGAGATCCTCGTCACGTACGACAACCACCACATCCAGGCCTTCAACCCCGACGGGACGACCCTTCTGGCCGATCCATCCTACTTCACCCGCCGGGGTGGGGACTGCGACGGCGAGCCCATGAGCTGGGGGCAGTTCATCCGCTGGCTCGACCCGCAGGTCGAGGAGGATCACTACCACCTGCACGAGGGCGAGTGGCCTCACCCGGAGTGGACCATGTGGTTGCAGTGGACCCATTCCCCACCGAGCATCGGAGACGTGGACAACGATGGCCTCAACGAGGTGGTGGGCGTTCCCAACGTGGAGATGGACGAGCCCTATCACACCTACCACTTCGCGTTCGTGGTGCTCGAGGGCGATCACTCATCGACGGGCCACAGATCGGCGAGAAGACTGGCCGGATGGGATAAGATCCCTCTCGCCGAGGAGCCCTTCTACAACGACGACTGGTATCCACCGTCCGTCATTCCCTCGCCCACGCTGGCGAACATCCACGGCGACGAGGGGCTCGAGTTCCTCGCTCCCTCCCCGGACGGATACGTGTACGCTTTCGGCCCGGACGCGGCCATGCTGTGGAGGTTCGACTACTCGCGGGGCGCTCCGCTCATGTATGCCAGCGAGGTGGTCGTGGCGGATCTCAGCCGCGATGGCCGGCCCGAGATCATCTTCGGGACCTACGGGGAGGACCTCGGCGATGGCCATCTCGTCATCCTGGCCAGCAACGGCGTGCTCCTTCACGACGTGAAGCTGCCGGACCAGGAGGCCAACGGCAACGGCATCGGACCCGCTGCCGCCCCCACCGTGGCCGACCTGGACGGTGACGGCGACCTGGAGATCCTCGTCCTGACCATCGATCACGGCCTGGACGTGTTCACGGTGGACGGTTCGGGCTGCGGATGCACGCCGGATGGAGCCGATCCCGGTCTGTACTGCGGTCCGTGGCCCACGGGCCGTGGAAACTACCTTCGCAACGGGAGGGTGCCGGGATCATGAGGCTGGTCATCGCGTCGATCGCGGCGCTGGCGCTCGTCCTTGCCGCTTCTTCGGGACACGCGGCCCAGGAGGCGAAACCGGGATTCTCCGATCTGGTATGGCCTCTCGGAGTCGAGGGGGGGCCGCTTCTCAGCCCCGCGGTCAGCCCCGTGCCGACGACGCGCGCCGGAGGCATGGCCAGCGTTCTGTTCGGGACACGCGAGCGAGGCCTGACGACGTACGAGCTCTTGAGCACGAGGCTCGTGCTTCATGGCCAGTGGTCGCCGGAATCCGTGCCCAGGCTCGGTCTCGGCGCGCAGCTCGTGGCCCTGCAGACGACGAGCATGCACACGGTCCTCTCTCGTGCCATCGACGAGTGGAAGAGCTTTTTCGACCTCGGCCCCACGAGGCTGCACGTGGCCTTCGTGGCCTTCTGGATGGAGAGGGGGAAGGTGGAGCTGGCCATCACGCCCTTTGTCAGGATCTCGCTTCCCACGGACACCTCACGGATAAGGGACGAGAGGAACATGCCCATCCGCAGGACGCTCGACGATCGTGTGGCGCTCGCTCCCTACATGCTGTTCGAGCCCGGTTTGAGCGTGGGGCTCACGGCGGGGCCAGCCAGCTTCTACACGCACCAGGCGCCCCTGCTCGCACCCGTCTTCGGCGAGGTGCTGCACTTTGTCTGGAGCATGCACGTGGGAGCCGCGGTGAACGTGCTCGGCAGGTTGCACATCGCACTGGAGCTCTCGGGCCTGTTCCGCGCCACACGTGATTATCGCGACCAGCGTCTCGCGGCACTGGCCCTGTGCCCCGGTATTCGCTACCTGCACCGGAAGGTGGCGTTCGAGCTCTCCGCCAGGGTCGGCCTGACGGGTGACGCACACGACATGTACGGCGACTTCACGCTTGGCTTCGGCGTGTCGGCGAGCCTGGGCGGGTGAACCAGGGTCGGGGGGCGGTTGGAAAAGGCGCCGGGTCGGCTCGGGCCAGGGTCCGCGATGGTTGCTCGCCTGTTGTCGGCGATGCCGGTGGAAACGAAAGCGATGAACGAGGAGGCGGTCATGGCACTCACCATAGAGGTCACTCACGCGGGGGGCAAAAAGGTAGATGCCCTCGTGAACGGGTTTACCATACGCACGGATCAATTGCCCGAGTCCGGGGGGGAAGGGAGCGCCCCGGAGCCATACATGCTCTTTCTGGCTTCCCTTGCCACGTGCACGGGCATCTATATCGTGGGGTTCTGTCAGGTCCGTGATATCCCCACCGAGGGGCTTCGGATCGTCCAGGATCACGACTTCGACGAGAAGACGGGCAAGCTCAAGGAGCTGAAGCTCACCATTCACGTTCCGCCTGGCTTCCCCGCGAAATACCTCGCCGCCGTCCGACGCGTCGCCGCGATGTGCACGGTCAAGAGGACCATCGAGAACCCACCCGACTTCGTGATAGAGGCGATCATCGACGGTTGATCCCGTCGCGAGCGCTCACCACTCATCCTGAACGCTCGCCTGACTGATCTCGGCCGCGAACGGAGTGTCCTTGAGTGCGCAGTTCTCGGCGCATGGAAAGGCATCGTCCGTCCAGCACGCCTCCTGGCAGGTGAAGGGATCCTCTGCCCAGTCCTCTGCCTTTGTGCACTGCTTTGTGCACTTGCCGGCCTTCTGCAGGCAGCTGTCCACGCACCACAGCCGTTTCTTCGTGAGCTTGAGCATGCAGTTCTCGATGAAGATGGATACGTTGTCTGCGACACAGCCGGCGTGCACCTCGATCGAGTCGAACTCCGGGGGGGG
>JBFYZU010000037.1:0-3787 GCA_041309365.1 Myxococcota bacterium
GCTTCACGTGCGTCTGAGCGTCCATCCCAGCCTGCCCACCTCGGTCACGACGCGCAGGATGCGGCGAGGGTTGAACACCTTCGAGCTTCCCTGCTCGCGCAGGTGCGACTCGATGGTGGCCTGTCCTTCGCCACAACCGCATCCGCAGGCCACACGGCTGGGTTCGACGGTTCGCTGGTTGCCACGCAAGGGCGTGACACTCCCTTCGGCCCACGCAGTGCAGCGCAGCTCGGCGCATGGCCTGCCCCGTCACACCCGCCGCCCCCACCTACGAGCGCCACTGCCCGGAGCTCACGCCCCTTCACGGGCTGTAGGCATCTGCGCGAGAAGCGAGCCGCGAGCGGCCTTCCTCGAGAAGCTCGTCGAGCGGGGGATGGCCGTGGTGCGCCCGAGTTTTTTGTGGATTGCGTTCGACGACTCCCGTTGTAGGATTGTACGGGACATCGAGAGGTTCGCGGTGGCTCGCGGAGGCTGCAATGCGCGTCGGTCGGATGGCCGATGGATCGAGGGAACACGAAAAAGGCGGTTCGAATGTCCCTCTCGCCTCCCAGGCGCACCAACGCCGCCACCCGGAACTCCGGCTGGTGGATCTGCAACCTGTACTGATTCGACGTTCTGGAAATGAGGTGGAAAAATGAAAGAAAACGATGGTCCGGAGTCGACCGAGAAGATCGTCTGCGTGTACCACCGCGCGAGCGGCAGCTCGTTCAGCAGCTGCGTGTACCTGGGCCAGCGCCACTACGAGAACTGCGACGATCCGGACGAGAGCGATTTCTGGGTACTGGGAAACCGGCAGAAGGGCTTGGAGAGTACCACCATAACGATCTTCTTCAGCTGGAAGGACTGGCTGACCGGCATCTGGCGGTCACCTGCGGGGGTCGTCTACGTCACGGACGCGACGGTGCGCGCCGTGCACCGCTACGACGACATCTACGACCTCGCGCGCCCTCCCGTGGACTTCCCGCTCGAAACGGCGCTCGAGGGGGTCTGGGGCCTCGACGACAGGAACGTGTTCGCCTGGGGCACGAGGAAGAACGCGAAGGGCGACTTCGAGTGGCCGGTGTTCCGGTACGACGGGCAGCGGTGGACAACGCTCCCGCAGCCCGGCTTCGCGGTGATGTCGATGCACGGCATCGCGCCGGATTTCGTCTATGCGGCGGGGTTCAACGGGTCCGTGGGGCGCTGGGACGGGAGCGCCTGGCGGCGGTTTTCCGGGCCCACGGCGGAGGTGCTGAACAGCGTGTTCGTGGCTGGCCCGGATGAGATGTACGCCTGCGGCGGGAACGGGATCGTGCTGGAGGGGTCTGCGAGCGGCTGGGGGAAGATCGCCGAGGTCCCCGAAGGAATGCCAGCATACGCCGTGGCCAAGTTCAAGGGGGAGCTCTACGTGGGCGGGGGTCCGCTCGGGCTTTACAGGCGTGTGGGCTCGAGCGGGGAGCTCGCGCTCCTCAAGCCGAACGTGCAGGCCACGCACTTCGATGCACGCGACGCGCTTGTCATCACCTGCGATGAAGCCATCGTCGGAACTGCGGACAACACGACGTTCAAAGGCACTGGAGTGAAGTATTTGTGTCAGAACACGACGGACAAGGACATCATCCAGTGGGACGACCATATCCCATGAGCGCCCGATCGCCAGCGCCGCCAGAGCTGTGGCTCGGACGGTACGTGATGACCATGCTCTCAGACAGCGGCCGGCAGGTCCAGGTGAAAGCTCGTAAGCTGGCCCGGCTCGCTCTCTACGGTCAGGTCCCCGTCCCCCTCGCGGGCGAGCTGCCGGCTCACGGTCAACCCCAGCCCCGTGCCCAGCCCGACGGGCTTGGTGGTGAAGAAGGGATCGAAGATCCTCGGCAGGACCTCCGGCCCGATGCCCCCTCCCGTGTCCTTCACGGTGACGCGGACCATGGTCCTCGCCCCATCCTTGCGCACGCAGGCCGACACCGCGATCCTCTTGTCCTTTGGCCCTTCTTGCTGGAGGTCCGGGTACCTGCGGTTGAGCGCGTCGCGGGCGTTGCCGAAGAGGTTCATGAGGATCTGCTGGAAGTCCATGCGCCGGCACAGCACCTGGTCGAGATCGCCGGGGATCTGCGACTCGAAGACGATGTCCTCGTTGACCTGCACGGATCCGAACAGCATGAGGGTGCTCGCCACGATGTCTGCCACGGACTCCGGGTGAGGGGCCTCGGACTGCGGGCGCGTCATGCTCTGCAGCCCGCGCACCGTGTCGGCCACGCGGAAGCCTTCCGCCTGGATCTCCTCGCAAAACTCCCGCTCCTGCGAGCCGGCGGGGAGCTTTCGCGCCAGAAGCTGCGAGTAGTTGACGATCACCTGCATCGGGTTGTTGATCTCGTGGGCCACCCCGCTGGCCAGCATGCCCATGATCTCGTACTTCTGGGCCTGCATGAGCTGCGCGCGCAGAAGCTCGCGCTCGGCGTCGGCCTTCTTGCGCCGCGTGATGTCCCTCGCGTACACGATGACCCTGGGCTGCCCGTCGAGCGTCACCACCCTCGTGCCCACCTCCGAGGGGAACACCGTGGCGTCCGCACGCAGGGCCGTCGTCTCCGACAGGAGCCCGTCCATGGTCTGACGGGTCGACGCGAAGTCGTCGATCTGCGGGCGCACGTCCTGGGGCACGAGATCCCGGGCCTTCATGCCCACGAGCTCTTCCCGGGTGCGGCCGAACATCCTCGAGGCCGCCTCGTTGCAGTCGAGCACCACCCCATCCATGGTCTCGACAAGGATCCCGTCGAACGCGGACTCGAAGATCGTGCGGTACATCTCGTCCGCCGCCCCCGATGAATGGCCCGATCCTCCCTTTCCTTTCGCCCCTGTCTCGCCGCCTGCCATCTCGGACATCCTACGTCCTGGCGCGTCCTGCCCGCAAGGGTCACTTCTGCACGAGGGGTCGCCTTTCGAGGCGATATCCCGCCGGATCCGCGCGATCGTGTCGCAACGCCCTGATTTTCGTTCGTTGCAAGCGAACCTCTAACCCGCTAGAATTCACATCACCACTGTGGGGCCCTGCCACGGCCTCGAGGAGAGACAGATGAGCAAGGAGAGCATGGTCGCACTTCTTTCGGGGGCGCTGGCCGTCACGGGCTGCTGGAAGATGGAGCAGGTAGAGAGCTCCGGCGTGCCCGACGCCACGACCGACACGGCTCACGACACGGGGTGGGACACGGGATGGGACACCGTGGAGGAGCCCGGCTGGGACACGGCCACGGAGTGGGACACGTCCGTCGACTGGATCGTGGACACCGTGCCCGACGCGATCCACCAGTGCTCCGACTACATGGACAACGACGGCGACGACCTCATCGACATGGACGACAACGACTGCACGTCGCCCGAGGACGACATCGAGGGCTCCGAGGTGGGCGAGTGCACCACGGACAACCACTGCGATGCCGGCTGGTCGGAGTGCAACATCATCACGAACGTGTGCTACACGCCGCCCATGGCCCTTCCCTGCAGTCGGTGCGAGACCCGCGCCGACTGCGGAGACGGCATCACCGACGAGGATCACCCGGACGTGGACTGGTGCGTGATGTCGGGCCCCAGCGGCGGCACCTGCACCAAGGACTGCCGCGAGGACTACGACTGCCCGCGCGGGTACTTCTGCGACGGCCTGGACGCGCCTCCGGGCATGTGCCTGCCCATCTCGGACTGCGAGGACATGTACAACATCGGCGCCTCCTGCGGGTCCTCGTGGGACTGCGGCTGGGGCAGCGGCCTGAGCTGCATCGATAACGTGTGCACGTACGAGTGCGAGACGCAGCACGAGTGC
>JBFYZU010000038.1:0-7728 GCA_041309365.1 Myxococcota bacterium
GCTTCACGTGCGTCTGAGCGTCCATCCCAGCCTGCCCACCTCGGTCACGACGCGCAGGATGCGGCGAGGGTTGAACACCTTCGAGCTTCCCTGCTCGCGCAGGTGCGACTCGATGGTGGCCACCCGGATCTCGTAGCCGAGCTGCCTGGCCCTGTGCAGTATCTCGAAGTTCACGGTGAAGGTCTCGGAGGTCAGGACCACCTCGTCGAGAAGGTCGCGCGGGATCACGTAGGTGCCCTCGAGCGGCGGGGTGGGGCCCAGGGCCGCTCGCAGCACGGCCCGGAACGTGCGGGATGCCAGCGTGCGCAGGGCGTCGTTGGGCCTGTTTTCGTACAGGCTCGTGACGGCCACGGCCGGGCCGGCCAGCTCGATGAGCTTGACGAGCTGGTCGGCGCGGATCTGGCGGTCGCCGGGCAGCATGGTCACGTAGGGCCTGGTGCCTGCAGCGAAGCCCGTGCGCACGGCCGCGCCCATGCCTTTGTTTCTCGCGTGCGAACGCACGACGGTGCGCGGGTCGCGAGCCGCGATCCTGTTGGCCACGAGCGCGGTGCGGTCCGTGCTCCCGTCGTCGACCACGACGATGCCGTAGTCGATGCCCCAGGGCCCGAGCGCGTCGTGCACGTCGAGGATGGCCTGCTCGATGCTCCCTTCCTCGTTGTAGGCGAGGATGACCACGTCGATCCCCTCGATGACCGGCTTGGCCGTCACGGCGATCCTCCCATGGCGCGGCCGGCCTGGATGTCCGCGGCCAGCTTGCGCATCTCGACGAGATCGATGCCGGCGAACGATGGCCGGACCTCGCGCATGGCCTCGATCTCGGCCTCGACCACGGCATCGTCCTCTCCCGAGGCGGCCAGCATGTAGCCCTTGAGGAAGCGTCCCATGAGGGAACGGGGATCGGTCGCGAGAACGCGCTCCACTTCTTGTGCGATGGCGATGAAGCGGCCCGCGGCGAGCGCGTCCTCGATGGACTCGAGAGGCATGATGGGCGACAGGTCCGTGAAGGCGAAGGAGCGCACCGGGTCTCTTGGATGGCGTATCCTGGCCCACAGGAGGCTGTGGTCGTCCCAGTAGATGGGCACCCAGTCGCGGCGCTGCGCGAGCCACGCGCACGGCATCCTGTCGCTCGCGTACTCAGTCAGCACCAGGTCCGGGTCGTGACGCCGCTCGAGCTTGTCGAACGCGGCCGGATCGCTCGTGGCGCGTGCCGCGAGGTCTATCACCTCCGCGGGGTAGACCACGTCCGAGCGCCCGTCCACGAACACCTTGGCGCGGCCGGGCATGTTGAAGACGAGGTAGCCTCCCCAGTGCAGCGGGTTGTAGATGTTGCCGCCGAAGCCGTGGTCGAGCATGAACTCCACCGCCCCGGCCGGGTAGCGGCGCTCGTCGAAGCCTCTCGCCAGCCGCTCGCCCCGAGCGGTGACAACGACGAAAGAGAAAAGGGCCATGGCAACGACCAGCGCCGTGGCGGGCCATGGAGCCAGCGCGAGGCGGGCCAGGGCGCGGCCACGGCTGCCGAGCCGCCACTTCCCGGATGAGGCCAGGGCGAGCGGCGCGCACAGCGCGAAGCAGGGCAGAAACCGGATGGCCCACGTGCCCAGTGCGATGAACCCCACGAGGATGAGCGCCCTGTAGAGCCTCACGGGCTCGCCCAGGAAAAGGGCCAGGACGAAGGCCGCGAGCAGCGCGACCCACGTGGGAAACGACTTGAAGAGGACCGCGGGCGTGGCCAAGCCCCAGTTCGGGACGATGTCGCGCAGCACCGCGCTGGCCTCGCTGCCCGCGCTGACCGCGAGCACGTCGGTGCCGGCCGGGCCCATGAGGGTGGCCGCGACCACCCCGGCGCTCACGGCCAGTATCCCTGTGAGGGCCCTTCCCGAGGACCGCGGCCCGTGGCGCACGAGGTGGCGCGAGCCGACCAGCGCTCCGGCCACGGCGTCCAGCGCGAAGAGGCACACCATGCCCGCCCCCAGCATTCCCTCCCTGTGGGTCCACATCCAGGCGAGCTGCATGGCGGGCAGCGCCAGGAACGCCGGGTGATGCCGGCCAAACGTGCGCAGCCGGCTCTCCTCGAGCGAGAGGACGAGCCAGTAGGCGACGATGCCGAGCAAGGAGAAGATCACGGGGCGCTCGATGAAGCGGAACGAGGCGGCAGGGTAGGCGAGGGCGCACGCGAGCGCGATGGTCGTGTCCGGCGCGCCCTCTCGCCTCATGGCGGTCACCATCGAGGCGAGGATGGCCAGAGGGACCACGAGCTTGACGAGCTGCAGGAGATCGGGCCCACCCAGAGAGAACAGGCCGTAAAACAGCAGCTCGGACAGCACGTCCTTGGTGGGCCAGGCAGCTCCCGGCGCCGTGAAAGACCACGTGTCCACCGGCAAGAGCGTGCCCGAGGTCACCATGTCCCGGCCGGCGGCCAGGTGCCACCACACGTCGTAGCCCGACATGGCCGAGAGCCCTGCAAGGCACCACAGCGCTGTCAGCGCCGCGATGGCTCCTGGGTGCCGCATGCAGGCCATCATATGGGAATCGACCCGGGCAGGCTACCTCTCGGTGGGGCATCCTGTCCTCGTCGTGGGGCCGAATGTCCCTCGATCGGGCCTGCGTGGGGAGGGGCTCTCCCTTCCCGGACAGGTCCGGATCGCGGGTTTGGCGCACGAAGCGAGTCCGGCCGGCGGTCCGGGATGAAGGAACCGCGTTGCGACGCTCGTGGCACGTCGATTGCTCCGCTCTTCGTCCGAGGAGATCGGGAAATGCTCGCCAGGGTGTTCGGGACCACGAGGATGAAGCTGGTCGCGAGCTTCCTCGCGGTCTCGTTCATCGTGGGGGGCGTTTCGCTCCTGGTGGGGGGCGAGCTTCTGTACCAGGCCTTCCTCTCCGAGGCCAGAAGCAGGATCCGGCTCGACCTGAACGCCGCACGGGAGATCTACGAGCAGCGCACGAAGAGCGTCGAGCTCGCCCTCTCGGTGGCCTCCCTCGGGTCCGACTTCGAGGCCGACCTGGCCTCCCGGAACGGTACTGGCCTGGTGCCCACGCTCCGGAAGGTGGCCCGGCGCGCCGAGCTGGATTTCGCGGGCGTCGCTCTGCCCGATGGGACGGTGCTGTGCCGCACCGGTTTAGCCCTGTCGGCCAGCGAGCGCACACCGGCCCCTGCGCTGACGCACCTGGCAGCCAGGCAGGGCAAAACGATTTCCGGGACGGTGGTGCTCGATCTCGAACAGCTCGGGCGCGAGAACCCGGCGCTCGTGGAGCGGGCGCGCATCGAGATCGCCTCCGACCCGGGAGGCAAGCGAGAGTCGGTGACAGAAGCCATGGTGCTCGCGGCCGCGGTGCCGGTGTACTCCGGAGGGTCGATCATCGGCGTGACCTACGGCGGAGTCCTGCTCAACCGCAGCCACTACATCGTGGACCGTGTCCGCGACACGGTGTTTCGCCACGAGACGTTCGAGGGCCGGAGCATCGGCACCACCACCATCTTTCTCGGCGACGTGCGGATCTCCACCAACGTGCTCGACGCGGGCGGTCGGCGCGCCGTGGGGACGCGGGTCTCGAAGGAGGTCGAAAAAGAGGTCCTCGAGGGCGGGCGCACGTGGATGGACAGGGCCATGGTGGTCAACGACTGGTACATCACCTCGTACGAGCCCATCGAGGACGTCGAGGGCGATCGCGTGGGGATGCTCTACGTGGGTGTGCTCGAGGCCAAGTACGCGAGCGTGCGCGACAAGGCTCTGGGCGTGTTCGCGCTGTTCACACTCGTGGGCCTCGTCGTGGCCATCGGCCTGGGTTACCTGCTCGAGCGCCGGATCATGCGCCCCGTGCACCGGCTCATCGTGGCGGCCGCGGAGGTCGAGAAGGGCAACCTCGAGCCCGAGATCAAGCACGTGGGCAAGGGCGAGCTCGGGGATCTCTCGAAGACCTTCAGCGACATGCTCGTGTCGCTCAGGGAGCGCGACGCCCGCATCCAGGCGGAGAGCGAGTCGCGGCTGCAGCACTACGAGAAGCAGGCCAGCGTGGGTCGCCTCGCCGCAGGAGTGGCTCACGAGATCAACAACCCGCTCACGGGCGTGCTCACGTTCACGCACATGCTGCTGCGCCGGGAGGACATCTCCGACGACATGCGTGCCGACCTGCGCATGATCCTCGAGCAGACCGAGAGGGTCCGCAAGATCGTCAAGGGGCTTCTGGACTTCTCCAGGCAGACGCGGCTGGACAAGGAGCCGACGGACATCGTCAAGCTCGTCAGGTCCTCGCTGGAGCTCGTGGAGAACGAGTCCCTCGTGCGCGGCGTGACCCTCAGGTTCGAACCTGGCGATGGCCTGCCCGTCCTCACGGTGGACAGAAACCTGATGCAGAGCGTGTTTCTGAACATCCTCATCAACGCGCTGGACGCCACGAGGCCTGGAGGCGAGGTGCGCGTGAGCACGTCTCTGACCATCTCTCCGGGAGAGGGGGGAGGCAAGGGCGTTGAGATCGTCGTCTCCGATACGGGATGCGGGATACCGCCGGAAAACATGCACAAGCTCTTCGACCCGTTCTTCACGACAAAGGAGGTGGGGCAGGGCACGGGCCTCGGCCTCTCCGTGTCGTTCGGCATCGTGCGGCGCCACGGTGGGGACATCCGTGTCGCGAGCGAGCAGGGCAAGGGCAGCACCTTCATCGTGTGGCTGCCGGCGAGCGAGAAGGACAATGAAGAAGCGAATACTGGTGGTTGACGACGACGCGGTCGTCCGCACGAGCTGCGAGCGGATACTCGCCTCCGAGGGACACCAGGTGACCGCGGTGACCGGTGCGGACCATGCCGTTTCGCTGCTCGAGCGCGATGCCTCCTACGATCTGCTCATCGTGGACATCAAGATGCCCCTTCGCGACGGGTACTCGCTCATGCAGGAGGTCAAGCGCCGCTGGCCGTTTATCCCCATCGTGGTCACGAGCGGGTACCCGACCAGCGACACGATCGTGCGCAGCAGGGAGCTCGGGGCGGTGGGGTTCGTCCCCAAGCCTTTCAGCCCGGCCGAGATGCTCGACGCTCTTAACCGGATATCGCACAGGGAGGATGAAGCATGAAAACGTCACGTGCGCTCGTCATCGACGACGAGCAGGTGGTCCTCGACAGCGTGACCAGGATCCTGGGCGACGCGGGCTTTCTCGTGGATACGAGCCTGCGAGGTCGTGACGGCCTCACGATGGCGCTGGACGGCTCGTACGACGTCGTGCTCACGGACATCCGCATGCCCGACATCGGCGGCATGCTGGTGCTCCGGGAGGTCAAGCGCAAGCGGCCGGCCACGCCCATGGTGATCATCACGGGCTTCGCCACCGTGCGCTCCGCGGTGCAGGCCATCAAGCTCGGCGCCGAGGAGTACGTGGAGAAGCCGTTCACGCCGGTCGAGCTCGTGGCCGCGGTGAGGCGCGCCATGGACAGATCCGTGGATGGGCCGCGCGAAACACAGGACATCATCCACAAGGAGGAGCTCATCCGGGTGCTCGAGAGGGCGGCCGCGGACTCGGAGTTCGTGACGGATCTCGTCGACAACGGAGTCGAGGCCCTGGCTGGATACGAGCTCACCGGCCCGGAGAAGCTCGCCGTGCTCACGGGCGACATCGCCTGGATAGAAAAGCAGATAGGAACGCTCACGGACAGGCAGCGCAGCTGGCTCGAGCAGCGGCTCTCAGCCGAGATCTGGTGATCCCGGCAGGTCGGAAGGGAGGTTTCGAGTGCCCAAGAACATCCTGGTCATCGACGACGACGAGGGCGTGCTCGGCTCCATCTGCAGGATCCTCGAGGGTCAGGACGCGACGCTCACCTGCACCACGGACCCGGGCGAGGGCATCGCGCTCGCCACGGGGGGCAGGTTCGACGTGGTCCTGTGCGACTGGAAGATGCCGGGCCTGGACGGGATGGCCGTGGTGGAGGAGATCGACCGCCTCGCGCCGGCGACCGCCATCATCATGATCACGGGGTTCGCCACGATCTCGAGCGCCTCCGAGGCGGTCAAGAAGGGAGCCGTGGACTTCTTGGCCAAGCCGTTCTCGCCCGACGAGCTCCTCGACGCCATCGCCAGGGCCGGTCGCCACAAGGCCGAGGCCGAGAAGCGCACCATGGGCAAGGTGGCGGGCGTGCTCGAGTCCTGGAAGTTCCCCGTACCCGACCTGGACGACAAGGCGCCGAGGACCATCGCAGAGACCTTGGCCTCCAAGGTGGGCGTGGGCAAGGCCACCTCGCCATGGGTGAGCGTGCTCGTGCTGGGAGTGCTGGCGGGCGCCTACATCGGCTTCGGCGGCCTCTTGTCCACATCCGTGACGTTCGACCTCGCGGCCAGGGCAGGTGTGGGCCTGACGAGGTTTCTGGCAGGCACGGCCTTCAGCCTCGGCCTCATGCTCGTGGTCATCGCGGGCGCGGAGCTGTTCACGGGCAACAACCTCATGATCTCCAGCGCGATGACGAAGGAGATCACGTGGACGGCCATGGGCCGGCGGTGGCTGCTCGTGTACTTCGCCAACTTCGCCGGCTCGCTCCTCATGGCGGGCCTCTTCTACACCTCGGGTTTGTGGAAGACGGGCGCCGGGGCGCTGGGACAGGCCGCCGTGGCCATCGCGTACACCAAGGTCAACATCCCGTTCGGCGAGGCGCTCGTGCGCGCCATCGGCTGCAACTGGCTCGTGTGCCTGGCCGTGTGGATGGCGCTCGCCTCGCGCCAGACCATCGGCAAGATCTTCGCCATCTACTTTCCCATCATGGGGTTCGTGGCCATGGGGTTCGAGCACTGCGTGGCCAACATGTACTTCATCCCCGCGGGCATCCTGCTCAACGACCTGGGGGGCGTGGCCGCGCCCGCGGCGTTCGACCCAGGTTCCTTGACGGTCGGCTCGTTTCTCCTCTCGAATCTCGTGCCCGTGACCATCGGCAACGTCATCGGCGGCGCCGTGTTCGTTGGCATGAGCTACTGGGGCGCCTACCTGAGGCCCTCCCCGACTCCACGGACGAGACCATGATGGCTTGCCCGCGATAGGGGGCATCTCGGCCTATCGCCCCAAGGACGTTGCTGGGGTATCATGTGCCTCGCCGGCGAATGCCGTTCCCGCAAGGAGGAGGAACCATGCGCTTTGCGGTCTCGTTGTCGTGGCTGTGTGCTGCCATCGCGGGCTGCGGAGGCGGTGGGGGAGGCAACGAGGACTCCGGGGCCGACCTGACGGACGTCCTGGACATCGCCCAGGAGGAGGCGGCGTCGGATCCTCTCGGTGAGGACGTCCCCGTGGATGTCGCCTGTGCTTCCGACGAAGACTGCGAGGACTCGGATCCTTGCACGGTGGACTCGTGCGACCTGGACTTCGGCGAGTGCGTGCACGATCCCCTGGATGCCGACGAGGATGGGTACGCGGCCTCGATCGTGGAAGGCACGGAGTGCGGAGGGACCGACTGCGACGACGAGGACGGGTCCCGCCACCCCGACGCAGCCCTGGATTGCACCGGTGGGGCCGACATGGACTGCGACGGCCTGCCCGACCTGGACGAGGACGGCGACGGGCACGCTCCCGGGGCCTGTGGCGGAGACGACTGCGACGACGCGGACATGCAGGCGCACCCCGGTTCCACGCTCGTCGAGTGCACGGACCTGGACCGCGACTGCAACGGGAACGAGGACCGCGACAACGACGGCGACGGCCAGGCCTCCGAGGCCTGCGGCGGCACCGATTGCGACGACACCGATCCCGACTCGTACCGGGGAG
>JBFYZU010000039.1:0-19460 GCA_041309365.1 Myxococcota bacterium
CTCCCCTCGGGGCGTGCGCAGCTACGATGCGCTTCGGACGATCTCCGGCCGATGCGACGAGTGGGATGGCGCAAAGGTCCGACAGAATCCCCAACGTGTCCGGGGATCTGCGCAGCCGCGAGTGACGTCGGCAAGGTTATCGGTTCGCTCATGTGAGCTCGAGCCCGGTGCAGGAAGCGATCCGTCCGAAGCCCGCGATCGGGTCTGCGTGCGCGAGCCCGCCGATGCCTCCACTGGGCCGCTGCGTGCTCACCCGGACCACCTCCAGATGCGCAAGTTCGGATCCCAGGGAGCCCCGGGGGAGCCATCCAGCAAGGCCACCCGGCATCGGCCAAGGGGCGGGTCGCCTCTTGGCGGACGGGTCGACCACGGCCGACTCGATTGCGGGCTCACCCGCCGACGCGCCGCCGGCCCGTGGCCGCCTTCTCCGGAGGACGGTGACGTCTCGTCTGGCCGGATGATCTCCGGATACTGGCCCAGAGCTTCGCGAAAGGACCGTCCTCGACCTCGCGCCGGAAGAACATCACCTCCTGCTCGGGTGTGAGGTTCCTGATGCTCCGGTGGATCCTCTCTTGCGACCTGCGCTTGAATTCGATGCAATCGAACGTCTTGGTGCTAGTCATCGTAGAGGACCTCGGACGTGATGTCCACGAAATCCAGGGCAAAGGTCGGGATCGACTCCAGCACGGCCCTCACCTCATCTGGAGCCGGAGCGAGCTCCGCAATGACGATGGGACTCACCAGCACGATGAACCTGCCCTTGCTCACGAGGTCGAAGAACCGTTACGATTCGGTCGAAAACTCCTCATCGAGGACGCCCCCGAATACGGACGTGTCGACGTACAACCTGAATCGTCCGGATCTCGCAGTCATTCCTTGAAAGGACGACATTCTTCTGGTGGCACAACCGAACCCGGTGATGGGGCGCTGGCATCAGGGGCGGATGGTGATGAGAAGGGCCCCCGTTTTCCGGCTCGCCTCGTGATCCGGCCCTATCGACTTCGGCGAACGGGATGGGTTATCAAGGGGCATGACCAGGCACATGCAGTGCACCAACTGCGGCGCCATGCTCACGCGCGAGGACGTGGCGAACGAGTGGGTGAGGTGCGACTACTGCGGCGCAGAGTTCGAGATGGCGCAGGTGGCCGAGATCGGGCAGGAGCCTGCGGTTTTGGTGCCGTCGCCCGAGCCGCCCCTGGCGGTTCAGCCCTGGTCCTGCCAGGTCCTGCCCCGGCCCGCAGCTCCAGCTCTCTTCTGGCCGTCGTGATCGCTGGCGCGCTGTTCGCCATCGTGGCGGCCGTGGTCCCCATCGTCGCGCTCGCGGGCTTGGCCACGATCTGCGGGGTCGACGCCGGCAACGACGCCGTCGAGGACCTCGCAGCACTCGTGCTGATCACCGGGCCCGGCGGAGCCTCGCGAACCGATGTGGACCATGGCGGGTGCGCTCGGATAGAGTCCATTCGGCAGGAGGGGGACCTGACGGGGCGCTCTCGAAGGCCTTCTGCGTGGGAGGGACGATGGACGGAAGCGAGAAGACCATGGAGCATGCCCTGGACAGGGACTGGATCGAGCGCGGGCGCTTTTTCATACTGCAAGGGGTGAGCCCCGAGTCCGTGCTCGGGCTACTCGAGCGCTGCAAGGTGCGCGAGCTCGCAGAGGGGGACGTGCTCCTCGCCTCGGGCCAGGCGAACAGCACCATGTACATGGTGCTCGATGGCTCTCTCGGCGTGTTCTTGGACGCCGAGAGACAGCACCGGGTGACCACCCTCGACGCGGGGCAGGTGGTCGGGGAGATCTCGGTCATCGAAGGCAGCACCTGCACCGCCCACGTGGCGGCCGTGGGACCGACCCGGGTGCTGGCCGTTGACGAGGACACGTTCTGGTCGATGGTGGAGGCCTCCCATGCGTTCTCGATCAACCTTCTGAGGTTGCTGGCCTCGCGCATGAGGGCGGCGGACTTCGCGCTGTCCGAGGGCGAGCGTACGCTCAAGAGACTCGAGCGCGACGCCCTCTCCGACGGCCTCACGGGCCTCTACAACCGGCGCTGGCTCGACGAGAGGCTTCCCAGGCTGGTTCGCAGGCACGAGCACGGCCACAGGCCCATGTCCGTGCTCATGATCGACGTGGACCATTTCAAGCGCTTCAACGACGAGCACGGCCATGCCGCTGGCGACCGCGTGCTCGCGGGTGTGGCCGTGGTCCTCATGACGCGGCTACGGCCCACCGACCTCGTCGCACGCTACGGGGGCGAGGAGTTCACCGTGATGCTGCCCGAGACGGATCTGGCCGGCGCCCTCGTGGCCGCCGAGCGGCTCCGCTTGAGGATCCCCGACGACCTGCGGGCGCGCTTCGGGGAAGAGCTCCCTGTCGTGACCGTGTCCATCGGTGCAGCCGAGATGGCCGCTGGCGACGATGCCGGCGCCCTGCTGTCGCGCGCGGACAAGGCGCTGTACCGGGCCAAGAGAGCCGGCCGCGACCGCGTGGAGTCGTAGGGCCGAGGTCAGGCTTTCCGCTGTCGATCCAGGATGTCGATCATGGTCCTGTAGCCGGCCTCGATGGCCGCACCGTCCGGCGCCGAGACGCGCGAGAACTGGATGCCCATCCCCGAGGGCTTGGTCGCATCGCTTTTCTGTCCGAACTCCTTGCGCCACGCCACCCTCGCGCCGACCGTGACGGTGCCCTCTGCTGTCGGCGCCTTGAATGTCACGGTCAGCATCGTCTCGGGCGGCGGCGGCGCCACCGTCCTCACGAACAGCCCTTCCAGGCTCATGTCCCTGGTGTACGCCCAGACCGAATCGTGGATGGTGTCCACCTTGAAGCTCAACGGGGTGAACAGGGGAATGCGCTTCGATCGGCGGAGATCCTTGAGAGGCTTCTGCAGGATCTCCTGCACGTGGAACAGGAGCGCATCCGCGCTCGCCTCCATGCCCACCAGAACGAGCTTCTCCGGGTGCCCCTCCTCGGTGTTGGCCATGACCGCGCGCTCGCCGTACACCAGCCACGGCATGCGCTTGATCGCGGTGTCCTCGTGGATCCTGGCGTATCCCTGGCTTCCGACGAGCGCCTGGTTGGCCATCGCGATCGAGCAGTGATGATCCTCCTTGAGCTTGCGGGCCAGGTCGTCCAGCGTGTCCACGAAGACCACGTCGAAGAGCGCGATGCGCAGGACCCTCGCGATGCCGATGCGTCTCTCGAGGTTGGACTCCGCGAGGATCAGCCTCCCGCTGGTGGCCGGCGTCTCCCCCCAGGGGTTCTTGCTCATGATGGCGAGGGCGAGCCTCTTGAGGTGGTACGGCTGCGAGAGGAGGAAGTAGTCGAGCGCGCAGGTCTCCAGCGCCTCCGTGAGGAGCCGATCGTAGGGGTCGTTCACGGCCACCAGCACAGACACGTCGTCGAACCGCTCGTCCCCGCTCATCATGATGTGCAGGTCGAGCCTGCCGATGGTCTCCAGCGTGGACACGATCATGGCCGGCGGATCGTGCTGGAACGACTTCGAGAACGACGCCACGTCCTGGAACTTCACGGGCTCGGCTCCGGCGAAGAACAGGGCCTCCGCCACCATGTTCGCCATTTCCGGCTCGAACCCGAAGACATGCGCTTTGTAGGTCATGAGAGCCTCACTCCGATGCGGCGATTCTACTATCCCACGGCTGTTCCAGGAAGCGGCAACCGGCCGCGGTGGTACCTACCGTCTCCCCTCGAGAAACTCGGCGAACCTGTAGAGCGGGATTCCGTCTCCCGCGTCCTCGAAGACCAGGTGCAAGGTGCCGATTCGCGGCTCGACGCTCATGAGCGCTGCCACCACCTCCGGGTCGAAGTGCGATCCCGAGCCCTCGCGTAAAATCCCGAGGGCCGTGTCCAGCGGATACTCGCTCTTGTAGACACGCTTCGATGTCAGCGCGTCGAGGACGTCGGCGACCGCCACGATGCGTGCCAATAGAGGGATCGACTCACCGAGAAGCCCGTTCGGGTACCCGCTGCCGTCCCACTTCTCGTGGTGGCACAGGGCGACCTGCGCCGCCGTCTCGACCTCCTCGTAGGACGACCCGGCGAGGATGCGGTGGCCGGCCGCAGCGTGCATCTTGGCGATCTCCCACTCGTCCGGATCCAGCTTGCCGGGCTTGAGCACGATCCTGTCGGGGACCACGAGCTTGCCGATGTCGTGCAGCGCGGCGGCGAGCACGAGGTGCTCCGTGGCCTTTGCATCGACGCCCATGGCCTTGGCGGTCTCCAGAGCATAGGCCGTCATCCTGTAGACGTGCAGGCCCGTCGCGTCCTCGCGCGACTCCACGTACGTGCACATCCGCATGATGATGTCCATCTGGGGCTCGAACCTGATGACCCCCTCGAGGGCCTGCGTGAACCTGTGTCCGATGGTCGTTTCCATGTCGCCCTCTCTCGCTCCTTGAGGCTTCAACCCGGAAGATCCAGGATCTTCCCTCCGGTGAACCTGGGATCCGCCGACGCGATCTCGAAAAGCCCTCGCATGAACTCGCTGGCGCTCGCCCAGCGGTCACCAGGGTCCTTCTCGAGAGCCTTCATGACGATGCCCTCGATGTCGCGCGGCAGGTCCGCCACGATCTCCGAAGGAGGCCTGATCGGCTGCTTGACCACGGCCGAGAGTATCGCCAGGCTGTTGTCGCCCTCGAACACGCAGCGGCCCGTCAGCATCTCGTAGAGGATCTCGCCGATGGTGAAGAGGTCCGAGCGCTGATCCACGTCATCCTTGCCCAGGGCCTGCTCCGGTGACATGTACTGCGGAGTGCCGAAGACCACTCCCTGCTGCGTCAGGCGTCCGTTCTTCCGCGCGCCGGCCAGCAGGCGCGAGATCCCGAAATCGAGCAGCTTGATGACCGTCCTGCCGTCGATCCTGGCGAGAAAGACGTTCTCGGGCTTGAGATCCCTGTGCACGACCCCGGAGGCGTGGACCGCCTCCAGCGTCCTCAGGACCTCGATGGCAATCGTCACGGCGCAGGTCGTCGGGAGCCTGCCATGCCTGTGGAGCAGCCTCGCGAGGTCGACCCCCTCGAGGAGCTCCATGACGAAGTACGGGATGCCCTCCGCGGTCCGGCCCATGTCCGTGACCTCGACCAGGTTCGGGTGCCCGACGGTCGCGAAGACCCGCGCCTCGTTGCCGAAACGCTCGATGGCCGCAGGATCGCCCGCCAGCATGGGGTCGAGGAACTTGACCGCGAGCCTCCTCCCGATGAGGACGTGCTCGGCCTCGTACACCGTCCCCATCCCGCCCACGCCTATCGCGCTGCGCAGCCTGTACTTGCCGTCGAGCGTCATCCCGGAGAGCTTGTGGATTTCCCTGAGGCCGACGCGGTACTCGGGGCATGCATCGACGCTTCGCGGATGGAGGTTCTTGCAGTAGGGGCAGGAGAAGTATCCTTCCCGCGCGACGGAGAAGATCCGGCCCTCGTCCATGTCCCTCGCGCTCATCCTGAACCCGCGGCGCGACGGTTCCCCCGGTCCCTCGGTCCTCCTCCGGGCCTGCTCGATGTCGCCGAACCTCTTCTCCATCGCCTCCACCGCCCGCGGGTCGAAGTGGGTGCCGGAGAGCGACTTCACGATCTCCTTCGCCACCACGAACGGATACTCCTGCTTGAACGGGCGCTTCGTGGTGAGGGCATCGAGGACGTCGGCGAGCCCCAGGATGCGGGCCTCGACGGGGATTGCGTCCCCTGCCAGCCCGTCGGGGTAGCCCGTCCCGTCGAAGCGCTCGTGGTGGGCCCGGGCCATGACGGCCGCTTTGTCCAGCAGGGGGACTTCGCTCCCCTCGAGGATGGTCCAGCCGACGTCCGTGTGCCTGCGCACGAGGACCTGATCCTCCTGTGTGAGGGCGCCCTCCTTGTTCACGATCCGCTCCGGCACGTCGACCATGCCGACGTCGTGCAGCACGGATGCGCAGGCCACGAGATCCGCCTCCGGCGCTGTCATGCCCATCTCCACGGCGATGATGGCGACGTACGAGTGGATCCGGCGCAGGTGCTCGACGATCCCCTCCTCGCGGAGCTGGAACCCCGAGGCCAGCCTCACGAGGGCCATGAGGTGGCCGTCGAGCAGGGCGGGCTCGTGCCTTCCAGCCGGCGAGTACAAGGAGGTGATGATCGCGACGGGATCCAGCTGCGCGCCCTCCCCGATCCGACCTTCCGGTGCGCCGGCCGGCTCGATGCTGTGGAGCATCCTCGTTCCCTCGTTGGCCTTGTCAACAGGCATCTAGTGACGACCTCTATCATCCATCTCCGGCACAGGACAGCAATTTCTCGATGGGCCGGCCGCGAGAGCCTCCCGGTGGCCGGCCACGCAGTCCACGAAAACCGCCTCGCCGGCGCATGCCTCGATCGCGGACGCGAACCTGTTCACGAAGGACCTCTCGAGGTAGGACTTGCGGCTGTAGAGAAAGATCGAGCTCCTCGTGGCCGCGCTCCGTGGATGGAGCCGGCTGCCGCCGGTCAGCTCTTGGAAAGCCTGGATCCGAGCTCCTGGAACGCGTCGTTCTTCGTGTCGTCGAGCAGGATGCCGTCCGCCGCTGCGGATAAAAAGGTCGAGACCACCACGGGGTCGAACTGCCCCCCCGCGTTCTTTCCGATCTCGGCGACCGCCTGATCCTCTGGCCACGCCTTCTTGTACGGCCTCTCGTGGGTGAGCGCATCGTACACGTCGGCCACCGCGGTGAGCCTTGCCTCCATGGGTATCTTCGACCCCTTCAGGCCTGCCGGGTAACCCCGTCCGTCCCAGCGCTCGTGGTGCGACTGGGCTATCTGCTCGGCCATCGCGAGCAGCTTGAACTTGCTGCCCGACAGGATCTTCGCCCCGATGGCCGAATGCCCCTTGATCTGATCGAACTCCTCCGGCGTGAGCTTGCCGGGCTTGAGCAGGATCGAGTCCGGGATCCCGATCTTGCCCACGTCGTGCAGCGGTGCGGCCATCCTGATCCTCGCCACGAGCTCGGGCTCGAGCCCCATTCTCCTGGCCAAAGAGGCGGCCATGATCCCGACCCTCTGCGTGTGCTCGCCCGTGTCGTCGTCGCGGTACTCGGCCGCGAGGGCCAGACGGCCCAGGATCTCCACCCTCGCCTCCTCCAGCTCGAGGGTCCTCTCTTCGACCTTCTGCTCGAGCCTCTCGCTGTACCTGGCGAGCTCGCGGTGCAAAAAGCGTGTCCTGAGGAGGTTTTCCACGCGCAGCACGGCCTCCACGTTGTCGAAGGGCTTGGTCAGAAAGTCGCTCGCCCCCGACAGCAGCGCCCGCTGCCTGACTTCCGTGGAAGAATCGGCAGTCAAGACGAGGATGGGCAGAAACGTGCCCGGCTGGATCGCGGACCGAATCTCGTCCATGATCTCGAACCCGTCCTTGCCCGGCATGTGGATGTCGAGAAGGACGATGTCGGGTTGGAACTCCTTGAAAAGGGTGATGACCTGCGTGGCCTGCGTCGTGGACGCTATCAGGTCGTAGCCCTCGCGCATGAGCAGCCTGCGTAGAACCCGGATGTTCGCTTCCTCGTCGTCCACCAAGAGGATGCGCGATTCCCTCGTCGGTTTTTCAGCCATGAGGCTATGGTAATCCATCGAAGAGTAACCTTCAAGAAGAGCCTGTCAGGAAGATATGCTGTACGAGACCGAGTTAGAGGATCAATATTTTCTGTTCTTTCCGGGGAAACAGCCGTGGTCCGCCGTCCTGATGAGCGGCGGCGACCCGCCGATCCGTCTATCAGGGTACGACGGCCTTTCCGATGGCGACGTCCGATGCGACGAGGGCGGCCGAGCCCTGCGCGGCGGACACGTAGTAGGCGACGAACCTCTGGGGCTCGGGCGCCTCGTACCCGGCGAGGTTCATGGCCCAGCGATAGCCGATGGGCTGGTAGAAGAGCTGGGCCGTGATCTCGAAGGGACCCTGGGCGCTGCCCAGGGCGACGTTGAACAGGACCCGATCCGCGCCGCCGATGAAGTCCGGATCCGCCAGGGCCTCTCCGTGCACTGCCACGTCGGCACTGGCCGTGGCCCTGTCGAAGCCCTCGGGCAGCAGGCGGTTGTCCTTGATGTAGTGCGTCGCGTCGAGAAGCCCGGTGGTCACTGCGCCGTCTTGCGATCCCATGATGGCCTCGTAGATCTGCACCTGGTCGGGGCTGTCGATGACCGCATGATGGGGCTCGAGCCCGAGGGGATCGCCGTCGTTATCGTTGCCGGCGATCGAGCCGTCGGGCCCGATCGCGCCGGACTCGAAGATCACCTCGCCCTTCGCGTCGCGCACCACGAAGCGGATGAACACGCGCCGCGAGGGGTAGGCGGTGGGCAGCTTGTGGCCGGCCAGATTCTCTACCTGAACCGTGGCGGCGAGCACGCCGTCTTTCACGGATGCGTCCGTGACGAGGAGACGGGCCGTGAGGCTCTCGAGGTGGTCGATGGTGCCCTGGCCTGCCGCGCTCAGCTCCTGGGGCAAGGCCACGGTTCCCAGGTCGTTGCGGTAGCGGTTGAGCAGGCGCTGGACGAAGAAGTTGCCTCCTCGAAACACGTGCTGCCTGAATCCCTGGCGCGGCGTTCCCCACACGCTGGTGATGTGCACGTCCTCTCCGACCGTGGCCATGTGGCAGTCCTGACAGCTTTCCGTGCCGGGGTAGCGGCTGTGCTTCCACTCCAGAAACGGCACCTGCTCGGGGAGCGTGCCCACGACCTCGCCTGCCGGGCCGAGGGCCTTCGTCATCAGCGTGTGGCAGGTCGCGCACATGCCCGACTCCATGAGGTGGAACGCCTCCTCGGGTTTCATGCCCGAGGACGAGCTCATGAGCTTCGCCCGTCCCTCGTCCACGTCGAAGGGACCGTACACGAAGCGGCTTCCCCACGGCGCCTGCGTGTCGATGACGAACCCGCCCACGAAGCTCGACGGCTCGCCGAGCCCCTCCTCCTCGATCTGGTGGCACAGGCTGCACGACACGCCGTCAGCGGCCATGGCATCCATCGTGTCCTTAGCCTTGGTCACGGGCAGGTGGGCGAAGACCCGTCCCTCGGCCCCGGCAGCGTGCGCCGTCGTGCGTGCCATGGGCATGTGGCAGATGGAGCACTCGCCCTCGATGGCGGCCGCGGACCCGGGGTGATCTGCGATCTCCCTTCTCACCCCGGCCTGCCAGTAGGGGTCGCGGGCCGCGTTGGCCATCATCGTCGTGCGCCAGTGCGTGCCTATGGAGATGTCCTCTCCCGTTGCGGTCACGATGCCGTTGTGACAGGCCATGCACCTGTCCGAGGTCTCGAAGAGCTTCTCCGCCTGCGAGACCTTCTTCGCCGCTCCCGTGCCGGCCACGGCCGATGCGACCAGGACCAGCAGGACGAAAGCGTATGCCGGCGCCGTCACGATCGTCCTTGCCTTCATGGCCATCACCATCCCTCGGTGAAGCCGCCGTCGAACCAGTCCCACAGCAGGTAGACGTAGACTTCCACGGGCCGGCCGTTTCCCGCCTCCAGGGGGATCCGCACGGCCAGGTCGATCATGATGTGCTGGCGCTGGTTCAGGCTCAGCTGCAGCTGCGGCACGATGTCCCAGTGCACCGTGGCCCCCTTCTCGATGTCGCTCTTTCCCAGGACCTCCACCATGGGAGACCACGCGCGCCCGAACCTCCCCTGGGTGAAGGTGTACCCGTACACCGCGCGAAACAGCGCTTCCAGCGTTGCCCCGCTCTCGATGGGGATCTCGAGGCCGGCCTGCAGTTGCAAGAAACCCGCCGGGCCCAGGATCTGGCCGAACGCCACGGTCGGCTCGAACTTCGCCTTGCCCCCCCCGATGCCGGCCGTGGTCGTGCCCGTGGGGAGGATCACCTCCCCGATGCCGCTCAGGATGGTCCCGCTCCCGTGGCTTGCCACGAACACGTGCTTGAGTGCGAACCCCAGGTCTCCCAGGCCCGCCACCCACGGCTTCGCCCCGCCATCCTCGTGGATCTGGGCCAGCCCGAACGGGACCAGGATCTCCACCTGGCTGGCCGATCCGATCCTGGTCTCGTAGACGAGCTCGCCCATGAAGCCCATGGGCGAGTCAGCGATGGCGCCGAAGGTGAAGACCGCCTCGTCCTCGACGAACGCCTTCTCGGTGAACATGGCCCTGGGCAGGTTCAGGTCGCCGCGAGGCCAGCCGTCGTCGTCGCAGAAGGTCCTCACGTGATCGAGGGCCATCTGGATCTCCTCGTCGTCCATGGCATCGCCCATGGCGGGCATGAGGTGGGAAAACCCCCGGGCCGGGCCTCCGTCGTGGGCGACGGCGAACCAGTCGCCGTCCGGCTCGCGCGTGGCGAAGCTGCAGTCGGTGAAGTCGGGCAAAGGCAGGTCGAAGCCGACGGCCGACACGGGCATCCCCGCGCCGTCGCCGCCGTGGCAGGCCGCACAGGCGGCCATGTAGACCTCCTCGCCGCTCTTCCAGCTTCTGGTCTCGCCGTCCCCGTCGTCGGCACCCAGAGACAGTGTCGCGATGGTGGCCCCTGCCAGGGCGCAGATGGCAAGGACGGATCCCGCCCGGCTTTGCGTCCCGTGGACGCTCGATGTGCGTGCATGCTCGATGGCCGTGCTCCCCGTATCCCCGCGTCAGATCCGTCGTGTCGTGTCTGGTACCTGCCGAGGATGCACAGGTTACACCGGCCGGCCGGGATTCTCAAACCGTGATCTCGACGACGTTGACACCCGGGATCCAGGGGACCTAGGATCCGGCGTCCATGGAAGGAATCACGAGAGACGAGGCGCTCGCCGTCCTCCGGACGCCGGACGACGGGCTTTTACCGCTGCTCGCGAGGGCCCACAAGGTGCGCCGGGAAAGGTTCGGCGACGCGGTGCGGCTGTGCGCCATCACCAACGCGCGCAGCGGCCGCTGCCCGGAGCGCTGCGACTTCTGCGTACAGAGCGTCCACTTCGACACGGACGTGCCCGTTTATCCGCTCAAGGACGCGGACACCATGGTGGCCGAGGCCCGCCGCGCCAGGGAGGCGGGCGCCCGCGAGTTCTCCATCGTGACCTCGGGCCGCAGGCTCTCGAAAAATGAGGACATCGCCGTCGTCGAGCAGGCCGTGCGCCGCATCGCGGCCGAGGTGGGCCTCGAGGTGTGCGCCTCCATCGGCGAGGTGGATCGACGGGTGCTCGACCGGTTGCGCGCGGCCGGCATGGTGCGCCTGCACCACAACATCGAGACCGCGCCCTCCTTCCACTCGCGGGTCGTGCACACCCACACGTTCGAGGACGAGGTCAAGGTCGTGCGCGAGGCGCGCGAGGCGGGCCTCGCGACGTGCTGCGGCGGCATCCTGGGCATGGGGGAAGATGACGCTGCGCGCGTGGAGATGGCCTTCGCCCTCGAGGACATCCGTCCCGACTGCGTCCCCCTGAACTTTCTCGACCCGCGTCCGGGCACTCCCCTCGCCCACGTGGACGATCTCACGCCCGCCACCTGCCTGCGCATCATCGCCATGTTCCGGCTGGTCTTGCCGGACACCCACATCTTCGTGTGCGGGGGCCGCGAGAAAAACCTCGCCCACCTGCAGGCGGACATGTTTTGCGCGGGCGCCACGGGCACCATGGTGGGCGACTACCTCACGACCAGCGGCCAGCGCGCCGAGGAGGACCACCGCATGATCGCCGAGGCGGGCTTTCGCATCGAGAGGCCCTGACCCCGTCCTCGATGCGGATCGCGCTCGTCAGGGCAGGGTGTAACGCGAGAAGAACTGCCACATGTGCTCGTTGGCGTCGATGTCCCCGTTCCACTCGCCGAGACCCACGCTGCACATGAGGCTGGAGCCGTTCGGCCAGCAGTGGCCCATGGGGTCGAGGGTGCACAGCACCGTAAAGACGCCGTCGCTGCAGGTCTCCCATGCGTCGCAGTACGAGAATTCCCCGTAGCCGGTCCGCACGGGGTCCGCGGTGCAACCGTTTCGCGCCACCCAGCCGTTCATGGCCGTCTCGCCCAGGGAGTAGAAGACGATGTAGTCGTCCACGCCGTGGTACCCGATGATGGGCACGGCCCGGCCCGGCGAGCACCCCAGGTACGTCATGCCGCCGGCGACCGGCGCGAAGGCCGCGAAGACGTCGTTGGCCTCGCACGCCAGGCGGTGCGCCATGTGCCCCCCGTTGGACATGCCCGTCGCGTAGATCCGTGATGCGTCGATGCAGAGCCTCGTCCGGATGTCGACCACCACGGCCCTGATGAACCCGACGTCGTCCAGGCCCTCCGAGGCCGCGTCACCGCAGCACGTGCCCGCGTTCCAGGACCTCGCGTACCCGTCGGGGTACGCCACCACGAACCCGTGGGCGTCGGACGCCGCATTCATGCCCGTGAACGTCACCTGCATCGTGGCCGTCATCTGCAGGCCGTGGATGTTCATGATAAGAGGCGTGCGCGTCCCCGGATCGTAGGATGCCGGCACGTGCAGGATGTAGGAGCGGTCCATCCCGTCGTGGGAGATGGGTACCGTGTGATTCCCGGCACCGAGGTCCCACGCGACCGGGCAATCCGCTGGTATCACCGCGTCCGGCTCCGTCCACGTGTCCGAGACGGTGTCCGCTCCAGGCGTGTCCTCTGTCGCGTCCGGACCGACGATGTCCGGCACGCCGTCCTCTGCCACGACCGTGTCCCCTGGTGCCTGGTCGATGCCCGTATCGGCGCCTGTGTGCCCGCCCGATTCCCCGCACGACGCGACCGAGAGCGCCAGCGCAGGTACGATGCAGAACAAACGTCCGGCCAGAGATCCCGTCGATGATCCTGCGTGCATCATCCGCCTCCCATCGCCCATCCACTCTAGCCGCTCGCCCGGCGAGCGACAAGCCGCGTCTCGATGCCCCGAGCCCGCCCTCGATGGGGATCTCGAGGTGCGTGCGGGCCACCCAAGTTGACACGCCGGATCCTCGGTCCTACGATGCGTGCTCTTATGCGACGCACGCTTCTAGATGGTCGTCGGGCTGCGTTTTTTACCGCACGCGCGGAGCCCTGGCGCGAGGGGGGCTCGTGAGAGACGACCTCGCAGGCAAGCTCAGGGCCCTGGACGAGCAGGGTCTGCGCCGGAGGGCCCTCGTGCTCGAGTCCGCGTCCGGCCCGGAGATCGAGGTGGACGGCCGAAAGGTGCTCAACCTGTCCTCCAACGACTACCTGGGCCTGGCCTCGCACCCCGATCTTGTGGACGCCGTGGCCACTGCCGCTCACGGTCACGGGGCAGGCGCGGGCGGGGCGCGTCTCGTGACCGGGACGCACGAGGCCCACGTCGGGCTGGAGCGCGAGATCGCGTCCTTTTTGGGCACCGAGCGCGCGCTCCTCTTCGGGTCGGGCTACCTCGCGAACCTGGGCGCCGTCACCGCCCTCGCCTCGGGTGGCGGGACCGTGCTCAGCGACGAGAGAAATCACGCCAGCCTCGTGGACGCGTGCCGCCTGGCCCGCGCCGAGGTCCTCGTCTACGAGCACCGCGACGTGGAGGAGCTCGGCCGGCTCCTCGCCCGCAGCGCGCCGCCCAGGATCGTGATCACCGAGAGCGTGTTCAGCATGGACGGCGACCGCGGGCCGCTGGACGGCATCTGCGCCGCGGCCCGCGAGCACGGCGCGTGGGTGTACGTGGACGAGGCGCACGCCTTCGGCCACCTGGGTCCCGGCGGCCGCGGGCTGTCGTCGGAGCCTGGCGTCGCCTCGGGCGTGCACGCGCGCATGGGAACTCTGGGAAAGGCCCTCGGCTCCTACGGGGCGTTCGTGGCAGGCACCGAGGAGCTCGCGGAGTACCTGACGAGCACGGCGCGCACCTTCCTCTACAGCACGGCCCTGCCACTGCCCGTGGTGGCCGCGGCGCGCGCGGCGCTCGCCATCGTGGCCTCGGCGCGCGGCGACGCGCTGCGCGAGAGGCTCTCGACCGTGACCGGAGTGCTCCAAAGAGGGCTCGCTGAGCAGGGGTGGGAGGTCCTCGACGTGCCAGGGCCCATCCTCCCCATCATGGTGGGCGATCCGCAGAGGGCCGTGCGGATCTCGGAGAGCCTGCTCGAGCGGGGCGTGCTCGTGCGGGCCATGCGCTGGCCAACGGTGAAGCCGGGGACCGAGCGGCTGCGCATGGTGTCCTCGGCGGCCCTCACCGACCAGCACCTGGACCGTGCCCTGGAGGCGATGGAGAAGGTCAGGAAACGGATGCCATGAAGCCCGGGAAGGACAGGACCGCAAAGCTGGCCAGGGTGGACAGGACCTGCCTGTGGCACCCGTTCACGCAGATGAAGGCGTGGATGGCCGACGGCGACATGGTGATCGTCGAGTCGGGGCAGGGTTGCTGGCTCGTGGACACGGAGGGCAACCGCTACCTGGACGGCGTGTCGTCCTTGTGGTGCAACCTCCACGGCCACAGGGTCGAGGCCATCGACCGGGCCGTGGCCGAGCAGCTCGGGAGGCTCGCCCACTCCACCATGCTCGGGCTCGCCAGCGTGCCTTCCATCGAGCTCGCAGGAAAGCTCGTCGGGCTCATGCCGGGAGCTCTGCAGCGCGTCTTCTACTCGGACGCGGGCGCCACGGCCGTGGAGGCCGCCCTCAAGATGGCGTTCCAGTACCATTGCCAGACCGGGTCGCCCGGTCGCACGCGCTTCGCGGCCCTGGGCATGGCCTACCACGGCGACACGGTGGGAAGCGTGAGCCTGGGCGGCATCGAGGCCATGCACTCGGTGTTCGATCCGCTGCGCTTTCCCGTGGTGCGCATCTTGTCGCCGTACTGCTACCGCTGCCCCCTGGGGCTCGACCGCGAGACCTGCGACATGCGCTGCGCCGCGCAGGCCGAGCGCATCCTCGTCGAGAACGCCTCGAGCCTGGCGGCTCTGGTGGTGGAGCCCCTCGTGCAGGGCGCGGCCGGCATCATCACGCAGCCGGCGGGCTGGCTCGCTCGCGTGGCGGGCGTGTGCCGCGATCTCGGCATCCTCGTCGTGTGCGACGAGGTGGCCACGGGGTTCGGCCGCACCTCCACTCTGTGGGCCTGCACGCAGGAGGGCGTGAGCCCGGACATCATGTGCCTCGCCAAGGGCATCTCGGGCGGGTACCTGCCGCTGGCCGCGACCGTGGCCACGGAGAGGATCTTCGAGGCGTTCCTGGGCGAGCCCGACTCCGGGCGGGCGTTTTTACACGGCCACACGTACACGGGAAACCCCCTGGGATGCGCTGCGGCCATGGCGAGCCTGGACCTGCTCGTCGGGATGCTCCCGGATCTGCCCTGCAGGGCCGAGCGCTTCGGCGAGCTCCTGGGCCAGGCCCGCCACGGCGTGCCCCCCGTGGGCGACGTCCGGCGCAGGGGCTTCGTGACGGGCATCGAGGTCGTGGCCGACACGTCCACGGCCGAGCCGTATCCGGCCTCGCTGCGCATGGGTCACAGGATCGTCCTCAGGGCCAGAAAGGAAGGGGTCATCATCCGCCCGCTCGGCGACGTGGTCGTGCTCATGCCTCCTCTGGCCATGACGGACGACGAGATGCGCATCCTGGTGGATGTCACTGCGCGGTCCATACGGGCCGCGACGCGAAAGGTGTAGCGAAATGGCGAAGGGAATCCTCGTACTCGGCACGGACACGAGCGTGGGCAAGACCGCCGTCTCCGTGCTCCTCATCTCCGTGCTGCGCAGGCGCGGGCTGCGCGTGGCCGGCATGAAGCCGGTGGAGACCGGGTGCGCGCCCGATCCTCTGGACGCGCTCGCTCTGCGCGGCGCGGCCGGCGAGGACGACCCGCTCGACCTCGTGTGCCCCTACAGGTTCGCGCTGCCTGCCGCGCCCGAGGCCGCGGCCACGGCCCAGGGAGCCGTCGTGGATCCCGGGGTCATCAAGAAGGCGTTCGCCGGCCTCGCCTCCGGCGGACGATTCGTGCTGGTCGAGGCTGCCGGAGGTGCGGGCACGCCCTACGGCCGGGGCACCCTGGCTTTGGATCTCGCGCCCATGCTGGATCTGCCCGTGCTGATCGTGGGCCGCGCGGCCCTGGGCACCGTGGGCCAGACCCTGCTCGTGCTTCGGGCCGTGCACCATTCGGGCGCCGTGTGCGCCGGCGTCGTGCTCTGCCGTGTGAACGGCGCCGCCCCCGGCCCGGAGGATCCCACCAACGTCCCTCTCATCGAGGCGCACTCGGGCATGGTGCCCGTGCGCGGTGTCTTGCCCTTCATCGACGTGCCTTTGCCTCACCCCGGCTCGCCATCGGAGGTCGTCGCATGGGCAGACCGCTTCGCTCCCCTTTTCGAGGCGAACGTCGATCTCCGGGGCCTCTGATCCGGGAGCGCTGGCCAGGGTAAAAACGCTACCAGAGGTCTCCCAGCACGTTGCCCGTGTAGGTGATGTTCGAGATGGACGGCGTCGATCCGGTCCTGTGGATTCCGTACTGCGACGAGTAGCGCACGGTGCTGTTCGAGATGGTGCCGTCGCAGTAGTAGAAGCGGACGTTGCCCGAGATGGGGCCGCCGTACTCGACCGTGACGTTGTCGAGAACCGTGGAGGCGTCCTCGCAGTAGTACTCCAGGCCGAGCCCGTCCCAGTCGCCCGGTGCGGGCGAGGCCGCCGCCGACGTGAACGTGATTCCCAGGGTCGTTCCCACTGCCGTCAGGGAGCCGTAGCTGTTCGCGCCCACCCTCAGCCCCGCGCCCGCGGCGAAGCGCAGCACGCAGCCGTCGAGGATGACGACGTGAGGGATCGAGCTCGCCTCGATGGCCACGTCGCCAGAGAGCAGCCAGGGCACGTCGAGCCTCTGCCACGTGGCGCTCGCGGTCACCGTGTCGGCGAGGACCTGGACGAGGTCCGAGGTGTTGCCCGCAAACGCGCTCGTCGCGTCCACCTCGCCCATGGAGTTCGCGGGAAGGCTCATGGGGTACCTGCCGTTTCCGGTCAAGAGGTTGCCCGTGAACGTGGGCGTGGCCGTGGTGGACAGGCCGCTGCCCGCGTCGAGGTACACCCCGTCGATGGCGTTGTCGGCGAACGTGGAGCCCTGGATGAGGGGGAAGGACGACTGCCCGTAGTACCCGTGTGTGCTCGATCTCTCGATCGTGCACTCCGCGAGCGTGGGCTCGCTGTAGTAGGAGTACACGTTGCCGTAGCCGTTGCCCCCGCCGTACTCGACGATCGCCCCGGTCAGGGTCGAGCCCTCGTCGTAGTAGGACAGGTCGATGCCCCGCCAGTCGCCCGGCGCCGGGGTCGGGCTGTCCGAGGTGAAGGTGACGCCCGTGGTGTGGCCGTCCACCACGAGCCTGCCGTAGGTGTTCACGGCCACCGCCAGAGAGACGTCCGTGGCGAACCTGAGCGAGGCCCCGTCCTCGATGGTCACGATAGGGTGGTTGAGCGAGCCCTCGATGACGACGTTCCCTGCGACGAGGTACGAGACGTCCTGGGCCTGCCAGGCCTGGGTGCGCGTCACGATGTCCGCCAGGATGCGGATCCTGTCCGTGGTGTTGCCGGTGAACGTCGAGGACGAGTCGATCTCCCCCACGTAGTCCGCGGGGATGGTCATGGCGTGGCCGCCGTTTCCGGTGAGCGTGTTGCCCGTGAACGTGGGCGTGGCCGTGGTGGAAAGGCCGCTGCCCGCGTCGAGGTACACCCCGTCGGCTGTGTTGTCGGCGAACGTGGAGCCCTGGATGAGGGGGAACGAAGTCAGCCCGTAGTACCCGTTGAGGAGCGAGTGCGAGAGCGTGCACCCCACGAGCGTGGGCTCGCTGTAGTAGGAGTACACGTTGCCGTAGCCGTTGCCGCCGCCGTACTCGATAGTGGCTCCCGTCAACGAGGACGCCTCGTCGTAATATCCCACGTGGATGCCCCGCCAGTCGCCCGGCGCCGGGGTCGGGCTGTCCGAGGTGAAGGTGACGCCCGTGGTGTGGCCGTCCACGACGAGCCTGCCGTAGGTGTTCACGGCCACCGCCAGGGAGACGCCCGTGGCGAACCTGAGCGAGGCTCCGTCCTCGATGGTCACGATCGGGTGGTAGAGCGAGCTCTCGATGACGACGTTTCCTGCGACGAGGTACGAGACGTCCTGGGCCTGCCAGGCCTGGGTGCGCGTCACGATGTCCGCCAGGATGCGGATCCTGTCCGTGGTGTTGCCTGTGAACGTCGAGGACGAGTCGATCTCCCCCACGTAGTCTGCAGGGATGGTCATGGCGTGACCGCCGTTTCCGGTGAGCGTGTTGCCCGCGAACGTGGGCGTGGCCGTGGTGGAAAGGCCGCTGCCCGCGTCGAGGTACACCCCGTCGGCTGTGTTGTCGGCGAACGTCGTTCCCTGGATGAGGGGGAACGAAGTCAGCCCGTAGTACCCGTTGGTGCTCGAGTGCGAGAGCGTGCACCCCACGAGCGTGGGCTCGCTGTAGTAGGAGTACACGTTGCCGTAGCCGTTGCCCCCGCCGTACTCGATCGTGGCTCCCGTCAACGACGATGCCTCGTCGTAATATCCCACGTGAATTCCCTTCCAGTGGCCCGGCGACGGCGAGGCGATGTTCGAGGTGAAGGTGACGCCCGTGCCGTGGCCCGAAACCAGCAGCGATCCGTACGTGTTCGGCCCGATGTTGAGACCCGTGCCCGGCTCGAACATGACGATGGCCCCGTCCTCGACGGTGAGCGTCGGGTGCGCGGTGCCTTCCACGGTCACGTCGCACGTCACGAGGTGCGGCCTCGAGGCGTCCCACGTGGTGTCCGTCGTGATGGTGCCGCAGTGCCTCACCGGGCAGCCATCGTCCGCCACGCCCGTGCAGTCCTCGTCCTCGCCGTTGTCGCAGATCTCGACAGCCGACGGGCTCACGAGAGGATCGGTGTCGTCGCAGTCGTCCGGATCCGCGGCGTACCCGTCGGGCCTCGTGCAGGCGTCCATCGTCGTGCCGGAAACTCCGTGACCGTCGCCGTCCGCGTCCGGATACCAGGTGACGGCGTCGGCCGCGTCCGGCCCGTCCGTCGTGCCGTCGCAGTCGTTGTCCGCGTCGTCGCACACCTCTGTGGCGTCGGGGTTGATGGCCGCGTCCGCGTCGTTGCAGTCGCCGCTCGTCGCCGAATAGCCCGCGGGCAGCGTGCAGGCCCCGGTCGTCGAGCCGGCCGTCCCGTAACCGTCGCCGTCGTCGTCCAGGTAGTAGGTCGCCGCGTCCGTGGCATCCGGCCCGTCCGCCGTGCCGTCGCAGTCGTTGTCCGCGCCGTCGCACACCTCGGTGGCGCCGGGATGGATGGCCTCGTCCGTGTCGTCGCAGTCGTCGCCGCCCGTGCACGAGACGTCCATGTGGTCGTCGCCGTCGTCGTCGGCCATGCCGTCCACGGCGTCTCCGTCGCAGTCGTTGTCCACGGCGTCGCACCCGTCCTCCGGCATGGACGGGCCCGTCGCGCCGTCCGCGTCGTCGCAGTCCTCGCCGCCGCAGGTCTCGTCGAGCACCGTGTCCGAGTCGTCGTCCGCACCGGGTGCGTCGAGCGTATCGCCGTCGCAGTCCTGGTCGATCCCGTCGCAGATCTCGGTGGCGCCCGGGTTGACGTCCCCGTCCGGGTCGTCGCAGTCCCCGCCG
>JBFYZU010000040.1:0-3414 GCA_041309365.1 Myxococcota bacterium
ACTGGCGCATCCGGACGACGGGGCTTGCCAACGTGCCCGACGAGGGAGGTTGCCTGCTCGTGGCCAACCACGCGCCCGTGGCGGGTTTCGACGGGCTGATGCTGCGCTGGGCAGTGAGCCGCAGGCCCGGGGGACGGCCCTGCCGCTGGCTCCTCGAGGACGAGCTCCACTACGCCCCGTACATCGGGCTGTTCTGCCAGCGGCTGGGCGGGGTGAGGGCCAGCCGCGAGAACGCGGTGAAGCTGCTGCGCCAGGGCGTGGCCGTGGTCACGTTCCCCGAGGGCAACCGTGGCATCCGCCGGCTCTACAGGGATCGCTACGGGCTCGAGCGCTTCGGTCGCGGCGGGTTCGTGCGCATCGCCATCCGCGAGAAGGTGCCCGTGATCCCCGTGGCCATGGTGGGGCCCGAGGAGAGCGCCGCGCTTCTGGCCCGGATCAACCTGGCCTCGGGCTCTTTCTCCGTGCCGTTCATTCCCATCACGCCCACGTTCCCGCTCCTGGGGCCGCTGGGGATACTCCCCTTGCCTCGGCGCTGGAGCATACGCTTCGGTGCGCCCATGCGCTTCGACCTCTCGGTCGAGGCCGCCGACGATCAGGCCCTGGTGAGCCGCCTGGGCAACGAGGTGAGGTCTCGCGTGCAGGAGATGCTCGATGACATGCTCGGTGGGCACGCTCCGGGCAAGAGGAGATGAGCACATGACGAGGTCGCAAGGGACGATGTGGCTCGCGGCGGCTGTCATCTCGCTCGCGGGGTGCAACAAGCCCCAGGGCGGCCCGGGCCCGGGCCCGACCCAGGGACCCTCGCCTTCCCCGGATGGCACCTTCACCACCCGGGAATGGGAGGATTTGACCACGGAGCTCCTCGATGCGGGCAACTCGAGCGACGTCGGGAAGTTCAAGGAGTACTTGTCCCCCGACACCCGGACGCTGTTCGAGAAGATATGGAAGGACGTGGTCGCCAAGATCGACGTGTGCCTCGACTCGCCCGGCTGCGCGGCCGAGGACAAGGCGCGGCTCGCCCACGTCAAGCAGGCCTGCACGTGGGAGTCGTTCGTGAAATCCTACAGGCCGGGGCGCCTGGTGACCATCAACCCGACGGACGACGGCCGCTACGAGGTCACCGAGGTGACCACCTCGGGCCGCAAGCTCAGCTATCTCGTGGAGACGGCAGATGGGCACTGGCGCGTGGTGTTCGAGCCTCAGAACCGCTGGGTCGTGAACCTCGAGAAGGCCCTCCACACGGGGGTGGACCGCACCCTCGACCGCAACAACCTCACCGCGGTGTCCCCGGCCCCCGGCGCGCCCTGAAATAATCGGGCCTTTTGCGGCGTTTTTCCGCACGGCCCGAACCTCACCCGCCGGTCGCGAGGGTCGCGTGGGAGGAGCCGCCCATCCTGCGTGAGGCGATACGGCACAGGAGGGGTCGAGCGTTCCAGGACACCATGCGCAGCCGCAGCTCGACCTGACAGGACGGGAAGCATCCATCGCAGCATGTCGGGCATGAAGTGCTGGCGGAACGGCGGGGCGAAGGCCGCCATTGACCCGGAGCCCCCGGCCTGGGTAGAGTTCTCCCGTGATCGAGACACTTCACATCAAGGGGTTCAAGGCCCTCGCGGACACGAATATCTCGTTCGACAGCCAGGGTCCGACCGTGCTCTTGGGCCCGAACGGGGCCGGCAAGAGCACGATCATCGAGGCCCTCCACCTCCTTGGCGATCTCGCCACGAAGCGGATCGATGAGGGCGCCCTCGCTGGAGACAACTACAAAAGGGTCGCATTTCAATGTCGGACGGAGCACCCACTGTGGTTCATGACTGACCTCGGGGCACGGTCCGGTGACAAGGACCTCCGTAGGTGGCGGATGGAGTTCGCCTTTCGAGACGACACGAGTCTCTTTCTCGTCGAAGATTCCATCTTCTGGGGGCAGGAGGAGCTTTCACGAAGAGCAGATGCGCAGACGAGGGAGCTTCCAGCCCTGATGACGAACACGGTCCCACGTGGCAGTTTTCCCTGCCCTAGTGACCGCTCGTTCATCGGCTCCGTCGCGCCGGGTTGGACCGCAGGCAACCCGCTGCAGTCCAAATGGTACGAACGCGCAAGCGACCTGAAGAAGGAGCTGACCCCTGTGCGTACCGCAAGGCTCAACCCTTCGAGCGTTGCGATCGCGCCTCCCGTGAAGTCTGTGGTCGAGGAGGATGGCTACGGCCTGCCAGCGGCCCTCCTCGATCTCCTGAATGCCAACCGAAAGAGCTTTCTGGCGCTCGAGGGCAGGTTCAAGGAGCTGTTTCCCTGGGTCGAGGAGATCCTTCTTCCGATCGAGACAATAACAGTACCTGGCAGTCACACACAGACCATCGTCAACCTCCAGTTCAAGGAGCAAGGCGCGGCAAAGCCCTATCCTGCCTCCTCTGCCTCCTCTGGGATGCTCATCGCGCTGACCCTGCTATGGATCCTGTACCGCCCGGAGCCGGACCGGATCCTTTGCATCGAGGAGCCCGAGAACTCCATCCACCCCTATCTGCTGAAGGAAGTCTACGAGCTGCTCTGCATGGCAGCCAGAGGCGAGATCGGAGAATCTTCGATCCAGGTCGTCGTGACCACGCACTCGGTCGACTTTGTCAACCTGTGTAAACCAGAGGAGGTCAGGATCTGCGAAAGAGACGGCACCGGTGCCGTCAAGGTCTCGACCATCCATGACAGGTCAGACCTGGAACAGGCGATGGAGACCTACAAGGGAGCCCTTGGCGAGCTATGGTATTCGGGAGCGGTTGGTGGCTTTCCATCATCACCCCGCCGTTCTGGACCGGCATGAGCAAGCCCCTCCATTGATCGAGCACGGGGAATGGCAGAAACCCGAAGAGCCAACGTCATCGTCATCGGAGAGGGAGACACCGAGGAGGGCGAGAGCTTTCGGAGGTCGGGCTCTCCAGGCGATCCAATCCACGACGATTCGATGGGTGCTCTCCACGTCCTCGCCGTCAGGGTCTTCAGGGAGATCCTGGACGTGGATGCCATGGTCGTGTGGCCGCCCAGAGTCCGTTCTGGACGAAGAACGGGAAACCCGGGACTGCTGTACGATCTGGCAGGTAGACCGAGACGCAGAGACATTGGAAGTGAAGTCGAAGTTGTCGCAAGGCCCTGGCTTGCCTCATGTGTCGGAAGAGCCAGGGCCGATCTCGTCATCGTTGTCAAGGACGTGAACAGCCCAGGCAATGCAGAGGCGACGAGGGCTCGTCTTCTCGAGTCCATGACCGGATCCCCTCCCGATCTTCGCTGCATTGCAGCCGCGGCAACACCCAGCATCGAAGGATGGCTGCTGCCCATCGACGAGACCGAGAGACTCGACGAGCGACATGCCAAGGCCCGCTGGAACCAGAAGATGGGAAGCGGATCGATCGCATCGAAGGTGGAAAG
>JBFYZU010000041.1:0-4296 GCA_041309365.1 Myxococcota bacterium
AGCTCCTCGATTCTGACGGAGACGGGCTGTCGGACTATGCGGAGATGATGCTCGGCACGAGCTCCACGAGCAAGGACACGGACAGCGACACCATCCCCGACGGCATCGAGGACGCGAACCTCAACGGCGCCCGGGACTCCGGCGAGACGGATCCGGCCAAGGCGGACACCGACGACGGCGGTTGCAGCGACGGCTGGGAGATGGCCAACGGCTACGATCCCATGAACTTCGAGGATGACGACCGCGACGTGGACGGGGTGGTGGACGAAAACGACGTGTGCCCCGGCACACCGGCCGGGACACCCGTGGGCACGTCGGGCTGCCCGACGCTCACCGAGTCCGTCGTGCTCGATCAGGTGACCTTCGTGGAAGGCACATCGGAGCTCAACCCAGAGGCCTACGTCCAGCTCGACCAGTACGCCATGATCCTGCTGCAGGATCAGACCATGGAGGTCGTGATCCTCGTCTTCGGGCCTCCCTCGGGAAGCAAGACCAAGATCCAGGCCCTCACCATCGAGCAGGCCACCGTCATCAAGGACTACCTGGTGCTGCGCGGGATCGACGAGGCCAGGGTCGTGGTCTCGGGCGAGGGCAAGTCCCCCGACGGGCCGCGCGTGGAGCTCCAGCCCATCATCCCCATGTGGTAGGGATCGGTTCTTCGGAAATCCCATATCCTGCCAACTTCGGACACCTGGACGCCCCTTTCCTGGGGCAAGGGACATGGGAGTGGACGAGCCGGGCCAGACGGCAGGCGACAGCGTCCAGCCGGGCAACGGATGGGCTCTCATCCGCCCCCAGGTGTGCCACCAGGTGCTTTCCTGTCTTTCGATGCTGCTCGAGATCCGCGAGCGTTCAGTCCGCCTTCTCGTCCTGGGACGAGTCAGCCGTCTCCGTCTCGCCCTCGAGGGCGTACTTGAGGTAGGTCTCGTTGATCTTTATCGCGTCCTGCGCCTCGGCCTTGGCGCGCAGGTCGTCCATCCACTGCGTGAACATGGCGATCTTCTTCTCTCCCTCCATGGCACGCTTGATGTCGGGCTTCTTCACGGCGAAATCCTCGTCCGACGCCTCCTGGCTGTCGATGAGCTGGAGCACGTAGAACCTGTCGCCCACCTTCACGACTTCCCCCAGAAGCGGAGATTCCATGTCCAGGCCGAAGACCTTCTCCACGATCGTCGCATCGCGCCCTATGCCCGTTATGCTGTCCTCCTGCGGGCCGACCCAGCCTGATTCCTTGTAGCGAGGCATCATCGGGTCCTGGGGCTCTTCCTCCGTCGGCTCCGCGGCATCCGCAGTCTCCGGTTCCGCGGGATCTTCTGCCGGCTTCGGGTAGTAGAGGCTCTCGAGGGCCTCCGCAGCGTCGATGATGTTCCCCCCCTGGGAGACCTTCGAGAGCAGCTCCTGGGCAGCGAGGCGTGATTGCTCCCTGGCCTGCTCCATGAGCATCAGGGTACGGCCGATCTCGTCCTTGACGTCCTCGTAGGGGATGTTCCCCTCCCTGAAGCCGTCGCACTTGATGATGTGGAAGCCGTACTCCGTCTCGACCGGGCCCGCGATCTCGCCCACCTTCATGCCGAAGGCCGTGTCCTCGTACTTCTCAGCGAGCTGACCACGGGACCTGAAGCCGATGTCGCCGCCCTGCTTGGCGGACATGGTGTCGTCGCTGTAGGTGCTCGCCAGCATCGCGAAGTCCTTGCCGGCCTGGGCGTCCGCCAGGATCCTGTCCGCAAGTGCCTTCTTCTCGGCCTTCTGACCGTCGCCGGCGTCTGCCTCGACCTTGACGAGGATGTGGCTCGTCCTGACCTGCTTCTCGACGTTCGTGTACTTGTAGCTCTCCTCGTCGTAGCGGTCCCGTACCTGCTTCTCGTGAGCGGCGATCCACTCCTCGACCTCGGCATCCGCCGGCTGCAGCCTGCGGATGTAGAACCCGGGGTCGAAGGCAACGTAGCCCACCTTGACACGATTGGCGGTCTTCTCGTACTCGAAGCGGACCTCCGCATCCGAGACGTGGATGGAGGCCTCGACCATTCGTCTCATGTGCTGCGCGAGCATCTCGCGCATCTGCTGCTCCTTGAACGACGCGAACGTCATGTGGAATCTGTTCGTCACGAACATCTTGAAGGTCTCGAAGTCGAAGCTCCCGTCGTCCCGGGTGAAGTCGATGGGGATGGTACCCGAGCTGGACATCCTCCCCATGGCATGAACGGACGAGGTGAGAAAGAGCCTGTTGTCGAGCAACGCGTCCTCGACCTCGTCCTCGGTGACCTTGAGTCCGAGCCCATGAGCCTGGTCCACGAGAAGCTCCCGCTCGATGAGCCCGTCCATGACGTTCTCCCGCAGCCTCATGGCCTTGGCTTCCTTTGGCTGGACCTGATCGCCGTTGTGCATCACCCAGGCCCAGCGCCAGGCCTCCGGAGCTACCGTGTAACCGTGGACCTTGACGACGTACTCCGAGGCGAGCTTCTGTCCACCGCAACCCCTGGACTGGGGGCCGAACTGGACCACGAAGATGAACGCAATGGCACCGACGAGGAGCCAGACGAGTACGGACTGTGAATGTTTCCTGAGAAATTGGAGCATGGCCCCCGATAACTAGGCCAATTCGTAGGAATTGATCAAGCACTATTTGAAGATCATCGCGGGTTGACAAAGGACGGTGGACGTGAACAATTGAACACCTTGACGGCCTGCAGGGTGGATCAGGTATGAATATCCCGATCCGTTCACGACCCGGAGGCCATCCATAGCTGGAATGACCGCTTGCCGTGGGGGGTTGACCCGCACGAGGAGCGGGTGTGGTGTAGATTGCTGTTCGACTGGCTATACAGTCTCTTCTCGAACGACCTGGCCATCGATCTGGGCACGGCCACGACCCTGATCTACGTCAAGGGAAAAGGCATCGTCTCGTGCGAGCCATCGGTCGTCGCGGTGACCCAGGACAGGGTCAGGGGAGTCAAGAAGGTGCTGGCGGTCGGGAAGGAAGCCAAGGAGATGCTCGGCCGGACTCCCGGCCACATCCAGGCGATGCGACCGCTCCGCGATGGCGTCATCGCGGATTTCGAGATCACCGAGGCGATGCTCAGGTACTTCATCTCTCGCGCGCACACGCGCAAGACCCTCGTGCGCCCGCGCATCATCATCTGTGTTCCTTACGGCATCACGGAGGTGGAGAAGAGAGCCGTGAAGGAGAGCGCCGAGAGCGCCGGTGCCAGGGAGGTCTACCTCATAGAGGAACCCATGGCCGCCGCCATCGGCGCCGGATTGCCCATCACGGAGCCCTCGGGTAGCATGGTCGTGGACATCGGCGGTGGCACCACGGAGGTGGCAATCATCTCTCTGGCCGGCATCGTCTACAGCCAGTCGGTCCGCGTGGGTGGCGACAAGATGGACGACGCCATCATCCAGTACATGAAGCGCAAGTACAACCTCCTCATCGGCGAGCAGACGGCCGAGCGCGTGAAGATCGCCATCGGCTCCGCCTACCCCACGGGGGATGTCCTCGAGCAGGAGGTCAAGGGCCGCGATCTCGTTGCCGCCGTTCCTAGAACCATCGTCGTGCACTCGGACGAGATCCGCGATGCCATGAGCGAACCCATCAACGCCATCGTCGAGGCGGTCCTGCAGGCACTGGAGAAGACACCACCCGAGCTCAGCGCCGACATCGTCGACAAGGGCATCGTGCTCACGGGCGGTGGCTCCCTCCTCAAGAACATCGACGTGCTGCTCCGCGAGCAGACGGGCCTTCCCGTGATGACCTGCGACGACCCCATCTCCGCGGTCGTCCTCGGGTCCGGCAAGGCCCTCGACCATATCGAGCTGCTCAAGGAGGTCGCGCTCCAGTAGGGCCTCGTGCTCTCTGGGCGTATACCTGAAAGATGAACTTCTTTCGAAGATACAGGGACTTCTTCATCTGCGTCATCCTGCTGGGGCTCCCCTTTCTGTTCTTGCACTCGAACCTGAAATCTTCCGAGAACCTCAACGCGGTGGACCACGTGATCCTGAGGATCTCTTCTCCCGTCCAGTACGTGGCCGCCATGCTGGGCCGGACGTTCTCCGACGTATGGGGGAGCTACGTCTACCTCGTCGACGTCCGCAGCGAGAACGAGTCCTTGAAGATGGAGCTCAACAGGCTCAGGAGCAAAAACGACAGGATGTCCGAGCTCGAGGTGGAGAACCGCAGGCTCAAGAACATGCTCGAGTTCAAGGAGAGCTTCGAGGGGGACATGGTCGTCGCCCAGGTCATCGGCAAGGACACATCGCCGTTTTTCAGGGTGATGCGCATCAGCATCACCCGCGGAG
>JBFYZU010000042.1:0-5459 GCA_041309365.1 Myxococcota bacterium
TCTTATGCGAATCGTGTGCATGCGAATGACATCGGGAAACCGATTCAGTCGTTGCTTGACAGGATCGACTCGATCCTCCGAATGAGATCGCGCAACTCCAACCTGACCACCTCATACACGAGGCGGAGATCCACGCCGAAATACTCGTGGATCATCTTGTCCCTCATTCCTGCGATGCGTCTCCAGGGTTATCCTTGTGATCCTCCCTGGTAGCGGACGATAGGTTCTTGACCGCCTCTCCCATGATCTCCAGATTGCGCACGACCGCATCCTGCACCATCGTGTCCTCGAAGAAGGCTTCTTCTCCAGAAGAGGTGTACGACAGCACCCGATCGATGGCTTCCTTGACATGCAGCAGGTACACCCTGTCGTCCTTCATAGAGGCACCGCCTCTGCAAGGATCCGGTCGCGAAGGTGAGGGCTGATCCCGCCGTCCGTCAGGACATCCACGCGCGTTCCGAGCAGATCCTCCAGATCCTGCCAGAGACCGACGAGATCCAGAAAGGTGCGTCCCGTTTCCATCTCGACGAGGAGATCCAGGTCGCTGTCGCCCGTTGCCTCTCCCCGCGCCACGGATCCGAAGACCCGTACGTTGCGTGCGCCGTGCCTCGCTGCAATGGCCAGGATCACCCGCCTCTTGTCTTCCGTTATGTCCACTGCCATCTCGATGCCTTGTGGACGATTCTACATGTCCCGAGCGCGCAGGACGAATGACCCGGCTTTTTCGCGATCCCGGATCTATCGGCGCCCCGCTGCGCTGTCATCCGGCCCTTGAATCGTCGCGCGAACCTCATCGTTTCCGACGAACCAGCATAGCACTGTTCAACACCTGACGAACAGGTTGTCCATCCTCGATATCCATCGGCCCTGAAGAGACCGGGGTGCGGTCGGGGAAAGACTGCACGTGCGCCGGTCGATGGCGGTTCTTCCCGTGATCTCGCCGGATCGGTGCGTCATCGGGGTTCGTTCGGCGGTTCGTGATCGCGGCACGATTGTTGCGGACATGTTCTCGGCTGCTCGTGGCCGGTGACGCCGGCCCGAGAGACGCATCACGAATGAACGCCAGACGACCCGGACGGATCGGGCCGAGGAGGATCACATGTACTGGATAGTCGGCATCATGGCGTGCGGCGGCCTCGTGGCGCTGTACTTCACCATCGGAATCCGCATCGTGAGGCCAACGGGCCGCGGTCTCGTGGAGAGACTGGGCAAGTACCACCGCCTCGCGCTTCCCGGCTTCAACTGGATCATCCCGGGCGTGGACAGGATGTTCCTCATCAACATCACGGAGATGATGGTGGATGCGGAGCCGCAGGAGATCATCACCAACGACAACCTCAACGCCCGGGTGGATGCCCAGGTCTACTTCAAGGTCAGAAGCGACGAGGAGAGCGTCAAGAGCTCGCAGTACTCCGTCTACGACTACCGCTACCAGATCGTCAACCTGGCCAGGACCACGCTGCGCAACATCATCGGCACCATGACCCTCAAGTCGGCCAACAGCGAGCGCAACAAGATCAACAGCGAGCTGCACCGGACGCTCAGGGACGAGACCTCCGACTGGGGCCTGGAGATCGTCAGGACGGAGCTCAAGGAGATCGATCCCCCCAGCGACGTGCAGGAGACCATGAACAAGGTGGTCAAGGCCGAGAACGAGAAGGTCGCCGCCATTGACTTCGCCACGGCCACGGAGACGATGGCGGACGGCGCCAGGAGGGCGGAGATCAAGAAGGCCGAGGGCATCCGGCAGGCGAGCATCCTCGCGGCCGAGGGCGAGGCCCAGGCCATCAAGCTCGTCAACGAGGCCGCCGACAGGTACTTCGTCGGCAACGCCCAGCTGCTGCGCAAGCTCGAGATGGTCGAGCGATCCCTCGCCAGCAACTCGAAGATCGTCATCCCAGCCGACTCCGAGCTGATCAACGTGATCGGGGAGCTGGCCGGTGTGCTGCCGCTCAACGGCAAAGGGACGACGAAGGACGTCTCCGTCGGTCACGAGCCCTTGCGGGCCCACCACTCCACCGCCTAGATCGAGCCGAGCCCGGCCGTGACATTTTTCGCGGCCTCCAGCCAATCCAGCACGGGATCTCCACCCTCGAAGTTGCGAACGAGCGCCCAGAGGCAGGCTGCCTCGGACATCGACCTGCGCCTATCGCCTTCATCCGGGGCCGGCCGCCACGATCATCGGGTGTCGACAAGCGAATCCGGGACCAGGATGACCATCCGCTAGGTCTGCCCTGGACGAGCTTCCCCGTGACTTCACCTGCCCGCAGATCGCGTCGAAATGAAACCGGACCACATCGAAATGATGGGGGCGTCGGTCGCGCGACGCGGGAGGCGTGGGCTCGATCCAGACGGGAGGATCTTCACGGCCGAGCTTTGGGCTGGGGCCGTAGGGTTGGTCCTGGGAGGGAAAGACGGTCGGGCCGGCGGCTCGGGATCTCGCATCCGTGCCTCCTCGTGCATCTGCTCACGCCCCCGGCGCTGCTTCGAGTCTTCTGCCTTCGTGGGGAGGCCGGCCGGGATCGGCCAGGACGTGCTGCTCGTGACCGATTCCACGGATCCGAGGATCGAGGCGGCTTTTTCGCCATCCACACCGCCGGACAGAGCCGCGACAGAGGACCTCGTGCCCGCGTCAACGATGAGGCTTCGGTGCAGGGCCTGGGCCTGCTCTTCGACCTCGGTCGCCTGGAGAAGGACGAGGCTCGCGGGGTGGATGCGAGGTGCGAGGTGCGCGAACGACCGCTGCGAGCCGATCGGCCCTTGACGGGAGCACCGAGACCGGGTGCAACATGGACGGCAAGGCTGACGAGCGATGAAGGCCGCAAAAAACAAGAGGCGCAACAGCGCCCCCACGATCCTCGTGATGCAGGACGCGGGGCGCTCGTTCTCGGGCCGGACCATCCTCGCGGGCCTGGATGTCACGGTTCGCGGGGGCGAGATGGTCGGAGTCGTCGGCCCGAACGGCGGTGGCAAGAGCACGCTTCTTCTACTCATGTCGGGCCTGCTGCGTCCGACCACGGGCAAGGTGCTGGTCTGCGACATCGAGGCGTACGCCCTGTCGCTCACGGCCGCCGGCCTCGTCGGCCTGGTGACGGCCCGTCCCGGGCTCTATCCGCTGCTGACCGGACGGGAGAACCTGAGGCACTTCGGCGGCCTGTTCGGGCTTGCGCCCCGCGAGGTCGACGAGAAGGTCGAGCCTCTGGCCCGGTCTCTCGGGCTTTCGACGGGGTACGACGACCGGGTCGGACGGATGTCCACCGGGATGCAGCAGAAGCTGTCCTTGATCCGTGCGCTGCTCCTCTCGCCCAAGCTGCTCCTTCTCGACGAGCCCACCGCGAACCTCGACCCCGTCGCCTCGAAGGCGCTCTACGCCGAGGTCCGCAGGAGAGCGGACGCGGGGCTGGCCTGCGTGATGGTGACCCACGATCTCGCCTCTGCCGAGGCGGTCTGCGATCGGGTCCTGCTCCTCGACGGCCGCGTCAAGCGGGAGGTCGGGTTCTCGGACACGAGGGCGCCACGATCGGGGCCCCTGCTCGATGCGTGGCAGGAAGCGATGGGCGGCCGATGAGGCGCCTCGCCCGCATCGCCCGCACCGAGGTGCTCGAGCACCGCAGGCAGCCCTGGATGATCTTCATCCTCGCCGCGAACTACGCGCTCTGGATCCTGATCTTCGGCGCCCTGTTCTGCGTCATCGACAGGCTCGCGGGCCGGGCCGAGACGCTCGCCGTGCTCGAGCAGCACATGAGGGGCTTCGGCGTCGGCCTGCACGCGTTCCTCGAGGTCGCGACGTCGAGCTTCGGGTCCTTGAGCTTCACGAACCTGCCGCTCTACGTGGCGATCATGTCCGGGACCTCCGTGCTCCACGACCGCGAGTGCGGCACCATGCCCTTTCTGATGCTGGCACCCGTCACGCGGCGACAGCTCCTGCTCGGCAAGCTCGCCGGTGCGATGGCGATACCGCTCGTCTTGCACCTCGTCTTCGTGGGGGCGAGCAGCATCGTCCTGGGTCGGCTCGGGTCGCTCGCGCCCTTTGCCCACAAGCTCGGGGCGTCCGGGGCCTGGTGGGTCGCCTTCCTGGTGGGTGCGCCCGCATCGGCGGCCTTCGTCGGCGCCCTCGGAACCGTGATCTCGGCCCTCTCGCGCGACGTGCGCACCTCCATGCAGTACACGTCCTTCTTCATCGGGCTTCTCAGCCTCGGCATCGGCTTCGTGCTGGTGGACGGGATATCGAAGGGCGTCGGGCTGCAGCTTCTCTACGCTGCGGGATGCATCGTCGCCACGGCCCTCACGCTGCTTCTGGGCGCGAGGCTGATCAGCCGGGACGTGACGGCGGTCTGAGGGCGTCCGGTCTCGACCGGAAACCCCGTCGCGGCCGATCGACGCTTCGAAAGGATCGGACGCACGGATATTGCAGCCGCCTGACGGCGCAGGCGCTGCTCGTGCGAGGCGGTGCAGCTCTTGAAGGAGTCGGCCAGGGGGTTGTACGAGGACCCGCCGTCAGGGGGGGTCTTGACCTGGGACTCGGCGGTGTCGTACTGCGCGGCGCTGTCTTTGGCAGTCCACGGGGCTGGCGAGTGGCGGCTGCCGACCATCTCGGAGCTCAGGACGCTCATCCGAGGTTGCCCCACGACCTCGGTCCTTCGGCGATTTGGCCCTTCGACCCTTTTTTTCCGGATTGTTTTCGATGGCACGATACGAGCATTTGCCCATCTACGTGAGGAGCTTCGACCTGGCGGTCGGTTCCGCTTCTCAGGGCAGCTTTCCCTCCTCGAGCTCGACGAAGTTGCGGACCAGTGCGAGGGTCGCAGTCGGATCGATTCGTTCGTCGATCATCAGGGCTTCGTACCTGTACTGGACGGCGAAGTCGGTGAGATCGATCAACGCATCCCTGTGCTGGGGCAGATCCGCTCCTGCGATCTGCAGTCTCGCCATCAAGGCGCGCAGGTCGTGAGTCATCGGATATTCGATCTCGAGCAGACAGAGCCACGCCTTGGCAGCTTTCTCCACGGCCTGCTGGGCGTGGTATCCGACAATCTCATCATCGAAATCCTGGACACTCGACAGGATCTCGATGGCACGAAGATCCTTGCGTGCCATCCGCAGAAGGGAGCGAACATGGTCAAGATCGGGCATAGCACTCCCGACCTTCCCTCAGGGCGGTAGAGATCACGTGGTTTGTAAAACCCCCCCATCTGTCCACCTCGGCCGTGTCGTACAGGAGCATGTCGATGGGTCGTGTCTCCGAGCGAAGCGCACGTCTGAGTCGAGAAAGGACGGAACGGCGCGTCTCCAGAGGTCCGAATGGTCCTCTGACGATGATGAGGAGGTCAATGTCCGAATCGTCGTGCGCTTCCCCCCTCGCCGTGGAGCCGAAGATGATGATCCGCTCGGGATCCACCTCTCGTACGATCGTCTCTATGGTCTGTTCCAGAAACTCGACCATGGAGCAACTATAGCAC
>JBFYZU010000043.1:0-5690 GCA_041309365.1 Myxococcota bacterium
TCCGATCTGCCCGGCATCATGGCGAGCGCGCCAGCAGCCGTGGAAAAGGCATAGATGAAGGTGGCCGTGTACAGGTCCAGCTCCACGATGTCGAATCCCCGTACCACGAAGAAGAAAGCCGCACACTCGCAGAACCACGCAGCCACGGACACGAGCACGGGACCGATGAGCCTGGCCGGACGGGCCATGAGAGCTGTGCTCTCGTAGGCCTCGCGCAGCTTTCCCGAAAAACGGCCAAGCACCGGCAACCGGCCCATGATACCGAGCAAGCCCTCGCCCAGTGGACGGACCGTCACCGCGAGGACGATGGCCAGCGTGAGCCCGAACCCGAACGTCACGAAGATCCAGCCGTGCCGGAAGGTGACCGCCCCGGCCAGCGAGAGGAGAAGGATGGCGATGAGGTCCGTGAGCCTCTCGGCCAGCACGATGGGCGCCGAGCGGGCGACGGACACACCCATCCTCTCCTTGAGAAGGACCGACTTGATGACCTCGCCGAACTTGCCTGGCGTGACCGCCATGACGAATCCCGAGAGGAAGACGAAGAAGCTCTCGAGCGCTGGCAACCGGATCTCCAGGCACCTCAGGTAGTAATGCCATTTCACGAATCTCAGCGCGTAGTTGCCCGATGCGAGGACGAAAGCAAGACCCAGCATGGGCCACGAGAAGCCACGTATGGCATCGCCCAGCTTGCGCACGTCGGCCAAGAACGCGAACGAGGCGTAGACCACCACGGCGAGAACGGTGGCCAGGATCATCGACCTCACGAGCCGCCGGGTGTTTCTTCTGGCCTCCTGCATTTCCTTGCCAGGCAATGTACCCGCTGTACGCCCCGCGGTCCATTCCCATCCAATCCCTTCCGTGTCGACTGACCGGCGTCTTGGGCGTATCATGAGTGCGTGGCAGGAACACCCCTAGAACCCATGGACGCAGCAGCGGCCATCATCGCCGAGGGCCGTTGCGTGGCGCTGACGGGAGCGGGAATCTCCGTGGCCAGTGGCATTCCGGACTTCCGCTCCTCGGGTGGCCTGTGGGAGAGATTCGATCCCATGGAGTACGCAACGTCCCTGGCCTGGCGAACGGATCCGGACAAGGTATGGGAGCTGTTCAGGGCAACGGGAACCCTGTTCCATGCGTCGCGACCGAACGACGCACACCTCGCCATCGCCCAGATGGAGAAAGAGGGGTGGATCCAGGCCATCGTCACGCAGAACATCGATGGGCTCCACCAGGCAGCAGGCTCGCGCAACGTCATCGAGTTCCACGGCAACAGCGTTGATATATACTGCGAATCCTGCGGGCGCACCTTCGACCGGGAGGAGTCCATCGGATTCTTGTCGTCCACGGGCGCCGTGAGATGCTCCGAGTGCGGCGGAAACGTGCGGCCGTCGGTGGTCCTGTTCGGCGAACCAATCCCCCCGTCGGCCCTGAACGAATCGGTAAGGCTGGCGGCCGGATGCAGGTCCATGCTCGTCGTCGGCACGAGCGCCGTGGTCGCTCCGGCATCACTGCTTCCGCTGGAAGCTTCTGCCCACGGCGCTGCCATCATCGAGGTCAATCCGGAACGGACCGAACTGAGCCGCAGAGCCACGGTGGTGCTCAGAGGCGAAGCCGAGAGAGTCCTCTTCAAGTTGCTTGACCTCTTGCGAGGACGCATGGTCTGAGAATCCGGGCTCGCTACGAGGTTTCGATCGCGTTTGTCAAGCCCCCCGTGATGGACGCATTCTCAATTATTCTTCATGCTTTACACCCCATCGACCCTACGCTATTATTTCTGCCTACCTGGCATCGGGAGAGGGGTCAAACCATGGAATATGTATCGAGATCTACTCTAGTCGTGTCCGTGACGATGATCCTTGCGCTGCACGCCTTCGGTTGCAGCCGTGCGAAGGTCGAATCCGTGGAACACATGAACAAGGGTGTGGAGTTCTACACGACCAAGCAATACAACGTGGCCATCACCGAGCTCGAAAAGGCCATACAACTCGATGACGAGAACGAGGAGGCCTATCACAACCTCGCCATCGTCCATATCGAGCAGGGACACTGGCAGAAAGCCGCTCAGCTTCTCACCCGGGCCGCGGCACTGAATCCCCAGAGCGCAAACTACCAGTTCCTTCTCGGACAGTCGTACATGGAGCTCGGTGAGCTCGAGCAGGCCAAGAACGCCCTCGAAAACGCAGCGAACCTGGATCCCAGCTTCTACAAGCCGAGCTACTTTCTCGGAATGGTGAACGAGCAGCTCGACGAGCCACAGCAGGCTCTGCAGGCATTCACCGACTCGTGCACCAAGAACGGCCGCTTCATCCCGGCCTACACGTCCCTCGCCAACCTCTACATCGAGCTGGGGTATCTGGAGCAGGCCCAGCAGACCCTGGAGGAGGCCCTGAAGGCCGTCGTGGAAGGCAGCGAGGAGCACGCCGAGGTGGAGAAGCTGCTGGGGACGGTCCACCAGGAGAAGCAGGATCCCGAGACGGCCATCGTCCATCTCAAGAAGGCCGTGGACATCAAGCCGAACATGCTCGACGCCGTCTTCAACCTGGGATGGACATATGCCGAGATCAAGAGCAACGACAATGCCACGCTGTATCTCGAGAGGTTCATCAAGCAGTCCGGAGAGGACACTCCACAGGAGTATGTCAGGGCGGCCCAGGCCAAGCTCTACGAGTTCCAGGAAGAGCCTCTTGCGAACCAGTGACCGGTACCGAGCGATTACCAGACGCGGTTGAACAGGGGGTCACAGACCTCCGCTAACGAGGATTCGATTTATGCGATATCAAGGTCATCTTTCGTGGGAGGATCTGGCGCGGGAGCTCGAGCGCCAGGCCGAGCGGGCCTCGTCCGACTCCGAGCGTTCCAGGCTGTACCTGGAGGCAGGCAAGGTATGGGGAGACGTGCTGCTGAGCAAGGGAGAGGCGATGACCCGCTTCCAGCTTGCCGTAAAGCACGATCCCACGTGCCGCGATGCTCTGAGCAAGGCACGCGAGATCTACGTCCAGATGGGCAAGCTGAACATGATCGGCAAGCTCATCGACATCGAGCTCAAGAGCGTCGAAACGCCTGCCGAACGGGCTTCACTCCTCAAGGAGAAGGCCTGGAGCCTGCTGATCTCGGGCAAGCTCCAGGCTGCATCCGAGGCACTGACGGACGCGCAGGCGGCAGACCCTCAGGACGAGGAATCCACCGACCTCCTCGGAGATCTCCTCGATCAGGAGGATCTCTACTCCCAGGCCATGCAGATGGAGCAGCAGCTCACGACTGTCGCTTCGGACGACAGAGAAGCGGCCGTCATGTTCCTCTTGCGAGCGGGGCTGCTCTACAGGAGAGACGATGAGCTCACGAACGCCCTGCGCTGCATCGAGCAGGCATGCAGGATCTCGCAAAGGGATCCCAGAGCCATGCTATTGTTCGAGGAGACGGCCCTTCAGGCTGGCAACCGGCAGCTCATCGACAGGCTCCAGTCGGGCCTGGTGCAGACCACCTCGGATGACGACTCGAGGCTGGATCTGCTGCTCGAGTTCGCATCGCGGACGATCCTCAGGTTCGAGGACATGTCGAGGGCCGCGGAGCTCCTCGGCATGGCACTCGACATACGACCCGACCACGAGGGTGCGTTCTCGATCGCGAGCCAGGTCTGGCGGGAGCAGGAGGAAGGTTGGGTGAGGCTCGCGCTGTACGCGGAGAAGGGGGCATCGGCGGCATCGGAGCCCGACGCGAAGAAGTACTTCCTTACCCAGGCCATGGATATCTACGAATCGAAGCTCCAAGACAGCGAGAAGGCCGCCAGGCTCGGTGCCCGGCTCGCAGAGCTGGATCCCACCCCGACTTTGGCGGCCGGGAGCGAGCGCGAAGCCAAAGCAGCGGACCGGGGTGCAACCCAGGAGGACGTCGTGATGCAGGACACTGACGAGAAGGGCGTCGTGAACCAGGACGGAACGGAAGATAGCGAGACCTCAGACGAGGGCTCCATCTCCGTCGAGGTCGAGACTGTCTCCCAGGAGGAGCAGGACGACGGCATGAAGGGTCCTGGCGAATCCTCCGGGGATAGCCTCTGGCTCGAACCGACACCCGAGATCCATGCGCTCATCGAGAAGGCCAGGGGGCTGGGGGACAACCAGACCAAGCAGCTTGCGGCCTGGAGAGACGTGATCAACAAGGTGGCGCGCACGGAGGAGGCGTTCGCCGGCATCCTGCGGATCTGCGGCGAGACCGACAAGTGGAATTACGCCGTGGAGGCCCACAAGAAGATCATCGGTGACCTGCCCGAGGACATGGTGCAGGCAAAGGTGGAGATGATGCTCAGCATGGCACGTCTCTACCGGGAAAAGATGAACCAGGAAACCTCCAGCATCTCCGTCTACCAGCAGGTGCTCAAGGTGGATCAGGCTCAACCGGAGGCCATGCAGACGTTGCTCGAGATATACGAGCGGATGAACCGCTGGCCAGATTACGTCAAGCTGCTCGCCCAGAAGGCCGAGCTGGCCGCCGATCCGGCGGCTCGGGTTGCCGGATTGCTCGAGGTGGCACAGCTGTACCTCGAGAGGTTCAACAACCAGGGCGAGGCCATGAAGTGCTACGAGCGGGTGATGGAGATCCAGCCCGACAACGAAACGGCCTCTTCCTACCTGATCCAGATGTACGAGAAGCGTCGAGACTGGGAGAAACTCATCAACCTCTCGCTGGGTCGGATAAAGGACGATCCAGCCGCCCATTTCGACGAACTGGTCGAGCTCGCCATCATGGCGGACGAGCGACTGCGCAAGCCTCCCGTCTCCATCGATCTGTGGTCTCAGGTCCTGTCCATCGACGAGAACCACTCCCAGGCCATCGATGCACTCTCCATGCTCTACGAGCGGGCACGTGAGTGGAATATCCTCGCGACGATCCTTCGCAAGCAGGCCGACAAGGAAACGGACGACAACCAGCGCAAGCAGATCCTGCTCAAGCTAGGCCTGCTGTACACGGACAAGGTCCAGGATGACCCCGCAGCGGTCGTGACGTGGAAGGAGCTCTTGGCCCTCGATCCGAACGAGCGCAGGGCGGTCGACCAGCTCAAGAAGCGCTACATGTCGATGGGCGCATGGGACGACCTGGAGGCATTCTACGAGGAGACCGGTGGCAAGTGGGACGAGCTCGTGAGACTGCTCGAACGCGAGGCCGATGGCAAGGAGGGAGAGCCCAGGTCGCGCATCGAGATCATGTACCGGGTGGCCCGCATCTTGCGGACACGCATCGAGAGCATGGACAAGTGCGCCGCCGCGCTCGAGAAGGTCATCCAGATCGACCCGGAGGAGATCGAGGCTGCCGAACAGCTCATCCCGATCTACGAAGGGAGCGGAAATTTCGCAAGGCTCGCCGCGATGCTCGAGATCAAGATGGGCAAGATCGATGACGCCCAGGATCGCTTCGACATGATGGTCCAGCTGGGTACCATCTTCCGTGACAACATCGGGGACGCTTCGGCAACCTTCGACTGGCTCGTGAAGGCACTTTCGACGATGCCATCGCACCTCGATGAGGTGACGGAGCCCCTGGAAGCGGCAGCAGAAGAATCCGGGCGCTGGGGGGACCTCGAACAGGTCTACCGAAAGCTCCTCGAGACCGCGGATGACAAGGACGGGATCCGCATCAAGCTGCTCATGGGCAACGTCATCCACGGCCACCTCAAGGAAGCGGAACGAGATCGGAAGAGC
>JBFYZU010000044.1:0-22888 GCA_041309365.1 Myxococcota bacterium
TTCCGATCTCTGGGCCTTGCCTTCGTGCTCCGAGACCAGCATGGCGACCACGAAGGGCGGCTGGACGATGAGCCTCATGAATAGGCCGTCCGACACTGGTGTGCCTTCCCCGAGCAGCGTCGGGGCCAGACCCTCTCTCGTGCCCACTGCGTCCATGATCATCTGGTCGGTCGGCGGCTTGCCGCTGCGGACCCACAGCGTCTCTTCGGCCGGCTCCGTATCCGTGTCCTCGACAATCTCCGAGCCCGTGCTCGCGTCGCCTCCTCTCGCCACGACCGACCGGCCTGCCCGCGCCTTCTCGCAATCCTTGCATCCCGCAACGATCACCATGGCGATCAGCACCGGAACCGCCGACATCATCCACGATGCTGTCATCCAGACGTCCTCCCTGTGATGGGGATTGTAGTACAGCCGATGGGTCCGGGGAAACCACCTCGCTCCGACCTTTGCGCCGCTGCAAAATTGCCGACCGGCACGGAGGTTCGCTAGAGTGCGCATCATGAGGGTCGAAACGACCATCCTGTTCGCATGTTGCCTTTCGCTCACGGCGGGAGGCTGCAGGGCAAACCCGCTGGAGAGGTCGATACGGACACTGGATGAACAGGGGTGCACAGCAGCCCTGCCCGGGCTGGCCCAGCCAGCGACCCGTGCGGACGAATGGGGCAGGGGCGCCCGGGCCATGGTGGCCAGGTGCCGGTTCGAGGAGGCCCGGGCCTCGGGGGTCGCCCCAGAGGAGCGCTGGCGCGCTATCGTCGCGATCCTCTCGGATTCCATCCAGGAGACCGATTCGAAGGGGTTGCCTCGGGGCGTAATACCCGTGGATCCGGCCCTGCTCGGCCAGGCCGTGAACGAGGTGGCGCTCCTGGCGTCGAGGCGAGACGACCCCGATGACGTGCTTGCCATCATCAAAGCCCATGCAGGGAATGCCGAGTATCCGGCAACCTTGCAGGTCCTCGAGGGCGAGGCGAATCTTGCGCTGGGCAGGTGGCCCGAGGCCGCCGTGCTGCTCGAGAGCGCCGGCTCCGTCGACTCGCTCGACCGCGCCGAGAACGCCCGTGCCCTCCGGCTGGCCTCGGGAGCCTGGCGGGCTGCCGGCCAGCCCGAGAAGGCTCTCGTGACCTTCACTCGAGCCCAGCGCATGTCGCCGGCTGGCTTCGAGTACCCTGATAGGCTCATTCCCGACGGGGAGGAGATCGATAGACCCCTCTGGCAGCTCATCGCCGCTTCGGTTCACGGTGTCCTCGTCCAGTGCTTCGAGCGGGACTACGACGCGCTGCAGGCAAAGCCAGCTGCCTTCAATTTCTTCGTGGACAAGAGAGAGAAAGACCTTCTCGAGGCGGCCGACGAGGTCGCCTCGCTCGAGAAGATCGTGAAGGCGCCTTCCGATGCGCAGACCGGCCAGGTGGCCAGACAGATGCTCTATCAGATACTCAACATGCGCGGTCTCGTGCACGCCGCGGGCGGAGATGTACATGCCGGCCGGCAAGACATGAAGCTCGCCTCGACCTTCGTGGACGTCTCGTCCGAGACCGACGCCAACATGGCCATACTGGCTTTCTGGCCCTGGTGATGAAGACACCGAGGGCTTGATCGCCCTGACATGTGGGATGATATGCTGTCCCCTGAGAGGGATTACGTGCAGGCAAGTCACATGGATTCGAGGCTGTTGATCCATGGCATTCTGGCAATCGTGCTCGCATCGCCGGGATGCACGGGTGGAGCCGGCAGGAGCCCAGAGCCTCAGGCGCCACATGACGTCCAGCCCGATCCCGATCCCGATCCCGGCCCCGGGGATCCGCTGTACCTGGCGGTCTCGCAGGATGACATGGTCACGGCGCTCGATCTGGTGGAGCAGGGCGCTGACCCGGCCACTGCCGGGCCGCTGGGGGATCTCGTGCGCGCAGCCGCCCTGGGTGGCAGGGCCGAGGCACTGCGGATCCTGCTGCTCTTCGACCCCACGGCCGTGGACGGCTGCGAGCTTGCCGATCTGGCCGTCACAGGGCAGAGCGATGAGGCCCTCGGACACGTGCTCGCCACAGGGGCCCCCCTTTTCGACTGCGACGCGGACGGGTTGCTCGCGAAGGCCATGAAGGGTGGCGATGCGGGAGTGATCGAACTGCTTCTCTCGAACGGGATCGAGCCAGAAGGCGACACCATCGGTGGGGCCTCGTGGCTCGTGGCGTCTGCCTCTGCGGGCAGCAAGCCTCTCGTGGAATGGCTGCTCTCGAAAAAACAGGATCCCGACGACATGGCAGAGGCGCTCGTGGCGGCGATGCAGGGCGGGCAGGGAGATGCGCTCGTGACGCTCGTGGAGCACGGGGCGAAGCTGACAAAGGATGCTGCGGTCGAGGCGTTGCCCGCGTTCGTCAAGGCCGGCCATGAGGGGGCTGTCTTGCTGTGCCTGGATACGGGAGCGAAGGTCAACGCCCTGTACGGCGACCAGCAGACCGCCCTGTTCGTGGCCGTGGATGCGAGGCAGGCGCAGATGGTGACCCTGCTCGTGGACAAGGGCGCCAAGCTGGAGATCCGCGACCAGGACGGATGGAGACCCATCCATCTGGCCGCCTACCGTGGGTACGTGGACGTTCTCGAGGCCCTTCTGGACGCGGGCGCGGACATCGACGGCAAGGACGCCGACGGCAAGACCGCCCTGGCCCATGCCGCCGGCAACGGCCACGTCGGATTCGTACAGAAGCTCGTCGACAAGGGTGCCTCGCTCGATCTCCAGGATCGGGAGGGCAAGACAGCACTCGTGCACGCGGCCTCGGCCGGATACGCCGGGTGCGTGAAGCTCATCCTCGATGCCGGTGCGGATCCTGGCCTCGTGAGCGATACGGGCAAGGACGCCCTGTTCTATGCCACGAAGGCCCAGCCCGTGAACGAGGAGATCGTGGACATGATCGAGGCTGCCCTCGAGGCGGATTGATCCCTCATGGCCCCTGCATGCAGGCCTCCCGGCGTGGATGCTCCCGTCATCCCTGCCTTGACGGCATCCTGCGCAAGGTGGCCTCGAGAAAAGGGCCCAGCTTGGTGTCGTCGTCGGTCTGCTCCGGGTCGTTGATGAAGTTGACGAACGGAATGTTGCGTCCGCCGACCTTCACGCGTCCCTCGTCTGCGCCTCCCGTGATCGTATCCCAGTCGTCCACCCTGTAGTAGTGCGCCATCTTCTCGTCCGGCAGGGAGTGGTGCAGGATGGAGTCCTCCTGGCCGGGCCGTGCGCGACGACGGTTTCGTGCCACGGAGACCTCGAAGGGTACCTTGACGTACACGATGCCCGCCCGGCTCGTGATCTCGTCGCACAGGGCGGCCATGCTCGTCTCGTAGCCCCCGGATCCTCCCCTCGCGAACTCGATGACCTTGGTGCTCCGGCCGAATCCGTCCGGATCCCTGGCCAGCGCCTTGCGAAAGACCAGGTTGAGCTTCTCGATCATGAGGATCCAGAAGAAGTCGTCCGTGAAGTACTTCGCGTCGTCCGTCCAGAGACGCGGCCGGCCGTGCCTGGCCAGGATGTCGTCCTCCTCGAACTTCTCCCACAAAAAGGGGAAGTCGTCGAGGAACATGGCCGGGCCCATATCGAGCCTCTGCCTCCGGTCCTCGTCCGTTGTCCTGGCCAGAAAGTCGATGATCTCGCTCTTGCCGGCAGCCGGCCTGCCGATCAGGATGATGGTATCGTGCATCCCGTCCTTATATCGCTCATGGGGTCATTTGAGAACGCCTTTGGGGCCACATGACGCTTTGCTTTCGCCGGGCGTCGCCCTATGATCCCGATCCATGGGACATGTATCTTCAGGCGGGATCTACGGCCGGCTGCGAAGCAAGCTCGACAGGCACGTGATAGGGATGCCAGAGAGCCCTCTGGCCATAGAGATCCTCAGGATGCTGTTCGGGCCGGAGGAGGCGGCTCTTGCCGTGAAGCTGCCTCTCAGGTTCGAGCCGGTGGGCAAGCTGAGCCGCAGGCTGGGCGTCCCCGAGGTCGAGCTCGACGACCGGCTCCAGCGCATGGCCGACAGGGCCCTGGTCTTCGACCTCGAGAAGAATGGCACCAGGTACTACATGCTGGCACCTACCATCGTGGGGATCTTCGAGTTCTCCATGATGCGCGTACGTGACGACATCGACCAGAAGGCCGTTGCAGAGCTGCTGTCCGAGTACCTGGGATCCGACGGCGTCTTTGCCCGCCAGGCCTTCGAGGGCTCCACGCAGATAGGCCGCGCGCTCGTCCACGAGACGGTCCTCCCGGAGGGGGATCACGCCGAGATCCTCGATTACGAGAGAGCCACGTCGGTGGTGCGAGACGCCGGGCGCTGGGCCATCGGGATGTGCTACTGCCGCCACGTCAAGCACCACCTGGGCAAGGGTTGCGACATGCCCATGGACGTGTGCATGAGCCTGGGCTTCGGTGCTGATTTCGCCATCCGGCACGGCCACGCGCGGGAGGTGGAACTTCCCGAGGCGCTGGACGTGCTTGCACGGACCAGGGAGCTCGGCCTCGTGCACATCGGCGACAACGTGCAAAAGAGGCTCACCTACATCTGCTCCTGCTGCGGTTGCTGCTGCGAGATGCTCACGGCCCTGACGACCTTCGACATGGCGGGCGCCGTGGTGTCCAGCAACTACCTGCCCGTGTCCGACCCGGCCCGCTGCAGGGGCTGCGGCCGCTGCGCTCGCGCCTGTCCCATAGGGGCCATCTCGCTCGAGGGCCTCGGCGCTGGCCGCGGTCTTCACGCGGTCGTGGACGCGGAGCGCTGCATAGGCTGCGGCGTGTGCGTGCCACGGTGCCGCAAGGATGCCCTGAAGCTCGAGCGCCGGCCCCAGCGGGTCTTCGTGCCCCAGACCACGGTACGGCGCGTGGCCATCATGGCCCTGGAGCGGGGAAAGCTCGCGGATCTGCTCATCGACACGGACGGCCCCATACCCGTGCGTGCCTTCGCCGGCCTGCTCTCCACCATCGCGAACCTTCCCCCCGTGAAGCAGCGCGTGGCGTCGAGCCAGCTGCGGAGCCGGTTCGTCGATGCCATGCTCGGCGGCATGAAGCTCACACCTCTGGCATGGCTGCAGAAGATCTGAGACGGGCCAGAAGCAGGTGGACGGAGGCGGCACGGGAGACCCGGCATGGTCCACGCCACTCGTCGAGTGCGAGTGATCTCCTCGTGCCGATCTCCTATAATGCCCCCCCGAGGAGCCCTCCGCCGGATCTGGAACGTCGAGGAGAAGCGGGTTGTCGGAACGCAGCATGGACAGGATGAGCTTCGGGGTGACCCTCGTGCTGGCGTTCTTCGTCGGCCTGACGTCGCTCGTCTACGAGGTGGTTGCCACCAAGACCCTTTTCTTCTTCTTCGTGGAGAACACGCACTCGGTGGGCATCGTGCTGGCGACCTTCCTCCTGGGGCTGGCAGGTGGGGCCCTGGTGTTCAGGGGGCTTCACGGACGGATAAACCAGTGGACGCTCGTGTTCGTGTCCCAGATCCTCGCGGGCGCCTACGCCATGGTGGAGTTCGCCAACTTCGGGTATCTGCCCGCGGTGCTCGATACCCTGGAGAGGGCGATCCCCAATACATGGACCTTCGTGGTCCTCAAGATGATCCTGTGCGGTGTCCACGTTGGCGTGCCGGCGGTGCTCATGGGCGTGGTGTTCCCCCTGGTCCTGACCCGCTCGGTGGGTGTGGGAGACAGGGCCGGCAGCGGCCTGAGCTGGGTGTACGCACTGGATCTCGTGGGCTCCGCGCTCGGGGCCTTGCTCGCCGGCCTGTTCGCCCTGCCTCTCATCGGGATCCACTCCACGGTCTACATCACGGCCATGCTGAACTTCATCATGGCCGGCTGGGCCGCGGCGGCACGCAGGTTCTGGGCGGGTATCGGTATCGCAGCTTCGGCCTCGGCAGCCTCGGCCTGGCTCCTGGTGCTGAGCTGGGGTGGGCCGGAGGCTCCATCGTCGCAGGGTGACGTGGCCTCGTGGTTCGATCCCGACTCCTGGGTGTTCTTCGAAGTGCTCGACAGGGAGCACAGCCCGTATGGGGTGATAACGATCGGCCGGCACCCGGAGCTGGGCAGGATCATGTACGCCAACTACAGGGTGCTGTGCGTGGAGAACAGCAACGATTCCGAGTACGAAATGGGGGCGCTGGTGGGGCTGTTCTTCGAGACGCAAGGAGGCGACAGGAAAAACAGGGTCCTCTCCGTGGGGCTGGGGTGCGGCTACACTCTCTATGCGCTGGAGGGTTCGCCAGCCATCGATGCCATCGACGTGGTGGAGATCAACCCGGCGGTCATCGATCTGGCGCCGAAGCACTTCGCCGACAGCACGCAGGACGTGTTCTCGAGCGAGAAGGTCTCGATCACCGAGGACGAGGGGTTCCACTTCCTCAGGATGAGCCAGGCAACCTACGATGCCGTGGTCATCGACATCGAGAACCCGTCGGTGATCCACTCGAGCCCGCTCTACACCGACGAGTTCTTCGCCACCGCGAAGAAGAAGATGTCGCCTGACGGTCTGCTGGCAGTCTGGGCCTACGCAGGAGGCGCCGAGTACTGCAAGGTGCTCCACAACACCATGCGCCGGCACTTCGAGCACGTCCTCATCAGGTCCAACATCGACGGCAACTTCGTGTACTTCGCCTCGAACGAGCCTCCAGACGCGATCCTGCAGACGCCTTCCGAGGTTGCATTCCAGGAGCGGGTCATGGCGTTCCCCACGGACGCCATCAATACGCTCGGAAACCAGGTGCTCCTAAGGCTCTTCAAGCCTCGCGAGTACTTCTTCCTGCCGGACTGGTACGAGGATCCCTTCATCCCCAGGCTGCAGAAGTGACCGCGTCTAGTCGGAACCGGGTTTCTTCTCTGGGTAGCCGACTCCGAAGATCGTGTCGTCGAACTGCTCGGGTATGTCCACACCCGCCTCGTCCACGTACTTTTTCTTCATGCCCATGATGGTGGACAGGACCTGCTTCCACTGCGCGGTGGTCCCTCCCGACTTGCTGCTGGCCGTCCAGGAGAAGCCGCCGAAGGACACGACGACCCATATCCCCTTCGTCTTCTTGGCCGAGGCCTTGTCCGGGCCCATCTTGTCGAAGTCGTTCTCCCGCAGGACCACGTAGAGGTCGTCCAGATCGGCCTCGTGCACCGACAGCGGAACGCTGATGGCGCCGCCTCCCTCGTAGTCCACCCTGTAGTGGGCCGTCTCCGAGGCCGAGAGCACGAGCTCGTCGTGCACCGGCATGCCCGTGTCCGGATGGGTGGTGCCACGGTACAGGATGACCGTGAGATCCGCGGGTCGCTGGCCAGGCATTGCCGAGGCGCAGGCCGCTATCTGGAACGCGGCAAGAATCGGGATGGCCGTGGATCTCGGGATCATGTCGTCGCCTCTGGCGGTCCCTGGAGGCCCGCATCGATATTGGTGCATGATATCACGGGCAGGATTCATGCCACAAAAAGGCAATTCCGTTGTCGAGGGTGATCGGGTGCCCGGAATGAAGGATGCGCCGGATGCTATGACAGCATCACCACTGTGGCGGCTGTCCCGGGTTTCCAGGGTTGTAGGGCGGCTGGGGAGTGCCCTGGGGGGTCTGCGGCGTCTGCGGGTAGCCGGGGGTCGGCTGGGCGGCCGGTATCTGGCGGGCGGGCTGCTGGGGGGCGGGCATGGCCACAGGGCCCGGGGACTGCTTCTTCTTCTCCGTGGATCCGGGCTTGCGGTCCTCGAGCGCGAGGTTGGCGACGATGCCTCCCACGGTTCCGAAGCCGAAGCAGTACACAACGGCGAGGACCAGCTGGATGAAATAGCCCACGATCATGCTCGTCCAGGAGTAGCGCAGCATATCGAGGAAGTTGTCGATGCCACCCATGGTGAACAGCGCCATGATGAGCAGGTGGATGGGCAGGTAGATGACGAGCATGAAGATGAACATGACGAGGCCGGAGAGCGCACCTGTCACCGCGCTCGCGCCCATGCTCACGCCCTCCTCGCTGGTCTTGACCTGGATGAGGGAGGCCAGGCCGCCGCCCAGAAGCGCGATGATGCAGCACAGGTACGAGACGAACGGGATGAGCCCCATGACCACGCCGATGATGCCGCTCAGAGCTCCACCGGCGAGCACGCCCTTCACTCTTGCCGACATGTTCTTGCCTCCGTGTGTGGGATGGTGGATGACGCCCCGTGCGCTCGCGCCAGGGCGGTGAGAATCTCGGCTGCCGCTGCCACCGAGCCGGGCATCACGAACAGGGCTGCTCCCAGCCCGGCAAGCGCCCCGGTCATGGTGCGGGTGACGAAATTACCCTCCCAGAGGCCCAGCATCGCCAGACCCGCGTCCAGGGCCATGGGCGCCGCCGATGCGACGAGGACCCATCGGGGGAGCATCCTGCGCGGGTCGAGCAGGCCTGCCATCGGTGCGAGAAGAACGCCCAGTGTGGCGCCGGCGAAGATGGACGTGCAGCGGGCGCAGGCGAGGAGCGCCACGCCCTGCACGTGGAAGCTGCGGTCCGGCTCCTGGTGGCAGAACGGAGCCCACCCGTCTCGCAGGGCCTGCACCAGCCACCCCGGAGCCACGTCCGCCAGCAGCACGGGCGAGAACATGAGCGCCACGGTGCCGGCAGTGCACAAGAGCAGGGCAGCCCACGTGGCCCATGCGATCGTCCTCATGTAGCGGTGGACCGGCACGGCTGACCTTCGGCCCGGTATTTTACCCTGGCTGGCCGTCCTCGCGATAGTCAAAAGATGCGAGACGAGGGACCGGTCGATGGGCAGGGCTACTTGTAGGGGTTGTCCTCGTCGATGGATCCCTTGCCCTTGCCCTTGGTCTTGGTCTTGCCGTCGTCCGTGGCAGGTGGTGTGGTGGTCGTGCTCGTCGTGGTCTCCGATCCACCGACCTTCTTCTTCTTCTTGCCGCCCGCGGTGCTGTTGTCGTCGGCCACGGCCTGGGGAGGCTTGAGGGTCACGGTCCGCGAGAAGTCGGCGTCCAGCCGGATCCACTCCTTGTAGTCCTCGAAGCCCTCGGCGCGGACCTCGAGCAGCTTGGAGCCGTCGCTCTTCTCCAGGCCCAATTTGACCGGGTTTCCGTCCAGCCTGCCGCCGTCCAGGTAGATGGCCGCGTTCTCCGGGCTCGCCGCCACGATGAACTCCACGGTCTCGACCTGTGGTTTCTCGGCCGGTGTCTCGGGCTTCACGATGGGCGCCGTGGCAGAAGTTGCGTCCTTGCCCTTGCCTCCGATGATGCCCAGGCCGAACAGGGCGGCCACGGTACCTCCTCCGAGCAGGAGGAGCACGGCCATCACGATGCCGATCACCATCCCCGTGCGCCTGGGTGGAGCAACGGCCTCGCCCGTTGCGGTCCATCCCATGGGTGTGGTCTGCCCAGGGGCTGTCCTGCCCGCATCCGTGTCGAATGCCGGGCGGGCAGCGGCCAGGTTCTGGAAGGCCACGTCCTGCTGTGCGAAGCTCCGGATGGCATCCGCGAACTCCGCCGCCGACTGGAACCGGACCTCCTGCTCCTTGGCCATGGCCTTGCGCACGGAGGTGGCGAGATCGGGCGGTATCTGGGGATTGATCTGCTCGATCGGGACCGGCTCCTCCATGGTGATCTTCATGAGGAGGGCCGGGATGTTGGGCGCGTCGAACGGCAGCACGCCCGTGAGCATCTGGTAGAACATCACGCCGCAGGCGTACAGGTCCGTTCGGTGGTCCATGTCGCGCGACCCGCGGGCCTGCTCCGGAGACATGTAGTAGGGCGTACCCATCATCGTCCCGGTCTGTGTCAGGCCGTGGGAGCCCTCGCCGGACTTGATCTTCGCGATGCCGAAGTCCAGGACCTTGACGAAGTTGGGCTGGCCCGCCACCGTGGTCAAAAACACGTTGTCGGGCTTCATGTCGCGGTGCACGATGCCTCGGGCGTGCGCCGCCTCCAGGGCGGCGAGCACCTGGAGCATGATGTAGCAGGCCAAAGGCGGTGGGATGGGACCCTGCCGGACCACGTCCTCCAGGGCCTGGCCCTTGAGCAACTCCATGACCATGTACACCGCGCCAGCGGCGTCACGACCTATATCGTACACCTCGATGATGTTGTCGTGCCCCACCTCGCCCGCGGCGCGAGCCTCGCGCATGAAGCGCTCCACCATCTCCGTGTAGTGGGCATACTGCTCGTGCAGCATCTTGATGGCGAAGCGCTTGCCCACCTGCGTGTGCTTGGCGAGGTACACGGCTCCCATGCCACCCTCACCGAGCAGCTTGAGCACCTCGTACTTATCTGCGATGACCTTGCCGACGAGGTGGTGCGACTGGCTGATGCTCTCGTTGGTGTGAGGGCAGAGCGTTACGTCGTCCTCGTGCGGCTGTCCGCAATGTGGGCAGTTGAAACTCATCACGAACCCCCGCTCGTTCGGGTAGGTGTAGTGTACATCTTCATACTGGACTAATCAACTCGGCGTCAGATTTGATCGGAAGACCCCCACCTGAAACCCGAGGCCAGCACCAGGATGGGCTCCAGCTGCATCGTGTTTCCGGGTGAGCCGTTGTAGCCTCCTATCTGGCCCAGTGGTACGCGCAGTCCCAGAGCGAGGTGCGCGCTGCCCGCATCGCTCACCGGCACGAGCACGGTCAGGCCGGGGGTGATGAAGACCTCGCTGCCGATGGGTGATCCCACGACCTCGCTGTCGTACTGGTGGGTCCCCAGTGCCCGGCCTCCCACCTCGAACACGCTCACGAGCTCGAGGGAGACCTGCAGCCATGACAGTGGGCGCACGGCCGTGCCCAGGCCCATGTGGAGCAGGCTCACGTCCGTCACGTCACTGGACCTCTCCTCGTCCGGGTCCATGGCGTCGCCGAGAACCACGGCATCCACGCCCAGCTCGAGCTGGAAGCTCACCGGCCCCAGGTCAAGGGCCACACCGGCGCAGGGTGCGATGGCCAGCTTGAAGGTCTTCTCGAGGTTCGGGTAGACGGCCCCGCTCTTGCCGTAGCCAGCCATGAGGGCCCCGGCGCCGGCCTGGTAGGAAGGCGGGATCTCGAAGGCGCTGAACGGGATGCTCGATCCGGTGGGCAGGTAGAAGCTCATGGAAAAGCCCCAGCGAAGCACGAGCTTGCCCATGTCCTTCTTTCCCACGTGTCTCGCCCAGAGCCCCATGTTGCCCATCACCCAGCTCTCCTGGCGGTTCCCCTCCACGTCCGGTGGCAGGGAGGTTGCTCCCGAGAAGGGGATCACGGCCCCGAACCCCACCCACTTGCCCGTCCAGCCGCCAGAGAGCTTCATGGTGGTCACACGCCCTGGCATGGCGCCCAACTTCGCCGTGACCGTCTCGAAGGCCACGGATGAGGTGCTGGTGAGATCCTGCATTTCCAGCATGAGCGAGGGGACCGCCCATGAAAAAGCGGCGGTCGACGTGGAGGGCGGACCCTGCAGGGGTTGCTCCCCGGGGACGGCCTCGGTCATCGAGTCCGCCTGGAATTCGTACTCCAGCGCGTAGGACTTGGCAGCAGGCGGGAACTCCAGTGGCAAGAGCTGGCCCATGACACAGGACTGCATCTCCGGCTCGAGGCTCCGGAGCACGGCCACCTGGCTCACACCTCCGCCGGCGCTCACGGTGACCTTGACCGGGACGTAGGGGGGAACGAGGTCGTGGGATTGCATGCACGAGGCAACGCCCTGGGCGACCGTGTCGAGCACGGCGAAGGCGGCTTCCACGTCCGGTTCGAGCCCCTTGAGCGGTGTCGCGCTGGGTTCGACCCCGGGCGCGCCATCGACGGCCAGAGGCGAGACCTGGGTCGGGGGTGCCACTTTCTCCACCTTGTCGTCCTTGCCCGGCACTTCCGGTTTGCCGGGCTCGGCCGTGGCGTCGCCCTCGATGGCAGGTTCGATCACCGGTGCGGGGGTCGGCAGGGCCGGGACCGTCTTGCCGTCGGGCAGGGCCACTGGATCGGGTAGTGGCACGAACGGCTTGTTCCACTTCTTCACGCCGTCGAGCACGGCGTTCTTGAGTCTTGCGCTCTTGACCTTGCCGATGAGCTTCATGAGAGCGTCGTAGGCGTCCTGCGTGTGCATGTCGCCGAGCGCGATGATGGCGGCCTCGGCCACGTCCTCGTCCGCGTCGGATGATGCCGCGAAAAGCGCCTTGACTGCGCTCTTGTGCACGATCCCACCCAGGGCGACGACCACGGTCATGCGGACCTGAGGCGACGGATCGGAGAGGGCCTTCTCCAGCACGGGCACCGAGTAGATGGCCCTTATCTTGCCCAGTGCCCCTGCCGCGTCCAGCTTCTGCTGGTTCGTGCCCAGGATCAGGTCCTGGCCGAGGGCCACGACCTTCTCGTAGGTTTCTTCGGATGACTGGGCCTGGGCGTTCGTGCTCGCGAACAGCAGCGCCACGAGCAATGCACGAGCGTGTACCGTCATACCCCTCATGTGATCTTCCTCTCCTTCCGACCGGCCAACAGGCCCGTCCGAAGTGCAAGCCTCTTCGGCCTCGGAAGGCCGGATGTACCGGCCAGGTGCCTGAAAGGGGCACTGTCTGGACTCGGGCCGTCGCGCCAGTCGTATTATCTCACGAATGACGTCGTGGTGGCAAAGACCGAACGACTCTCGACCGTCACCCTTGTACATGATAATATCCACTTCCTGAAATCACCGTGGACTTTCAGCAACATGCCCAGCCTTCGCTCCGGAGCTCGAACGTTCCGATCATGGAGCTCGACAGGGCCCATGTGCGGTGGCGCAAGATCAGGATACCGCTGTTCGCGGGAATGGGCCTGATCCTGCTCCTCGCGGCCGGAGTGGGCGTCTTCTTCTGGCTCAGGGACGTGTCCATCCGCAGCGACATCGAGAAGGCTCGCAAGGCCGCGGCCGCCGACACGGTGGAGGGTATGGACGAGGCGTCGAAGGCCCTTGCCAGGATGGCCGGCAAGCACCCGGGCCGGTCCGACGTACAGGCAGCGCACGCCTACGTGCTCGCCCTGGGTGCCTTGCGCAACGGCCCTCTGGAGATGGGTCTCGAAAAGGCATCCGCGGCACTGGCCCGCTCGGACGCCAAGCAAGGAGGCGAGCTGTTTCACGCAGCCAGTGCGTTGATCCTCCTGGCACACGACCAGCCGGAGAAGGCCGCGGCCGCCCTCACCGGGCTGCCCGGTGATGCCGGCAAGGCCCCGGAGGTGAAGCTCGTCAGGCTCATGTCGCAGATCGAGGCCGGCCAGAGCCTGGAGGCCAGGGTCGAGCTGGAGCTGATGGCGGTGAGAGAGGAACCCTTCCTTCCCGCCGTGACCCTGCTGGGCCGGCTGCGCCACCGCCTCGGTGACCTCGATGGAGCCAGGGCGCTGCTCACGCGATCGCTCGAGCTGCATCCTGGAAGGCTCGAGGCTTCTCTCGAGCTGGCGCTGGTGCTCATGGACATGGGAACGGACGAATCGCTGGACGAGGCGGACGAGCTCCTCGACTCTCTGGCCCCTTCACTGGTGGATGCTCCTCCCATCCTTGCCACCGAGGGGCTCTACGCCAGGGGCATGCTGCTCATGAGGCGAGAGAAGTATGCTGACGCAGCGGGCCCGCTCTGCGAGGCAGCCGCGCGCATGCAGAAGGACACGATGTGCACTGCCCGCTGCGCCAGGGCGCGTCGGCTCTCCGGTGACATCCCCGGAGCGCTGGAGGCGCTCTCCAGCCTGGCCATGGACGATTCCACGCCCACCACCGCGCTCGCCGAGAGCGTCGAAGCCAACCTCGCCCTGTGGAGGCCCGTATCCGCCGGGAAGGCCCTTGCGCTGATCTCGATCCGGCCGGACGTGGACGCCAGGACCTTGCAGGTCATGAAGGCTCGTTCGACCGAGCAGAGAGGAGACTTCGTCGCCGCGGCCAAGGCCTGGCAGCAGGCCGGCAACGTCCATGACTACCCGGTCCGCGCGGGGCTCGCCATGCTCGAGGCCGGACTGGCCCGCGACGCCAAGGGCTACCTCAAGGACCTGACCAGCGGCCAGTCGGCAGGATGCGCGCAGGCCCTGCGTGACTGGAGCAGGGGTTACTTCGACGGTGCCTTCAAGGAGCTCGTATCGACCGAGTCCTGCGAGCCTGCCCTGCGCGGTCGTTTCCTGCTCCTCGATGGCCGCTGGGCCCAGGCAGCGGAGGTGCTCGCCATGGTCGGCGACGCGGATCCGAGGGTCGAGGTGCTGCTGGCGCGTGCCACCTTCCGGACGAGCGGTGCCCAGGCCGCCAGGTCGATCCTCGACGCTCTTCTCATGGGGAAGCCCGAGAGCGTTACCCTGCTCAGGGACATCGCCATGGCGTTCATCGAGATGGAGCTCTCCGACGACGCTCGGGGTGCGGCAGCGGACGCGGTGGCCCGCAACCCGGGCGATCCGGATGCCCTTGCCCTGCAGATCAAGGTCCTGAGACTCACCTCGGATCCTGCCAGCGCCTGGGAGCTTCTCGAACCGGCCATCGTCGAGTATCCCGATCACCCCGGGCTACTCGTGGAGCAGGCCCATTCCTTCATCGTGGACCGCAATTACGAGGCTGCCGTCATCTCCGGCCAGAAGGCCATGGTCAACGGCATCCACCTCGCGGATGCAGCCATCGTCACGGCCAACGCATACATGGGGCTGAAGAACGATGTCGAGGCCGACTCGGTCCTGCGCCAGGCGGCAGGCACCCTGTTCGCTCACCACGAACCCACCCTGTGCGCCGGGGTCTACGCGGAGCTCGTGAAGATCCGCCGCCAGCCGCCCGACAAGGTCGGCCTGGCCAAGTCGAAGGGCGTCTTCTCCATGGCGTTGAAGAAGGATGTCCGCAGCGCTTTGCTCTACTTCCAGGGAGCTCTCACCTTCCTGGCGGACGGACGCAAGGACGATGCCCTGTTATGGCTGCACGAGGCCGCGGCATCGGATCCCGCATTCAAGCCGGCATTCCAGAAGCTCGATCAGCTCGAGGACCTCACGGACGAGGAGCGCACGGCCTACCAGACCACCAACGGCGCCAGCATCTGACCTGCTAGCGTCGGTCGGGATCCGGGTCGTCTGACAGGTGGCCTCCCGTGTCGAAGATGGCTGGGTAGGCCTCCCTGAAGGCAGCGAGCATGAGATCGTGGGGGAGATCGTCGAACGTGCCTCGGTCGGCGACGTACTGCATGTGCAGGTTACCCCTGAGGTCGTACTCGTGAAAGAGCGCATCGTGCTCACCGTCGAACTCGATGGGGCAAACGCCGAAGCGGTCGCACAGGTCACGGTCGAAGGCGGGTGTGGCCTTGACCCAGCGGCCCTTCAGCATCATCTGCACGAACCCGTGGAACACGAACACGTCCGTTCCCATGACCTCTATGAGGTGGGGGGGGGCCAGGTGGTTGCGCACGTCCGCGAACCCCAGCATGCAGGGAATCGCGGAAGCGCGACAGGCCGCACAGAGGGCCACGGCCTTTCCCACGCAGAAGCTGCGGCCCGCCCTGATGACACTCGACGCCACGAGGGTGCGCCAGTCCGAGGAGATGGCACGGTAATCGTATCGGATACCGTCGCGCACCGCGTCAAACAGCCTCACGGCCTTCTCCGCTTCGCCGGTTGCGGATGCGGTGGCATCCCGGACCAGGGTCCTGACCTCCGGAGAATCGAGGTCGAAGAAGTCGGTTGCTGCCAGGTGATCGTTCATGGGTACACCGGGAGGAGTACATCAACTTCGAATGCGGCTCCAGAGGATAGTGCCTCCTTGCCATGACGAGCTGGTCCTGCCTATTCTCGCGGCATGCCGGGTGACACGAGAGGTCGATTGCGAATGCCGATCGCGGCCTTGGTCGTACTCGCCGTGATCCTTGGCGGGGGTGTGCTGGCCGTGCGAATGCTTGAGAACAGGTTCATCTTCTACCCCGAGGTCACTCCCAGGAAATCCACGACGAGGCTCCTGGGCGGGGTGCGGGTCACGGACGTGTGGATGACGACCGAGGACGGCGTACGGATCCACGGGTGGAAATCCGGGGATCTGACCGCCTCGCCGGTGATCCTGTTCTTGCATGGCAACGCAGGCAACATCACCCACAGGGCCGACCGCGTCTCCGGGCTCGTGGGCCAGGGTCTGGGAGTGCTCATCATCGACTACAGGGGTTACGGCCAGAGCGAGGGCGAACCGGACGAGGAGGGCCTGTACGCGGACGCCCGTGCCGCCCATGATCATCTGGTCGTGGTCGAGGGCGTGAGCCCGTCACGTATCGTGATCCTCGGAAGGAGCCTGGGCGGTGCCGTGGCCGTGAATCTGGCCACCGAGAGGACGGTGGCCGCGCTCATCGTGGAATCCAGCTTCACGAGCGCCTCTGACATGGCCATGGAGATGTTCGGGCCTCTGCCCGTGCACCTTCTCGCGAGGAGCCGGTTCGACTCCGAGGACAAGGTCGGTCGCCTCGCCGTTCCCAAGCTCTTCATGCACGGTGACCGAGACGACGTGGTGCCTCACTGGATGGGCAAGAAGCTCTTCGATACCGCCTCCGGTCCCAAGGAGTGGGTCGAGCTCGCCGGTGCAGACCACAACGACGCACCTCTCGTTCTGGGCACTCGGTACTACGAGATCATCGCCAGGTTCTCGCGAGAGCACGTCGCGCAGGTGCCCATCTACTCGACGCCGTCCCAGCAGTAGGTACAGAGTCTGTCCTTGGGCACCCCTATGGCCTCCACCAGATCGGGCAGGGTCTGGTAGCGCAGCGTGTTCAGCCTGAGCCTCTTGCGGATGCGGTCCACCATGGCCTGGTACTTGTCCGTCGTGCAGTCAGAGTACACGGGCAGGTCCTTGTCGTGGGTCCCCTCGAGCTCCTCGATGGCCCTGCGTGCAGCCAGGTCCAGCTCCGAGCGCGACTGCGAGAAGTTGAGGAACTTGCAGCCGTAGGTCAAAGGCGGACAGGCGGGTCTCATGTGCACCTCGGCCGCGCCCACGTCGTAGAGGCTCTGGATGGTGTCCTTGAGCTGCGTGCCGCGAACGATGGAATCCTCGCAGAACATGAGCCTCTTGCCGCGGATGAGATCCGCGATGGGGATGAGCTTCATCCTCGCCACGAGATCGCGCATGGACTGGTCCGGCGGCATGAAGGAACGCGGCCATGTGGGGGTGTACTTCACGAATGGCCTGGAGTAGGGAATCTTGGACTCGTTGGCGTAGCCTATGGCGTGACCCGTGCCCGAGTCCGGGATCCCGGCCACGATGTCCACCGATACGTCGTCCCTTCGTGCCAGGAAGGCACCGCACCTGTTTCGGACCATCTCCACGTTGATGCCCTCGTAGGCCGAGGCCGGGTAGCCGTAGTACACCCAGAGAAACGCGCAGATCTGCATCCGCTCTCCTGGCGGAGCCTTCCTCTCGACCCCCTCCGGAGTGACGAGCACTATCTCGCCCGGTCCCATGTGGCGCTGCACCTCGAATCCGAGGTTGGGAAGTGCGCTCGTCTCCATCGTGGCGGCGTACCCTTCGTCCTTGCGTCCGATGGAGATGGGCGTGCGACCCAAGAGGTCGCGTGCCGCGTAGATTCCCTCGCCCGTCAAGAGGAGCATGGAGCAGGATCCCTCGATGGCTTCCTGGGCTGCCCGGATGCCGTCGGTGAACGAGCCATGCTGGCAGATCATGCTGGCAACGAGCTCTGTCGGGTTGATCGTGCCTCCCCTCATCTCCGAGAAATGGCTCCGGCCGTTCTCGAGGATCTTCTGCGAGAGCGCATCCACGTTGCGGATGACGCCCACGGTGACCAGGGCGAACATCCCCAGGTGTGACCGGACGAGCACGGGCTGGTCGTCCGTATCCGAGATGATGCCGATGCCCGTGCGGCCGCTCATCCTGCTGATGTCGTCGTGGAACTTGGATCTGAACGGAGCGTAGGAGATGTCGTGGATGAACCGGCTGAACCCCCCGGCGTCCGTGGTGGCCAGCCCGCCCCTGCGTGTGCCGAGGTGCGAGTGATAGTCCGTCCCGAAGAACAGATCCGTGGTGCAGTTCGTCCGCGATGCCACGCCGAAGAGACCGCCCATGCTCAGTCCTCCATCCTGCCCTGCCCGGCAGGTTTTCGGCCGTTGATACCACATCCCGTCCTGGCCCGACAGGCCGGTGGGCGATCCGGGCTTGACGTGCCCCGGGTCTCGCTGGCATCAACACAGGACCATGATCAACGTCGGAGGCGTGTCCAGAAGCTTCGGTGCGCGGATCCTGTTCGCGAAGGTGGACATGCGCATCGTGGCAGGCGACCGCGTGGGCCTCATCGGGGAGAACGGATGTGGCAAGACGAGCCTTTTGCGCATCCTCGGGGGCATGGAGGAGCCCGATACGGGGTTCGTACGAATCAACAGGGGCACGCGGATCGGGCTTCTGCCCCAGGAGATGGATCCGGGCAAGGGTGGCAAGCTCATCGAGGAGATCCTGGTCGCGGCCCGTGGCATAGCTGATCTGGAGGAGCGAAAGGCCGAGCTCGAGGCCCTGCTCGTCCGTGACGGCGAGAACATGGACGACGACAAGGCCGTCCGCCTGGCCTCGAGGCTTGGCGACATGGAGGAGCGGATCGCCCATCTGGGCGGCTACGACATCGAGATAGAGGCCAAGCGCATCCTCGCAGGCCTGGGCTTCGTCGAAGCGGACCACTGCCGGGATCTCTCGGAGTTCAGCGGGGGCTGGCGCATGCGCTTCGAGCTGGCCAAGCTCCTGCTCGAGGAGCCCGACCTGCTCCTGCTCGACGAGCCCACCAACCACCTCGACATCGAGTCCATGCAGTGGCTCGAGGAGTACATGAAGGGTTTCAAGGGCGCCCTGGTGGTCATATCCCACGACCGCGCCTTCCTCAACCGGACGGTCACCCGCATCGCCTCGGTGGAGGACGGCACGGTGAACGAGTACAAGGGCGGTTACGACGAGTACAGGCGCGTGCGCGCACAGCACGTGGAGACCGTCTGGAAGCACTTCGAGTCGCAGCAGGCCCGCATCAGGGAGATACAGGAGTTCATCGCCCGTAACCGCGTCCGCAAGGACCGCGCCAAGGTCGTCCAGGGCCGCATCCGCACACTGGAGAAGATGGAGCTCGTCGAGCTGCCCAGGTCCAGGAAGCGGATCCACTTCTCCTTCCCGCAGCCCGAGCGCACGGGAAGCCCGGTGGTGCAGCTCAGATCCGCCACGATGCGCTACGGATCTCTCACGGTCCTCGATGCGGTGGACGTCTCCGTGCTGCGTTCCGAGAAGGTGGCCCTCGTGGGGCCCAACGGCTCGGGCAAGACCACGCTGCTCAAGATTCTGGCAGGTGAGCTCTCGCCCACGGATGGCGAGAGGCTGCTGGGCGCCAACGTGACCACCGCCTTCTATGCCCAGCACCAGCTCGAAGCCCTGAGCACGTCGCTCACGGTCAAGCAGGAGATGACGTCCATCGCCGACCGGGAGACCATGCCCCTGGTGCGCAGCCTGCTGGGCGCTTTCATGTTCTCCGACGACGAGGACGTGGACAAGCGCGTCTCGGTGCTGAGCGGCGGAGAGAAGGCACGCCTGGCCCTGGCCAAGCTCCTGCTCAGGCCGGCCGGGCTTCTGCTCATGGACGAGCCCACGAACCACCTGGACATAGAGTCGCGCGAGGTGCTCGAAGCCGCCCTGGCCCAGTACGGAGGCACCCTGGTGTTCGTGTCCCATGACCGGCAATTCATCAACTCGCTGGCCACGAGGGTGATCCAGGTGGGAGGGGGGGGGCTCGACTCGTTCCCCGGGAACTACGACGACTACGTGGGCAAGCTGCAAGGCGAGAAGGCAACGCCTCTCAGGGTGAGGCCTGCGCCCGAGCCTACACCTGCTCTGGCGGCAACACCCGACGACGCGGCCGCCCGGAAGAACCGCAAGGCCGAGCAGGACAGGCGTCGCCGCGAGGCCGAGGAGCGAAACATCCTGCACCGCCGCATCAAGCCGATGCAGGACGAGATGATCCGTGTGGAACGCGACATCGAGAGCCGCGAGAAGCGAGCCACCGAGATGGAGGCCGCCCTGGCCGACCCGAAGACCTACGCGGACGGGGATCTCGTCAAGAGGCTGCAGCTCGAGCACGCGTACCTCAAGCGAGAGATCGACGAGCTCCTGCAGCGATGGGAGAAGCTCAACGAATCCATCGAGGCCGCACGCGGGTGAAATGGCCGGGTTGCGGTGTGCAGTTCCCGAAGATAGACTCCATGGTCGTGATGATCGGCAGGACCGGATCGGAAATGGCGTGCACGGTGGCCGTGGTCGCCTTCCTGGCGGCAGACGGCGCCAGCGGCTGGATGGTGGAGGGTTCGGTCACGTATGGCTGTCACGAGAGGATGACCATGGAGGCGCTGGGAGTGGTCGGCTACGTGGCCCCGCCACCCGACCTGACACGGGACGACAGGCTGCTGTTCGAGTCCGTGGGATTCGATGCCTCCTATCTGGACAGGAACAGGTGGGCGCTGGACATGGCGTTGGGTGTGAGGCATTTCGACGTCGATCGTTACTCGGCGGTCGATCTCGGCATGCTGACCGCGCTGCACAACCAGCCGGATACACAGGCCAACCACTGCCTGAGGGCCTCCTGGGAGGATGGAGAGGAGGGCGATGCCCAGGCCGTTTCGTCCTGCAGGGGGGTCATCAGGGAGGAGATGGCCCTGGCCTGGGACTCCGGCGACGTCGATGGGCGTCCGGACCCATGGGTGACCGAGGACGTGGAGGTGTACCTTCTCTACCAGGGCGCCCGTGTCCTGCCCGTGTCCCGGTTCTACTTCCATCTGGGCCGAGCGCTGCACGTCGTGCAGGACAGCTTCACTCACTGCTACAGGACACGGGATGCTCGCTCCATCGCAGAGGTCACCAACTGGGTCGAGGACGTGACCGGTGAGAGGAAGCTGGATAGGGACGGGCCTCCCCACCAGGACTCGGCGGACGATTGCCAGTGCGGGCGTCAATGGGTGGCCGATCTGCGCGCGAGCAGCCTTCTGGCGTCCGTCGATCTCATCACCCTGGCATCCATGGAGGGCACCAGGCCGGAGCGGGAGGAAGCGCTCGAGTCATTCCTTCGAGACTGGGTATCGCACGTGCCGGATTGCACCGCGGACAACGGCTGGTGCGCGAGCCCTCTGCCGGTGGGCGTCAGGGAGAGCCCCTGCGGCGGTTGCAGCGTGTCCGGCGTGGACTCGCACGGTCCGGGGGCTGCGCTGGTCGCTTGCACGGTGCTCGTGGCGGCGCTGCTGGCGAGGATGCGACGTTGAGGAACCTGCTTGCATTCGTCCTTTTGCTCTTGCTGTTCACTCGTATGGCGCTTGCCTCGGACGGTCCCGATGCTCCGTCCGATCCCGGGTGCACATCCGTCGAATCCCCGGTGGGTCCCTTCGGCGGGATCAGGTTGGGCTTCGGGGCGTGGAGGGGCGCACTCATGACGCAGGTACAGGCAGGCTACGGCCTCGGCAAGGTCGCCCTCGGCATCGTCCTGGAGCACAACCCGTTCGTGGACATCTCGAGGCCGGCCATCAGCGCCGGCGCTTTCGGCTTCGGCGGCTTCGTGTCTTTCCGCTGGCAGCTCACGAGAGGGATCGGCCTGAGGTTCGAGGGGATCGCGGGTGGGAGCGTCCTTCTGTTCTCGACCTACGGGTACGTGAGGGGCGACGTCGGGTTGTGGCTGGCAGCCAGGATCATGGGTCTGGATGTCAGGGTCGGAAAGCACGCGGTGGTGGGTATCGACGTCGTGGACGTCTCTCTGCCCGCATTCCATCTCGACAGCATGCCGTTCATCTATCCGCAGTGGAGATGGAGCATTTCTGTTGCGTTCATGTAGGCACTTTGCGGGCATGCTCGCCCTGTTCGCCCTGACGACGTCCTGGGCAGGAGGTGCCGAGGCCGGGCAGGAACGCGTCATCGAGGTCTCCTGGAGCGAAGAGGTCCCCGTGACCATGGCCGGCCTCTCGATGTGGATCGCTCTGGGTGGGCTGCAGGACGGCATGGGGCTCGATCATTGCGGATGGTGCGCGGCCCCGGGTCCCGTGGACCGTAACGTACGGGCGGCCCTTCTGGCGCCGCACCAGGACGCGGCCTCGGTGGCGTCCCACGTCCTGGGGTTCGGGGTGCTGGGTGGGTTCGTGATCCTGGCCGATGTGCTCGGCATCCGCTTCGGCAGCGGCGGCTGGAAAGAGCTGGGCGAGGACGTGCTCATCATGGCCGAGGCGTTCGCGCTGACGGTGGTGACCACACAGCTCGTGAAGATCTCCGTACGCAGACCAAGGCCTTACCTCAGATACGGGACCGCGGACGGCGATGGGGATGCAATGCTGGGTTTCTTCTCCGGTCACTCCGCCATCGCCTCCTCGGCGGCTGCGTCCGCTGCCACGCTGGCGTTTTTACGCGGACGGTCATCCGCACCGCTGGTGACGGCTCTCGGTGCCCTGCTCGCGGTGGGCACTGGGCTCCTGCGGATCGCGGCCGACCGCCACTACCTCTCCGACGTGCTGGCGGGGCTTGCCGTGGGCACGGCCGCAGGGATCCTGGTGCCGTATCTGCACCTGAAGCGCACCGATCTGACCGTGCTCCCGGGCCCGGCATCGCTCACCGTCATTTTCTGATATACTCGTTTCCCCATGACCTCGCGCGACCCCCGTGCACTCGTCTTCACAATCCCCTGTTTGGCCATCTGGAGCGCATGCGGTCACGTGGCCCGGCCGGATGACGATGCAGCCGCGGACGTGTACGAGGAATTGGACGTCTCGACCGACGCCTGCGACCTCGATGGAGAAGACCTCGTTGGCGACGGTGTCATCGATCCGGGCCCCGATCTCGTCTCCGACGCTCTCGACCTGGCCGGGGAGGACGTTTCTCTGGATTGGTTGGAAGAGGATGTCGATGATGTCGTGGACGTCGTGGACGTCGTGGACGTCGTGGACCTCCCCGACGAGGAGGTGGCAGCGAGCCCTTGTGGCGACGGCAGCAGGGATGATGGCGAGGTG
>JBFYZU010000045.1:0-6452 GCA_041309365.1 Myxococcota bacterium
GGTCCTGTTCCCTGGTGGCCGTTGTGCATTCCCATCCCCTGGTGCGAAGATCGACGAGCACACCATCGATACCCGTCTCGAGACGTGCGGGATCCGCACCGGGCGCGAGCAGGATGTCCTGGAACGCCCGGCGGGGATGTTCGTCGTACACGAGCTTGCTCGCGAGCTCGGCGTCCATGCTCCTGTCGGTGTCGTGGATCGACTCGATGCCGTTGCCGTTCGCGCCGTCAGTCCGATGATCGTCACGGTGCGAGTGGTAGAGCTCGGGCCGGCGGGCCAGTGTATCGGTGAGGTTCATCAGGCTCGGTCTGTGCACGAGCTCGGCGACGCAGCCGCTACAGGGAGCGATGACGCAAGTGGTATGGGGGGTCTCGACGAGGATCTCCTCGTCCCCATCGCAGTCCAGGTCCGCCCGCGTGATGCGGACGCCCTCGGAAACTGTGTCGAGGACGTTCTCTGCCCGGATCATGTGCCGGTACAGGGCGTTCCTCAGGTGGGGGAGGTACAGGCCTCCGAAGAGGCCGTGCCAGTAGGCGCAGTTCGTCTGGCTCCTGTAGAGGTCGTTTCGCGCCTCCATGATCTGTGCAGGCAGAAAGCCCACCTTCGACGCTTCTCTCTCTGCGTCCGCGAGCTTGAGGCTGACCCGGAGCATTCGCTTGTGCATCCAGTTCGATTCCGGATAGCGGGCCAGAAAGCCGGACCAGATCCCGCCGCGCAGGAACGGATCCGCCTGCCCTTCCATGTTGCCCAGAGCCTTCCGCAGGTCGATGAGTCTCTGCGCCGCCTCCACGGGCAGGGACCACTCGCCCATCTCCCGGTAGGAATCCGTGGGGGGATAGATGCGACCTCGAGCCGGTTCCGTGCGCAGGATATCGGACGGGAGGGCGGTTCGCATCCTGCCATCCTCCTGCGCGCGGGTGATCGTCGCGAAGAACTCTTCGAGCCAGCCGCGTTCCCAGACCCACTCGTGGGTATTCGGCCACAGGCCGAACTTCTCCCCGTCGTCCCCGTCCGTGAAGGTCCCCCCCCTGCCTCCGAGGTGCAGGGTCGAGGATGGCGGCTGGAACGGGATGGCGTACCTGAGCGCCCGGCAGATCGGCAACAGCGCCATGCTCTTGCCGTGCCTCTCGGTGATCCACCATCCCGTGATGGGTTCCTCCATGACACCTGCGTGGATGAGATGCGTGTCGTCCACGAACGTGAACTCGTAGCCCGAGTCACGTGCCAGCGTCGGGATATCCGGCTCCCAGACACGTTCCGCCAGCCACATCCCGCGTGGTAGCTGTCCGAAAAGTCGAGCGCACTCGTAGCGCATGGTCCTGAGCTGGCCCAGGGCGTCGCGGGGGGGGATGATGCTGAGCAGGGGTTCCTGCCATCCCCCACCGATGATCTCCACCTGCCCCCTCGATGCCAGCTCGCGGATCAGCGCGATGGTATCGGGCCTGTGCGCTTCCAGCCACTCCATGAGCGGCCCGGAGTAGTGCAGGCTCGTCATCACCTTGTCGAATCGGTGCAGGATCTCCAGAATGGGCAGGTAGCACCTGTCATGAGCCTCCATGAAGACCTCGGGGGTGTTGCCCGTGGGCTGGTGGCTGTGGAGGGCGAGTACGAGCCGGGCCTCTGGCATGACGTATGACCTTGCCTTTCCCGGTCGCGAAGATACAATGTATGGATGCCATCGAGAAGAGCATTCCTCACCCTCGCCGTACTGGTGGCTGCGGGTGTCCGTTGCGGTGTGGACTCGGGTCGAGGCCTCGAGATCTTCTTCGATATCGAGGGCCCCCTGAGCGACAACATGACCGTGCTTAAGCTCACGCTCTACGAGGATCCACCTGCTGGACTCTGCGATGAAGAGGCCATGCTGGCGCCCCTCGCCTGGACTCCCACCACGGTCCCTGCCTTCGAGGTCATCGACATGACCTACGACGGGACCGTCGAGCGGGATCTCAACCCTGGTACGTGGGGATTCGTCTTCAGGGGCGGGAACACGTCGGACTTCGTCGTGGGAACGAGGGACATGGCACGCGGATGCGCCGTCGTCGAGCTGGGCAGCGGCATCAACCCGCCAGTGACGTTGCAGGTGTACCCGATCTTCTACCCGGGCGTCTGCGGTGATGACAACCTCGATCCCGAGGAGATGTGCGACGACGGCAACAGCGCGGACGGCGATGGATGCTCCGCGGATTGCCGCTCGACGCCCGTCAAGGTGGTCCATGCGCCCGAGACGACCTCTGCGGGCCAGTACGATCCGTCCATTGCAGGGGGGGCCTGGGGCTTCGTTGTGGCGTTCACGAGCGATGCGGACATGAGCGAAGGAAGCAAGTACGTTCGGGCACAGAAGCTGGATGCCAACGGGGATCCTTCGATGATGCTCGTATCGACACACATCAAGTTCAACGCGGGAAGCACCAACCAGTCCCAGGAGAAGCCATCCGTGGCCGCCTGGGGGAACAACTTTTCGGGTACCTGGCTGGATTTTGCATCCACAACGAGCGGTCCGGGCGACGTGAGGCTGAGGACCATCGATTCCACGAACGGCTCTGGAGCCTTCGAAACCATCCTCAACACCGAGACCGCGGGCGTCCAGATCGAGCCCGTGATCGCCGGCAACGGCGTGTCCACGACACTGATCTCGGCATGGACCTCCAACTCGTCCTCGCCACAGGACGTCATGTGTCGTTTCATCATGGGAGGCGTGCCCCAGGGATCGGATACCTCCTGTGCCTCGAACACGACGGGGGATCAGAACCAGCCAGCGGCGGCCATGGCGCCGGATGGGAGCCATGCAGTGGCATGGACCGGTCCCGATGCGGCTGGCACTGGAGTCTGGGTACGGTTCTTCACGGCGGAGGGCATCGCCGTCGGCACCGACGTGGCCGTGAACACGACGACTGCCGGGGATCAGAGCCACCCGGCCGTGGCCTTCGACAGCACGGGTCGCCTCCTCGTGGTCTTCAGGGACGTTCCCTCTGGCCTCTCGCCGGTGATCCGGGGAAGGCTCTTCGACGGTCCGGGCACGGCTGCAGGCAACGACTTTGTCATCAGCGAGAACGCCATCACGAGCACGGGCGATGCCGCCGAGCCGGCCGTGGCAGGCGACGCGGGCCGCGGCGGAACCGGCGTGTTCATTGTGGTGTGGTACGCTCCTGGTGCGGGAGTGCGAGGGAGGCTCGTGAGCGGGCAGAACGCTTTCGCGGTGAACCGTCTGGTCGGTGCGCCGGGCGATCCGTTCGTGGACACGGGCGAGTTCGCGGTCACGCCCGCAGACTACCCGGAATCGAGGGATCCGCAGGTTGCCGTGTCATCCCCGGGCAAGTCGCTGGTGATCTGGGTTGACAGCAGCGCTGGCCCTCCGGCGGAAGAGGATGTCAGGGGCCGCATCATTCCCACCAGTTGAGGACGTGCCCCGTCCATGCAGATAGACGTCTTCCACAAGCAGATCACCGTCAAGCTCGTTTACTACGGGCCGGCCCTCTCGGGAAAGACGACCAACCTGCTCTCGCTGCATTCCATGGTGGATCCCAAGGGTCGCGGCAACCTCATGACGCTGGAGACGAAAGACGACCGGACGCTGTTCTTCGACCTTCTGCCCTTCCACTTCACCTCCCGCAGTGGCGTGCAGGTGCGTATCAAGCTCTTCACTGTTCCGGGTCAGGTGATCCACAACGCCACACGGAGGATCGTGCTGCAAGGAGTAGATGGCGTGGGTTTTATCGCTGACTCCAGGATCTCCGAGATCGACACCACGGCGCGCAGCTTCGAGAACCTCGGACAGAACCTCTCGGACAACGGACTATGCCTTTCCAGCATTCCTCTCGTCATCCAGTTCAACAAGCGGGACCTGCCCATGGTTCGTCCAGACGACGAGATCGATACTCTCGCTGCCCTTGGCCGGGAGCCGGTGTACAAGGCAGTGGCCACCGACGGCACCGGCGTGGCCGAGACCTTCATCGGTCTGTTCACCCTCACATGGAACTCGTTGCAGTCGCAGCACACGCTCTCGAACCGCTTCGGGATACGATCCGCGGAGATCACGGGCTACGTTGAATCCCTGCTGGGCCCGAGGCAGGAGATCCAGGGTGAGGAGGGACGATGAGCATCGATCTCATGCAGACCGCAGCGCTGAGAGACGTGATCGGCACGAGGGATCTCGAAGACCTGTGCTCCGCGATCGGGGCGTTGCTCAGGGTGGGAATCCGGATCCTCGATGGTCAGGGACGCGAGGTCGCCCATTACCGTGCCGCCTCCGATGTGTGCCGATACCTCCATGGCTTTCCCACCATGGCGCAACGGTGCGAGGCGGAACGTCCGAACTTCACGAACGAGGAGCCCCCCGAGGGGCAGAAGTGGCGCCTGCAGATCTGCCATGCGGGGCTGGCCCACGCAGTGAGCCCGCTGCTCTACGACGGGGATCTCATGGGGCATTTGGCCGTGGGTCCATTCGCATGGTCGGGGCTACCTGCTGCCCCGGGTCTTGGGCATGACCTGCTGCCTGCGGGTGTGGATCCCGTCCGGCTGGATCAACTCGTCGAGCTCACCCGGCAGCTGTCACCGGATGCAGTTGGCCGGATCCTGGAGTCGGTCTCGACCTTGATGGACGTCGTGCTGAGGCTTGGCCACAAGGTGCATGCCACGGGTCTGGCCCACACCCTCAGCGTCGAGGAGTCCTACAGGCAGCTCGTGGAGAAGCACAAGCAGCTGGAGGAGAACCAGCTCCAGCTCGAGGAGCTCGACAGGCTCAAGTCCAACCTCCTGGCCACGATGAGTCACGAGCTGCGCACACCTCTTACATCCATCATCGGTTACAGCGACATGCTCGCCAGCGGGATTGGCGGGAGCAACCTCACGCAGGATCAGCTCAGGTATGTACAGACCATCAACGAGAAGGGCGAGGGGCTTCTGCGCGTCATCTCGACGATCCTCGACGTGGCCTCCATGGAGTCGGGCCGGTTCGAGCTGCACAGCATGCGCATCCCCGTCACGGAGATCGTGAACGGGGCCGTGGAGAAGGCGAGACGGGACTCTCCACGCAAGGACGTCAAGATCGAGGTCGGCGAGCTCTCCCGGGCGGTCGTGGTGGCCGATCCGGAGATGCTCCACAAGGCAATCTACCAGATCGTCGACAACGCCATGAAGTTCTCCAAGCCCGGAGGGCTCGTCCAGGTCCAGGTGCGCGACCTCGAGCAGCGGCCCGAGGGTGATGAGGCCGTGGGGTACGTGGTCATGGCTCCGAAGCTCGTCTGGGTGGAGATCATGGTACGCGATTACGGGGTGGGGATTCCCGAGTCCCAGAGACAGGCCATCTTCAATCCCTTGCACCAGGGAGACGACTCGGCGACCCGTCACCATGGAGGATTGGGGTTGGGGCTCGCCCTCGTGAAGCACTACGTGACGGCCAACCAGGGGCGCGTGCATCTGCAGTCCAACGAGGGAGAAGGGTCGACCTTCTTCATACGGCTCCCACGCGAGGGGGACTGAGCCTTGAGGGAGTTCGAGATCATCGAGTCTCTCATTTCGGTTCTGGGGACGATGCCCGGAGATATTGTCGTGGGGCCCGGGGACGATTGCGCGGTAGTCCGTTGTGGTGGCGAGCTCGTGCTCATCACCGAAGATGCCCTGGTCGAAGGTACGCACTTTTACCCGGGATGCATGGAGCTCGGCGATCTCGGCGCAAGAGCGGCCGCCGTGGCCATGTCCGACATCGCGGCCATGGGGGGGACACCGCGCTGGCTGCTTCTGTCCGTGTGTGCCCCGCCCTCGCTCGGCCCGGCCATCGTGAAGCTGGGCGAGGGGGTTTCACGGAGAGCACGCGCCGAGGACGCATCGCTCGTGGGAGGCAACCTCGCACGCTCGGACAGGCTCTCGATCTCGGTCTGTGTGGTGGGCACCGTGGACGACCCCCCCCTCCTGAGATCCGGCGCACGGGTCGGTGACCTGGTCATGGTGACCGGCACACTGGGAGGCGCCTCGCTGGGTCTCAGAGCCATCAGGGAGAACCTGACCGGGGATGTCGCCGATTCCATGGCCCGCTGCTGGCGCGCGCCGCCTTCGAGGATTCGCGCGGGCAGAGCCCTGCGCGGTCTGGCCACGGCGGCCATCGACGTTTCCGACGGCTTGATCGCGGACCTCTGCCATATCTCCTCGTCTTCTTGTGTCGGCGCCCGCATCGAGCTCTCACGACTTCCCCTGCCTCCAGGGTACGGTTCGCTGGCACCCGAGGCCGATCCATTTGGTCCTGCACTTCAGGGAGGCGAGGACTACGAGCTCGTCCTGGCCGTGCCCGAGGGCCTGCAGTGCGAGGCACAGCAGGCGGCCCGGGCAGCCGGGACGGAGCTCACATCTATAGGTCGATTCGTCCCCTACTCCGAAGGCGTTGGCTTGCTGGATGGGAACGGCAAGATGACGGTTCGCTCCACCCTGGGGTGGGATCACTTCGAAAGTGGGGGATCGGG
>JBFYZU010000046.1:0-5144 GCA_041309365.1 Myxococcota bacterium
GACACGTGGCCGGATCCGGTCCTGGACGGGGTCGCGGACGTGATCGCGGACGGGATCGCGCACAGCATACCGGAGGTGCCTGTCGAAGAGTGCGTGGAGAGGGCCCGCTGGATCTACCTCATCGACTCGGACGGCACCCTGGTGCAGTTCAAGCCCGACACGCTCAACTTCTTCGACGTGGGCCCCATCAACTGCGCGGCCGTCGGCGCCACCGGGCAGCCCTTCAGCATGGCCGTGGACAGGGACGCGACGGCCTGGATCCTGCACTCGCCGCTCCTGGGTCTGGGCGCGGGAGAGCTCTACAGGGTGAGCACCCTGGACGCGAGCTGCACGGCGACCACCTTCGCGCCCAACCAGCACGGGTTCCAGCTGTTCGGCATGGGCTTCGTGTCCAACGCCGAGGGCAGCACGGAAGAGACCATGTACGTGGCGGGCGGCAGCTCGTCGCTCATCGGCACGGGCAACGCGCAGCTGGGCTGGATCGACATGGCCACGCTCACGCTCTACCAGGTGGGCGAGGTGCCGGGCTGGCCGGAGCTCACCGGAACGGGCCTGGCCGAGCTGTGGGGGTACTTCCCGCACTCCAACTCCGTGCACAAGCTCAACAAGTACACGGGCGAGGTCCTCCTGACCTACCCGCTGGCCATGCCCACGGGCTCGACGGAGGCGTGGGCATTCGCGTTCTGGGGCGGCAACTTCTACATCTTCAACAAGATGTCCCTGGACGCGTCCACCAACGTGTACATGCTCGAGACCGCCTCGGGCACCACGACGGAGGTCATCCACGACTCGGGCTACCGCATCGTGGGCGCCGGCGTGAGCACCTGCGCCCCCACGTCCCTCATCTGATGCCCCCCACCCGCACCACCGATCGCCCGCATCATCGCATCGTCCAGCCGGCGAGGCGTCGCCGGCCTGTCGCGCACAGGCGTCCTCGACACATGGACACCTCTGGACTTTCAGACCCTTTTATCCTTTTTGCTGCAGAAAAAAGGTGGCGAGCCCTGCGAGCCGGGGGTCGGGGGGTCCATGGAAGGGACGATGCTTTTCACCTGGTGGCGGACGACATGCGGGACAGGTAGGAGCGGGCCACGGAGTCGGCGGGAAGGTTCAGGGTGCGCGCGTAGGCCACGAGAAAGCCGCGCACGTACACCGTGGCCGGAAGCAGCGCGAACGCTTCCTTCTCGATGGCCTCGAGGTAGGTGACGCTCACCTTGGAGATGCCGCTCATGTCGTCGAGAGTGAGGCCCCTCTGCTCGCGCATGAGCGCGAGCCAGGCGCCCGTGACGCCGCCCTCGGGAACGGGCTCGAGAGGGCCTGCGGGCGAGGGCAGGACCGCGGGGACGGACGATGCCAGAGGTCTCTTGCCCAGGGTCCGAGCATCGAGCAGCATCGCGCCCTCCTCGCGAAGGAGGTGCCGGTCGTACTCGCGCTTGCTCTTCTGGTCGAGCAGGACGCCGTGGGCCTCGGCCGCGCGCGCGAGGATGCGATTGAGCGGATCCGGGGTGGACAGCTCCACGGTGGCGTGCGTGTGGCCGCCGAAGACCTCCTGGATGCGCCTCGTGGCCTTGCGGATCTCGTGCTCGCCCGCCCCCCGGTCCACCTCGAGCGCCTCGTAGTGGCTCTCGTCCTGGCCCGAGGAGCGCACCTCAAGCCTGGGACGCAGGCGATCGAGGTGGGCCGTGGACAAGAGACGGCGCACGATGGCCTCGAGGTCCCTGCCGCTCTTGGAGTGGGGCATGTGCACGAGCAGCGGGAGCCTGTGCCGCACGGCAGCCCCCATGGCGTCGTCGCGCTCCACCGTGCCCATGTCCACCAGGGGAAGCAGAAACACCCTCGTGGCCACGCTCTCGATGGCCCGCGGCAGATCGAAGTCCTCACGCTCCTGGGCCATGTTGAGGACGAATCCCACGCGCATGCGGCGCACCACGTCAAGGGTGGCATCCGCCAGCTCCGGCGCGCCCGCATGCGCGAGCACGTCGGCGGGCGACAGGAACCCCGCGAGCCAGCTCCCCGGCCCCGTGCGCTCGCGGATGCCTGCCGTGCCCCTGGCAGGCCCGAGCTTCTCGTTGACCTCGTCCTCCACGAGGGCCGAGGCGCAGGCGTAGAGCTCGTACACCGAGGGGGGCTCGGGGGTGGTCACGACGAGCCTCAGCGGGGCCGACCGCATGATCCGCGACGCGAGGGGCGAGCCGTCGCAACGCAGGTCGACGATCATCACCTCGTACTCCCCCCGATCGAGCCTGTCGTCGATGTCCGCGTACAGGCCCACGGGATCGCGAAGCGCGAAGTAGACCTCGAGGTTCTGCAGGACACCCCTGAGGTGCAGGCTCGAGCTTCCCTGCCTCTCCAGGGTGCGCTCCTCGATCCCGGCGAGCCCCTCGAGCCCGGCCAGGTTGCCGCTCATGTCCAGAAGAGCGGTGCGCTTGCCCACCTGCGCGAGAAACACCGCCATGTTGCGCGCCAGCATGCTGACGCCCGAGCCGCCCTTGCTCGAGCCGATGGCTATCCTCAGGCCCATGCCCGACCTGATACACGTTCGGGCCGGGCCGGGCAACAGGTTCGCCTCGACCATGGCCCTGCGGTGTCCACGTGCGCGAGCCCGCGGCCCCGATCACTTGAAGCCGAGGATGTCCAGCAGGAGGCCCTCGATGGACGGCCAGGCGTCCGGGCCGATGGAGTTGGTCTCCTCGTAGTGATCGCCGGGAGGCTCGTTGAGGTACGCTCCGGGGCTGGCGAGCTCGAAGTCGTAGGAGGGGACGAGGTAGCCGATCTCGTCGTTGGTCAGGCCCCAGACCATGGGGTACTCGGCACCCGCGCTGCGCATCCTGTCGAAGAGGTAGGGCCCGGCCGGCGCGAGGGAAAGGTCGGGGGGGTTGGGGTTCGACGGCCAAGAGAGAGAGTCCGGGTCCAGGAAACCGTCGTAGCACGCGGGCGTGGACGAGCCGTCGTAGCCGCCCACGAAGTGCTCGGGCGTCGGCTCGCCGGGGATGCCGAGGGTCTGGGCCCGGCCGATGCGCAGCCACGAGACCTCCGTGAAGAGCTTCGGGAAGTTGCCCGGGCCCACGGGCAGGCCCGGGTCGTAGCCGTGGATGTCGTCGCGGTGGAACACGCCGCCGAGCATCATGGCGTGATACCCGTAGTTGTGCGCCTCGAGCTCGAGCACGCTGGAGCGCACCTCGAGCGGGCAGGCGTCCTCTGGGGCGGTGGCAGATTCGAGCGCGCCGAGGGCCATGCTCGCGAGCCACCATCCCATGGACTCGTCCAGGCCAGGGCCGGGCCTCTCCCACGTGCTGCCGTCCAGGCCCTCGTGCCCGTAGAGGTCGTCGAAGTCGTAGGGGCACAAAAGCCCCCCCACGGCCCCGCTCACGTACACGGTCACGCCGCCCACGCCGGGAAGGTGCACGTCGCCGACGTCCACGCCCTCCTCGATCCCCAACCTGAGCCAGTGGGGCCAGTCGGCCGTGACCATGTCGTTGGACTCGCCCCTGTACTCCGGGTGCGAGTGCCAGTTGGCCAAGGTGCCGATGGTGTCGCCCGAGCCGGGCTCCGTGAAGCGCAGGAGCGTCATCGTGTTGATCAGGATGACCGGGTCGCGGGTGTCCGAGATGAAGTTGCACGCGCCGTTCTCATGGTCGTCCATCTCGGCCGCCGCGTAGGACACCTGCGCCGGCCGGAGCAGGGTGAAGGCCTCGTCCACGGCCTGCACGATGCCGTCTTGCACGGTCTGCATGTACTCCCCGGTCCAGCCGGGCCACATCTCGTCGAAGCCCCACAGGCCCATGGTGTCCGGCCCGTTGTGGGTGTGCGTGGACGACACGGACACGAAGTCGATCTCCGGGTGCATGGCGCGGATGACCTCGCGGGCCTTGTCGATGTCCGAGTGGAAGTAGCCCACCAGGTCCAAAGCCACGATGGCGATGGTCGTGCTCTTCCACGACAGGACCATGGCCCGGGCCTCGATGTCCGTTGCGATCCCCCTCGCCGGCCGCGCGGTGCCGAACCCCGCCAGCCAGACCGCGTCCCACTCGTCGTCGCCGTCCGCATCGAGCCACACGTCGTCGCCCAGCGGGTTCGGCTCGAACTCGAAGTCGCCGTCGGCGTCCGTCTCCATCCACTCGGTGATCGTGGGGTTGATGACCACGGCGGCAGCCCCGGCCCTGAGCACCTCCTCGCCCTCGTCCGGGCAGCCCGGGCCTCCCGGGCACACGAGGTCCGGCGTGAAGCCGGTCTGCCCGGTCTGGCCCTTGCACCCCACCGCGAGGACGAGGCCTGCGACGAACCACGACGCGATTCTCGATCCGATCATGTGACCTCCGGCTCAGGGCGTGAACGCCGTCCAGACCTGCACGGTCCAGGTGTCATCCGGCATGTTGAGCATGGGATCCTTGAAGGCCTTGCCCACGTGCAGCACGCCGCCCTCGATGCCGATGTGAGCGTGCCCGCCGTGGAAGTGGTACTTCACGGCCATGTCCGTCTCGAACCCCAGGAACTTCGAGTCGCGGTTTCTCGGGTACACCGCGCCGTCCACCTCGTCGCGCCAGGCCTGCAAGAACGCCACGATGATCTCGAGGCCGGCCAGCGGCTCGAAGCGCACCGTCTGCATGAAGAAGTAGGAGTTGTACACGCCTCCATTGCTCCACAGGCCGTCCTCGTCGGCCCAGCGGGTGCGCGTGACCTCGGCGAGCATGAGGTCGTAGAGCACCAGGCCCACCTTGAGGTTCGAGTTGGCGGGCCTGACCTTGAACACGCCGTCCGTGGGGTTCGCATCGCCGGAAGCGTAGCCCGCGGTGAGCTTGAACCTGAGCTTCCACAGGTCGAAGCCGGCGTTGACGAGCCAGGACGAGATCTTCAGGTCCGCCTGCTCGTAGAGCCAGTCCGGCCCGTCCGCCACGCCGGGCCTCAGGGGCAGAGCCTGGGTCGTGCCCAGGATGCCGTACATCTCGGCCTCGGCGAACGCGGGGCCCAGCCCGAGCTTGAAGAACCCGTCCAGGATGTGGGCCCTGGTGTGGGTGGCCTTCTGCCACCGGTTCACGTAGTAGAACCCGGCCGAGAGCGAGTCCCCCTCGCCCACCCAGGAGTAGTCCTTGCCGCTGAAGGCCAGGGCCAGGGTGACCGAGTCCACGTCGTCCTCGTAGTCGGAG
>JBFYZU010000047.1:0-4851 GCA_041309365.1 Myxococcota bacterium
CTACCAGCTGTCCGCGGTCACGACCCTGACGAACATGACCGACGCCACCATCACCGTGAACCCCAGGCTCACGGTGCGCCTGTTCCGCAAGGAGGGCAAGGCCTCGGGCATCCTGGGCTTCCTCAAGCCCGTGACGCAGAAGGTCGAGGGCCAGTGCATGCTCGACGGCGACCTCGAGCGCAAGGACCTGCACAAGATCATCAAGAAGGGCGGGCTCGACCGCATGGGCCGCGTGGACTGGCTGTCGGTGGACGACCTGTACTTCATGGCCGCTCTGTTGCCGGACTGGGAGGCCCTGGGCGCATCGGGGCCGGCGGGCGAGGAGGGCCGCGAGGTGCGCTGCGTGCTGGACACGGACGGACGGGGCGGCATCAGGGGCACCCTGGACTTCGGCCGCTTCGACGTGAAGCCGGACGCCTCCATCGACCTGCCCGTGCGCGCATTTCTCGGGCCCAAGGAGTACGACACCCTCGACGCGGCCGGCAAGGGGCTTGGCAAGGCCATCGACTACGGCTGGTTCGGCAGCCTGTCGCGCTTCCTCTACGTGGCGCTCGTGACCTTCCACGGCTGGGTCGGCAACTGGGCCCTGGCCATCATCATCCTGACCATCCTCGTCAAGCTCGTGCTCATGCCCCTGACGCACTGGAGCTTCAAGTCCATGCAGAAGATGCAGGGCATCAAGCCGCTCATCGACGACCTGAACCGGCAATACCCGGAGCCGGAGGACAGGGAGAAGAAGAGCCAGGCCCTGATGAACCTGTACAAGACGCACAAGATAAACCCCCTGATGGGCTGCTTCCCCATGCTCCTGCAGATGCCCATCTGGATAGCGCTCTACAGGATGCTCAGCTCGAGCGTGGAGCTCTACCGCACGCCGCTCTTCCTGTGGATCACCGACATGAGCCAGCCCGATCCCTACTTCGTGCTGCCGGTGGTCCTCGGCGGGAGCATGTTCTTGCAGCAGAAGCTCACTCCGACCACGGCCGACAACCAGCAGGCCAAGATGATGCTGTGGATGATGCCCATCATGTTCACGGTGTTCATGCTGTGGCTGCCGGCGGGCCTCAATCTCTACATCCTCGTCAACACGGTGCTGACCATCGCCCAGCAGAAGCTCATGTACAAGCCCAGGATCGTCACCACCCAGAACGCGAGCGTGAAGCTCATGAGCGACATGGACCCCGAGGAGATCAGGCTCAAGCGCAAGGAGCACGACTCGGGCGAGGGAAGGCGCACAAAGGGCAGGAGGAAGAAATGACCGGAGATACCGAGGTCCTGGCCCCCGAGGTCGAGCCCGATGGGGCGGACGCCGAGGTGAGCGACGCGGACCTTTTCAAGGCGGTGCGCGTCATCCGCGAGATCTTCGACCGGATGGGCCTGGACGTGGTGATCAGCACCGGATCGGCCGGCTCGAAGCTCATCAACGTCTCGGGGCCGGACAGCGGGCTGGTGGTGGGCAAGCACGGCCAGACGCTCGACGCGCTCCACTTCGTGCTCAACCGCATCATGCACAGGGCCACGGGCAAGAAGGGGTTCATCGACATCGACGTGGAGGGATACCGCTCCCGACGCGAGAGCGCCATCAGGGCCCAGGCCCTGGAGATGGCCAGCCGGGCCCGCAAGGAGGGCTGCGTGCTGTCCTTCGATCCCATGTCCCCGCGCGAGCGCAGGATCGTCCACATGGCCCTGGCGGACGAGCCGGGCATCGTCACCGAGAGCCAGGGTACGGGCGACAGGCGCTACGTGCAGATCATCCCGGACGAGCCGGACGAGGATTGACGAAGGACTACCGAAAGGCCGAGGACCCCGTCGAGGGAGCCGCCATCCTCAGGCTCACGTTCAGCGCCCGCGGCGAGCTCGACGACGCCTCCTTTCGCGTTATCTACAGGGGCGTGCTCGAGGACCTGGGCCTGAGCGACGCCCAGGTCACCGACTACATCCGCAAGCACAAGGCGCGGCTCGTCGAGAGGCTGGCCGAGCTGGGCCCGGACGCGTTCTCGAAGCGCTGAGGAGCATGAGCACGCCCTTGCGCACGACCGACACCATCGCGGCCATCGCCACGGCCGCCGGCCGCGGCGCCATCGGCATCGTGCGGCTCAGCGGACCTTTGGCCCACCGCATCCTGCGCGTCGTCGTCCCCTCGCTGAAAGGGGCGATCACGGGCCGCATCCTGTCGGGCTGGGCAAGAGACCCGCGCACGGGCACGCCCATCGACCACGTGGTGGCCCTGGCCTTCGACGAGGCGCGATCGTCCACGGGCGAGAAGGCCGCCGAGCTGCAGGCCCACGGCGGGCCCGCCGTGCTCGAGCAGCTGCTCGAGGCCGCGCTGTGGGCGGGAGCGGTCCCGGCGCCACCCGGGGAGTTCACGCGGCGCGCCTTCTTGAACGGCCGCATGGATCTGTTGCAGGCCGAGGCCGTGGCCCAGCTCGTCGCGGCCAAGGGCGAGCGGGCGGCCCGCGCCAGCGCACGTCAGCTCGCCGGGAGCCTGACCGGCGCGATCGAGAGGGCGAGAGCACCGCTTTTGGAGGCGCTCGTGGAGCTGGAGGCGGAGCTGGACTTCGCGGACGAGGACCTGCCCGACGCCGACCGCGAGCACGTACGCCGGCTCCTCGAGGCGTCGCACGACGCGCTCGACCGGCTGCACGGCACGTGGCGCACGTCGAGCCGCATCTTCGAGGGGGTGCGCGTGGTCATCGCCGGCCCGCCGAACGCGGGCAAGTCGAGCCTCTTCAACAGGCTCCTGGGCCGCGACCGGGCCCTGGTCCATCCCGAGCCCGGCACCACACGGGACTACCTGGAGGCCTCGACCGCCATCGCCGGCATCGCCTTCACCCTGGTGGACACGGCCGGCCTGCGCGAGGCGCCGGGATCGGTCGAGAGGCGCGGCATCGAGATGTCGATCGAGGCGGCGGCCTCGGCGGACGTGATCCTCCTGGTCGTGGACTCGGCCGGCATCGACGGGCATTCCCTGGATTCGCTCGCGCGGGCGGCGCCGGACGCCGAGGTGCTCGTGGCCGAAAACAAGACGGATCTTCCGGATCGCATGGGGCCGGGGCCGGCGGCGCTGCTCGACGGGTTCGAGCGTCACGAGGTGAGCGCCTCCACGGGCGATGGTCTGGACGGGCTTCGTGCATCGCTCGGGCACATCGCCGTCGATCGGGCGGATCCGGGATCCGCCGTCCTGGCCTGCGTCAGGCACCGCGACCTGGTCGGCACGGCCGCGCAAGACATCTCGAGGACCCTTGCCGCCCTCGCCTCGGGCACGAGCAGCGACGTCCTGGCCGGCGAGATCCGCACCGCCCTGAGCCGGCTGGACGAGCTCACGGGCCGCGAGGCCGTGCCCGAGCTTCTGGACGCCATCTTCGGCCGGTTCTGCGTGGGCAAGTAGGGCCATCCGGTCGGACGGTGCCAGCATTGACAACCAAGCATCAGTACCTAAGATCGTGTCCGTTCACCCGAAAAACCAGAAGGACAAGGAGAGAGCAATGAGAATCGTCATGATCGCGCTCGCATGCGCGCTCGCAGCGGCCACGCAGGCGCAGGCCCAGACAGAGGCCACGGCCACAGCCACCGTCGAGGTGACCATCGATGTCGAGGATCTGATGGCCGCGTCGGAGCTGCCCGCCACCGTGCAGGAGGCCGTGAAGGTCGGGACCACGGAGGAGGAGGTCGGCAAGGCCGTGGCCGCCATGAAGAAGAACAAGGTCAAGGGCAAGCACGCCAAGGAAGTGGCCATGCACTTCAAGAAGCAGGCCGACGACGGGCTGAGCGACAAGGGGATGTCCGAGGTGGTGCACGCCTGCCTGGAGCAGGGGATGCGCGGACAGGAGCTCGTCGCCTGCATGAAGACCGATTGGGACAAGAAGCCCCACGTGAAGAAGGGTGAAGAGGGAAAGCCCGCAGAGGCAGGCATGCCGGAGGACAAGGGCAAGCCCGCTGAGGCTGGCAAGCCAGAGGACAAGGGCAAGCCCGCTGAGGCTGGCAAGCCGGAGGACAAGGGCAAGCCCGCTGAGGCTGGCAAGGGCGAAGGCAAGGGCAAGACCATCGACGCCGGCAAGGTCGAGGTCGATGTGAAGGGCAAGGGCAAGGTCGAGGTCGACGTGAAGGGCAAGGGCAAGGGCAAGTAGCCGGACCCAGGAGAAAAAACATGAAGATCATCAACAACATCGCAGTACTGGCCCTGACAGCAGGGCTCATGGCCGGCTGCAACAAGCCGACCACCCCCGAGCCCCAGCCGGAGCAGGCTCCTGTCGAGGCACCGCCCGTGGAGACGCCCCCGGTCGCAGCCGAGCCCGAGCAACCGGAGACCCCGGACATGGCCGTGCCCAAGGTCGATGTGGAGAAGGCCGCCGAGGCCTACAAGGTGCTCCACGACGAGTCCATGCCGACACAGGACAAGCAGAACCGGATCTCGGCGCTCATGAAGGACAACGGATGGGACCAGGACGGCTACCTGGCGCTCATCTACGACATCACCCAGGATCCAGTCTCCAGGGCCTACTACGTCGATCTCCTCCAGCAGTAGCCATCGCTCCGCCCCACACCTTCAAGCGCGGCTTGTCCGTACCAGGGCTTTGCCATATGCTCTCGTGACCGCACGGAGGCACACATGACATCACGCAAAATGGCCGTGGCCGCGCTCGCCGCCTGGGCCGCACTCGGTCTCGCGGCCTGCGACGCGGACCAGGGCTTCCCGGGCACGTGGGACGGCATCGCCACGGACACGGGGCCGGATCCGGGCCTGGACGGGGTCGCGGACGGGATCGCGGACGGGATCGCGGACAGCATACCGGAGGTGCCCGTCGACGAGTGCGTGGAGAGGGCCCGCTGGATCTACCTCATCGACTCGGA
>JBFYZU010000048.1:0-12481 GCA_041309365.1 Myxococcota bacterium
TGATGTCGGCATTGGTGGGCTACGTGTTCGGGAATATCGCGTGAAAAACGGACGAGACGTGGATACGGCGGCAGAAAAGGAGAGAGAAGATGAAGGTCGAGATTTTGGGCACCGGGTGCTCCAAGTGCAAGAAGCTGTTCGCGGAGGCCGAGAAGGCGGTTGCAGCCTCGGGCGTCGCGGCAAAGATCGAGAAGGTCGAGAAGATCGAGGACATCATGAAGTACAAGGTGATGTTGACCCCGGCGCTTGTCATCGATGGAGAGGTCAAGACCGTCGGCAAGGTACCCGGCGCTGCGGAGATTGCCGCCATGCTGACGACCGCGGCTGCGAAGGAGAAGTGACGGATGTTCGAGACCTTCCTCTCCGACACCGGGCAGTACATCCACGTGAATCCGTGGCTCGCGCTCGTGGCAGTTTTCCTGGGCGGCCTGCTCACCGCCTCGAACCCATGCGTGCTGGCGATGATCCCGCTGATGATGAGCTTCATCGCAGGCCGCAAGGAGGACAAGCCCGGGGTGTTGCGGGCGTTTGCGTTCTCTCTCGTCTTCATCCTCGGGCTCGCCGTGACGTTCACGGTCCTCGGAATGGTGGCAGCGCTCGCGGGCAAGCTGTACGGGGACGTTTCCGGCGTCTGGAACTGGGTCGTCGCTGTGGTCTGCGTCGCGATGGGCCTGCATTTGATGGGTGTCGTGACGATTCCCATCCCATCGCTCGGCGGCAGGTTGCAGCCGAAGACGCGCGGGCTCGTCGGTGCGCTCGTGCTGGGACTGCTCTTCGGTGTCGTATCGGCGCCGTGCGCCGGGCCCATCCTCATCGTGCTTTTGACGTACCTCGCAGGCTCGGGCTCGTCGGTGGCCTGGGGAGGTACGCTCCTGCTGGTCTACGCTCTGGGGCACAGCGTCCTCATCCTCATTGCCGGGACGTCGATGGGGGCGGCGAGACAACTCATAGAAAACAAGAAGGCAACCCGCGTGCTGGATATCATGAGAAGGGGCGCAGGTGTGGCGATCGTGCTCGTCGGGTTGTATTTTGCCTACAGAGGTCTGAAATGATGAGGTCGCATATCGAGCCCCCCGCTTCTCGGCATCGCCCTGTCGTGCGTGCTTCTCGGGTGCGATCCCTCGGACGCCCCACAGGCGGAAACGACCGCGAGCAACGAGGGCTCAAAGATCGAGACCTACCGCAAGCTGGAGCCGATGATGGCCATGCCCGCGATCTACTTTTTCACCGGCGAAGGGATCGTCCTGGGAATGCTCCATGGCGAGGTGACCTCGGCGCAGATTTCGGACGCCATCGAGAATGGCAAGACACCGTGAAAAGGAGAGTCACATGATCGATCCCTACGAGATCGATCACCGCCCACACTCCTTCTTCAGCCTCGTGTGCGACGAGTACGGCGAGATGGAGGTGGACGGCTATGCACGCATCGTGGGAGGCGAGGAGGTTTGCATGATTTGCCAGGAACGCCTTGCCGGCGCACGGGAATAACGAAGGACAAGAGAGGGATGATCATGACCGAACAGGACAAAGAAATACTGCTCAAGGCCTTCGAGTTCCACGGTCACAAGTGCTGGGCCTCGACCGCCGGCGTGCGTGCGGGACTTGCCTCGCTGCGCGCGCTCGGAGTGAAGCGAACGGGAAACTCCTCGGAGCTCCACTGCCTCGTCGAGATCGGCGACAATCACGGGGCGCAGTGCTTTGCCGACGGGATCCAGTACGCGACAGGCTGCACGCTCGGCAAGTTCAACATCGAAAAGACCGGGTGGGGCAAGCTCGCGATCACCCTCATCGACAAGAAGAGGGAAGTGTCGGTGCGGGTCGCATACAAGGGCACCCACCAGAAAATGATCGCCGAATCGGCCTTCATGCGCAAGCGTGGGCAGGGAATCCCTCCGACGCGGATCCCCGAAGAGGAGGCATGGGAGATGGTGGACATCGTATGGAAAGCCCCCGAAACCGAGGTGCTGGCGATCGGCCAGATCGAGCAGCATCCATTCGACGATTACGGGGAGATCATGGGGCTGCATCCCTGCGCCGAGTGCGGCGAGCTCACCTCGATCGCGTATCTGCGCCTGGTCGGTGACAGGCGCGTGTGCATCCCGTGCTCCGGCTACGGCAGGTGATCCCGTGGGAGGCCGGGCAGGAACAAGGCGATGACGACTTTCATCGCAGCCGGGATCGTCACCTTGCTGTTCACGACGCTGCTGACAATTGCGGGTGTCGGCGCGGCCTTCGTGTTGATCCCGGTGTTCCTGGCGCTCGGCATCGATGTCCACACGGCGATGGCAACGGCGCTGCTGCTCAACGCCGTCGCCATGTCGGTAGCCTCGGTCACCTTCGTCCGCAAGCGGCTGGTCGTCTGGAAGGTCGTGCTCCCGATGGTGGTCGTCGCGTCGGCTCTCTCGCCCCTCGGTGCGTGTGTGAGCCAGGGACTGGACCAAACGGTGCTCCTCTGGCTGTTCGTCGGCTTCCTGGTGTTCGCGGCGCTGATGATGCTGCTCTACACTCCAAGAGCGCGCGAGGCCAAAGTCGGCACCAGGACACTCGTCGTCATCGGGGTCGGAGTGGGCGGGCTGGCCGGGTTTCTCGGCGGCCTTCTCGGGGTCGGTGGCGGCAACATCATCGTTCCGGCGCTCGTAGCTCTGGGTTACGACCCCAAGAAGGCGTCCGCCAGCACCTCGCTCGTCGTCATCTTCTCGTCTTTGACCGGGTTTCTCGGCCACGTGTCGCTGGCAGGGATGAGCTGGGCGCTGCTCGGCTGGACGGCTGCGGGCTCTGCAGTGGGCGCAGCGCTCGGCTCGTGGCTCATGACCGACAAGCTCGAGGGCAGGCAGGTGAAGATCCTGATCGGCGTGGTCCTGCTCGCCATCGCGGCGAAGATGGTCTGGGGGCTTTTGTGAGCGCTCGACAGGTGCGCCTCGACAGAGCTCCATACGCGCCGTGATCGCTGACCTTTCGCCTGCTCTACGTCCTCATCGCGATCCGGCACGGTCGACGGCAGATCGTCCACCATGACGTCACCGAGCACCCGGTGGCCTGGGTCGTGCAGCAGATCCGCGTGGCATTCCCGTTCGATACCGCGCCGAGGTGCCTCATCTTCGACCGCGACTCGATCTTCTCCGTAAAAGTCGTAGGCGTCGTCAGGCCGTTGGCGCGAAGGCGCCGTGCACGTCGTACCGGACATCTGGCAGAGCGGTACAGCCGTGCACAGGGGAATCCATCGGACTTGACGCATATTTAACATGCATCATAAATTATGCATGACCTCCTTGCACATGGCCATCAGGTCCCGCCGTCGAAGGCTCGGCATGACCCAGTCCGAGTTGGTCCGTCTCTCGGGAGCTGGGGTTGCCGGTCGAGGCCATCAACCAGGCCGGAGCCTACTTCTTGCACGGGATCGAAGGCTGGCAGGAGCACCTGGTGCTGGTGAACGAGGGCAAGACCGCCCGGATTCACCGGCCCGATCCGACGCTCTTTCTCCTGCTCAAGATCAGGCGGATGACGGAGTCGGATCTCGACGACTGCACCGCCTTCATGCGGTGGGCCTCACGTAGCGGCGAGCGCACCGACGGCGCCATCGTCGCGGACGCCAGCGATCGAGCCAGGTCGTCGAGCGAGTCCGCAGGGAAGGTCGCGCGGCTGGACAGGCTCCGGGACGCACTGAGGGCATTTCTGTGACGCCTCGACGCTCAGGCCAAAACTGGACCTTTTCGCCCTGGTGGATCACGAATCCACCCAGCAAAGGGCCATCGAGGAGATCCTGCTGACCCCGCAGATGGCGGCCGTCGACCTGCGCCACTCGCCGTGAAGACTTCATCTCGAATCCCAGGTATCCCCCCCGGGAGCCTCGCGAGCGGATCGGCCTCCCGTCCGTCCCCGGTCCGCAGGCAAGTCAACTCGACGTCCATGAGATCCACGATGAGGGGCCGCTCCACCTTTGCGATCTCGCAGACGCAGAGAAAAATCTGCCTGGTGACCACGCGTCCGGCGAGCGTCTCCTGCACTCCGGCCAGCAGATGGATCTGGGCGCTGCCCGACAGGATGAGCCCCCTCTCAAAGCACCGATCGCCCGTTCACCCATCGGATCCTATCGGTCGAGTGGTCAGGCGGTGCTTTCGGCCGGTGCTCGCTCGCGTGATCCTCGTTCAGGTATCTGTTCGTGAACGTCTATCTGGAAAATGTAAACTTGTGCTTGATTGTACGACAATACAGAATACATTCCTTGTCCGAGAGGAAATCGATGCGTAGCAATTGCATGACAAGAACGGTGGTCATTTCATCCATTGTCGTTCTCGCCACGTCGGCCTGTGGCAGCACGATCTTGCCGCAGCCTCCGTCTCCGGTCTGTACGCAGGTTGCCTCGGGAAAGATCGTTCACCTGTACCCTGCAGAGGACTGGCGGACCGATGGTTCCGGTGACCGGGGGCTGGGCAGCGCGTTCACCCTGGACTCGAGCTTGACAGTGAAGAGGATCGTCGAGGACACCACCGCCCTGAGCCTCGGCTGCCTGGGCTTCCAGCTCTACGAGGCAGGACCGGGCGTACCCGAGGTTCGTGTGGCAGTGGTGAGCGTCGTGACCGGGAAGGGAGACGAGCCACAGGCCGCCCAGGTCGCTCCAGCCAGCGGGGCATACCCGGAGCAGCTGCCACCCGATACGGTCCTCGAGCCTATTTTTGTCTCGCACGGTGGGGCGAACATCGTCATCAAGGTGCGCTTCGGGATGTTCTGGCCTCAAGGGGTTCAGGTCATCGACAGGGAGCTCACGGCCCAGGCGCAGGGCCCGTACCCACCGGCCCAGGCGGACGATGTCGCCGCCCAGGATGCCTACGCGAAGGCCATCGCTGCCATGGTGTCCATGGCCCTGCAGCAGCTCGCGGATCAGGTCGTGCTGGCGTTTGCGGACCAGGGGAACCTCATCGCGAGCCTGCCCACCGCTCCCGTCGCTTTACCCGCGTCCTACGGCTACCCGGCGACGCAACCGGAGCCGCAGCCCGGCGCGTACGCGTACCAGACGGAGCCTTTGCCCTCGACACAGCCAGCTGCGGGTTCGACGTCCTCCGGCGCCGGGGAGCCCAAGGCGGGCAAGAAGAAGAAGGGCTCGAAGGCAGGCGATGTGCTGGGAGGCCTGCTCGGTGGCGGAAAGAAGGCAAAGGGATCGAAGGGCTCCGGTCCGTCACAGCCGGCCACCACGAGCGAGCCTGCGTCCGGCACGGCCTCGCCTTCGTCCCCCGTTCAACCTCCAGCCCCCGTCTCGGACGCACAGGCGAATCTGAACGCCGAGTATTTGCGGCAGATGCACGACGAGGACTTCCTGGCGGCGAGGGAAGCCATCGCCCAGGGCGCGGATCCGCTGTGCATCCTGACCGACAAGCAAGGCTACAGCGAGCTGCATGCCGCCGTGGTCGCGGGCGACATCGCGATGGCCAAGCAAGTCCTCGCCAAGGGCAACGTGGACATCGACAGCGGGACGAAGGATGGCGTGTCGCCCCTGCACATGGCCTCGGCGCTCGGCGATCTGCCCATGGTCAAGTACCTCGTCGGCCAGGGCGCCAACCCGGCCTACACCGACATCGATGCCAGCTATGCGGCTCCCAACTGGGCCGCCATGGAAGGGCACCTTGCCGTGGTCAAGTACTACATCGAGCAGGTCAAGCTCGACGTGGACCTCGGTATCTCTCCCGGGATACCCACACCCCTGATCGCGGCTGCCCTGACGGGCCAGATGCCTGTGGTCAAGTACCTGCTGGCCAAGAAGGCCGACATCGACCACGAGGGGCTGTGGAACGAGACCGCCCTGCACGGGGCTGCCCAGAACAACCATCCCGAGATGTGCAAGTTCTTGATCCAGAAGGGTGCGAACGTGAATGCGATCTCGGAGGAGCTGGAGACGCCCCTGCACAATGCCGCGAGGTATTGCCCTGACGACGAGTCGTGCGTCGCAACGGTCAAGGTCCTCATGGACAACGGTGCGGACAAGTATGCCGAGGACGACGACGGCAACACGGCCATGGATTACGCCAAGGAGAACGGGGACGACGAGATCATGAAGTACCTCGCCTCGCACTAGAGCAAACCGGTCGGTGCTCTGGTGGTCCGTCTTGCTCATGTCGAGCGGAAACCCTGACGGTTCGAGGTAAGAGCCGAGCATCTGGACCAGCTCGCTGGTTGCGGTTTCGAGCGGCCCTGCGAAGGGTATCGGTTCCCATCGCCCCGTGTGCTGGAAAAAGCCGAGACCGAATTGCCGGTCACCTGTATAGGTCAGCCGGGCGACAGGCTCCATGTCTTGTCCTGACTCGAGCTCTGCAACGAGGTGGTTGCCGTGCGGACGCACGTGCACATGGGCGTGGTTTCCACCTGGTTGACCCACGATGCGTGCAGCGGGGTGTAGTGGAGTGGAATCGCCCGCCGTGGCGCTTTGAACTTTGTCCAGCGCGCCCCGCCGTGGATGTTCTCCGCTCCATACGACGGACATGGCAAATTCTTGGTGTACCGGTCTCGGATCATCCGGCCAGTGGGTTTCCGCTCGACATGAGCGGGACGGGCCACTAGTTTGCTCTGCCGAAGCGGGCAAGTGCGCCCTCGGGTGAACCCGCGCTCGTGGTGAAGGTGCACGTCACCTTGCTTTTCGCCCGGGCCGCACACCGGGTTGCCGATCGGTCGTGCAAGATCAGTAACCGTCGGGCGTGACGCGGGTCTTGCCGCGAAACGTGCGGTAGACGAAGGCGGTGTAGCCGATCACGAGCGGCATGCCGATGCCTGCGAGGACCAGCATCACCGTGAGCGTGAGCCTCGACGACGAGGCGTTGAAAGCGGTCAGGCTCAGGTCGGGAACCGTGGCGGGCACCAGGGCTGGAAAGATGCTCGCGGCCGTTATCGACATGACGAGCACGATGGTGGCCGCGGAGGCCAGAAACGCGGCCAGGGGCTTTTTCGCCCGGTGCGCCAGGGGCACGGCCGCCATGGAGGCGGCCATCAAAGCCGGCAACGAAAAGAGGGCCGGAGCGGCCAGGAAGTTGTCGAGCAGCCGCGGGTGGGCGACGAGGCTCCACGCCGTGACGCCGGCGAACAGGGCCGCGAACGCGACCCATGCTCCGGATGCCCAGCGCCGCGCCCGCTCGTTGAGGTCCCCCTCGGTCTTGAGCACGAGGTACAGGGCGCCGTGGGTTGCCAGCATGGCGAGCCCTGCGAGTCCCGTCGCCAGGGAGAGGGGGTCCAGGAGGGAGAAAAAGCTCCCGGCGTGGTCTCCACCGGGGGTGAGCTCCATGCCCTGCACCACGTTGCCCAGAGCCACTCCGAACAGCAGCGCCGGCAGGATGCTGCCCAGGCTGAACGCCACGTCCCAGGCCGAGCGCCAGGCGGGCGACAAGAGCTTGGAGCGAAACTCCAGCGACACGGCCCGGAAGATCAGGCCCACGAGCACGAGCATGAGCGCCAGGTACATGCCGCTGAACACGGTGGCGTACACGGGCGGGAACGCGGCGAACAGGGCGCCACCCCCCGTGATCAGCCACACCTCGTTGCCGTCCCAGACCGGGCCGATGGAGCTCATGAGGGTGCGTCTCTCGTCGTCGCCCCTGGCCAGAAGGTGCCACGCGCCCACTCCCAGATCGAACCCGTCGAGCACGGCGTAGCCCGTGAGGAGCACGGCCACGAGCACGAACCAGATCACCTGCAGCGTGCTCATGGCTCACCCCCCTCGTGTGCAGGCTCCTCGGGGCCCTTCAGGACCTTCATGCGCAAAAGGATGACGAAGACCGCGCCCAAAAAGGTGTACAGCAGGGAGAACAGCAGGATGGACGCCAGGATCTGCGAGGCGGGGACGGTCACGCTGATCGCGTCCGCGGTGCGAAGCTCGCCGTACACGATCCACGGCTGGCGTCCCACCTCGGCCGCGATCCAGCCGAGCTCGTTGGCCAGGATGGGCAGCGGCATCGCGAACAGCATGGCCCACAAGACGGGCCTGGCGCCGGTGAGCCTCTTGAGGAGCATGAGGCCCGCGCCGAGCACGGTGAGCCCGATGAAGAAGAACCCCAGGTTCTCCATGAGCCTGAACGACACGAACGTGATGACCAGCGGCGGCCACGTGTCCTTCGGGAAGTCCTTGAGGCCCCTTATCTCCGTTGCCGGGTCCATGCCCACGAGGATGCTCAGCATGTACGGGATGGCCACCTTGCCCCTGACGCGCTCCTCGTCCGCGTCCGGAATGCCCGCGACCACCATGGGCGCGTAGGCGCCCGTCTCGAAGTGACCGTCCAGGGCCGCGAACTTCGCGGGCTGGGTGTGTGCCACCTGCACCGCGTGCCAGTGCCCCGTGCCGAGCTGGCCCAGCGAGGCCGCGAGGGCCACCACCAAAGCGATGCGAAGCGAGCGCCCGGCGAAGTCCTCGTGGGTGCGGCGCAAGAGGTAGAAGGCGCTCAGGCCCATCATGAAGAACGCCCCCGTGATGAGCGCGCCGCTCACGACGTGCGCGTAGCGGGGCAAAGTGGACGGGTTGAACACGGCGGCCCAGATGTCCGTGAGCTCGGCGCGTCCGTCCACGATCCTGTATCCTGCGGGCGTCTGCTGCCATGAGTTGGCCACGATGATGAAGAAGGCAGACAGCGTGGAGCCCAGGGCCACCATGAGCCCGCTCGCGAAGTGCATCCTGGGCGACAGCTTCTTCTCGCCGAACACGAGCAGGCCCAAAAACGTGGACTCGAGGAAGAACGCGAACAGCCCCTCGGCCGCCAGCGGCGCGCCGAAGATGTCGCCCACGAAGCGCGAGTAGGCTGCCCAGTTCGTGCCGAACTGGAACTCCATGACGATGCCCGTGGCCACCCCCACGGCGAACCCCAGGGCGAAGACGCGGATCCAGAACCGGGCCATGGTCCGGTAGATGGCCTCGCCCGTGCCGAGGTGAAGGGCCTGGATGATCACGATGAGCCACGCGAGCCCGATGGTGAGGGGGGGGAAGATGTAGTGGAACCCGATGGTCAGGGCGAACTGGATCCTCGCCAGAAGAACCGGATCCATGGGCAGGTCCTCCTACTCGGTCGATGGTGGTGTGTCAGGCGCCGGCGGGCGGCGGCGTGAAGATCCGCTGGGCGAGCTCGCGGTCCACCATGAACAGTGCGTGCCCCTCGTTGCCCAGGCGCTTGAGCTGCTGCACGATGGCCTTGGTGGACGCTTCCTCCTCCACCTGCTCGGTCACGAACCACTGCAGGAAGTTCTCCACCGCGTGGTCCTTCTCGGCCCTCGCCAGGTCCACGATGGCGTGGATCCTCTTGGTGACGCTCACCTCGTGGTCGTGGGCGACCGTAAAGACCTCGAGCGGCGACTTCCACTCGAGCTCGGGCCCCTTGATGGGAGCCAGCCTCGCCCGCCCGTCCCTGTCGGCGATGAACCTGAAGAGCTTGTCGGCGTGCACGAGCTCCTCGCGCACCTGGACCTGCATCCAGTTCGAGAACCCGGGCAGGTCCGTTGAGTCGAAGTACGCGGCCATGGCGTAGTAGATGTAGGCCGAGTAGAGCTCGTAGTTGATCTGGTCGTTCAGGGCCTTCTCGAGCTTCTTTGACAGCATGGCATCACGCCTTCCACAGCCCGTGCAGGTTGCAGTACGCGCGGGCCGTCACGCCGCCGGCCTTCACAAGAAACGATGCCTCGGGGGCGCTGCCGGGGCTCAGGTACTTGCGGGCGAGGCCGAAGTCGCCCGTGACCTCTATCCACTCGATGTGGTGCTCCTGCGTCATGGGGTGGGCCACGCTGCCCACCTTGACGACGATGCCGTCGCCGGCCTTCTCGATGACCGGGACGTGCTTCTCCTTTGCCGCGTCCGTCGTGTTCTCGACGAGCTTCTTCATGTCCTGGCCGCAGCACACGAGAGTGCCGCCGCCCACGTGCAGGACCTCGACCATGTTGCCGCATATCTCGCAGCGAAAGACGTTGCTTATCTCCATGACGTTTCTCCTTGTTCACGGCACCTGGGCCGGTCGCGATCAGTTCTCGGTCAAGATGTTGTCGTCGTACTCAATCTCGAAGCGCAGCTTGTGCTTGGCTTCCTCCTGGGCGAGCCCCGCGAACAGCGCCGCGAGATCCTCGTTGTCGGTGATGGCGGCCAGGTCCAAGTACATCCTGAAGGCCGCCTTCTCCTTCTTCATGGCGAGGATCAGCGCCTCCTGGTAGCTCGTCTCGGCGCTGGGGACCACCTCGATGATGTAGTCGGAGATCCGGAGGTCGCCCACCTTGCCCTCGAAGGCGTGCTTGAGCTTGCCCGCCTTGACGGCCTCGAGCTTGGCCTTGTGGCCCATCTCCTCCCGGGCGAACCCCTCGAACACCTCGCGCATGGGCTGGCTGCCGGCGGTCCTCGCCAGGTTGTCGTAGAACCTGCGGGCCGCCTCCTCCTCGCCGATGGCGAAATCGAGCACGTCGTCGATGTTCTTGAATTCCTTCATCCTCGTCCCTCCTCGGCTCAGTAGTTCTCGCCGAGCACCTCGAAGTGGTCCTGCGGGTGGGCGCACGCCGGGCACGCCTTGGGCGCCTCGGTCCCCTCGTGGATGTAGCCGCAGTTGCGGCAGCGCCACCTCACCGGCGCGTCCTTCTTGAAGACCTTGCCCGCCTTCACGTTGTCGAGAAGGTCGTTGTAGCGCTTCTCGTGCTGCTTTTCTGCCACGGACACGGCCTCGAAGACCAGTGCCACGGCCTCGAAGCCCTCCTCGCGGGCGACCCTGGCGAACCCCGGGTACATGTCGGTCCACTCGTGGTGCTCGCCGCCGGCCGCCGCTTCGAGGTTCGCGGCCGTGGTGCCGATGATCCCAGCGGGGAACGCGGCCACGATCTCCACGTCTCCGCCCTCGAGGAACTTGAAGAACCTCTTCGCGTGCTCCTTCTCCTGGTCCGCTGTCTCCGCGAAGATGTCCGCGATCTGCACGAAGCCTTCCTTGCGTGCGGCTCCGGCGAAGTAGGTGTAGCGGTTGCGGGCCTGCGACTCGCCGGCGAATGCCGTGAGCAGGTTCTTCTCTGTGATGGTTCCCTTGATGCTCTTCATCTCGCTTTCCTCCTCGTGCGCTCGGGGTCCTATCGATCCCGCGCCTCGCCGAGGCACGTGCCCGGCGCCGGCGCTCTCGTTGCCGTCAGGATGCTCGCCCGGTTGTCCCCCCGTGAGAGGCGCAAATATAGCCGCAACCCGTGTGGCTGAACACCCCGCGAGGGGCCGGCCTCGCCGCGATCGTGCGACCCTCCCTCATTCCCACTTGCCCTGTTGCCTGTGCTTCTCGCACTCCTGCTGGGCGAGCTTGCGGAGCCTGTAGGCGCGGTCTCGCAGGATGCCGTAGATGATCCCGCACGAGGTGTCGTCCCTGTCGCGATCCCCTTCGTCCGCCAGGGCTATCATCTCGCGCGTCAGCGCGACGAGCTTGTCGAGGTTGTCGTTGGTGCTCCTGGACATCTTCGCGGCTCACCTGGCCCGGGTTTCGAGTTTCGTTCCTCGAACTGCCCATAAGGCGTCCTGCGAGCGGCGCTACTGCCCGTGCTTGAGAAACCTGTAGAGCGTGGCACGGCCCACGCCCAGGAGCCTGGCGGCCGCGACCTTGTTACCCATTGCCCGTTCCATGGCCTGCTTCACGGACACGGGGTCGAGCTTGGGCCGGCGCCCGAGCCTGGCCGGCGCCTTCACGCGCAGCCTCGGCCTGGCCGGCGCCTCGTGCGACACCCTGATCTCCGCGGGCAGGTGCTCGGGCGCGATGGGCGCGCCGGCGCACCTCACGGTCGCGAACTGCAAGGCGTTGATGAGCTCTCGCACGTTGCCCGTCCAGGGGTGCTTGACGAGGAGCGCCATGGCCTCGTCGGACACGGAGGGCGCCCCGTCGACCCCTGTCTCGCGGATGCGCTCGAGCGCGTGCTCCACCAGATACGGTATGTCCTCGGTGCGCTCCCGCAGCGGCGGGAGCGCGAGCGGCACCACGCACAGCCTGTAGAAGAGGTCCTCCCGGAACGTGCCCTGCCTGACCATCTCGCGCAGGTCGCGGTTGGTGGCGCTCAGCACGCGCACGTCCACCTTGACGGTCCTCTCCCCCCCCACCATCTCGAAGCGCTTCTCCTGCAGGACGCGCAAGAGCTTGACCTGGAAGCTCGGGCTGAGCTCGCCCACCTCGTCGAGAAACAGCGTCCCCTTGTCGGCCATCTCGAAGCGGCCCTTCTTGGTGCGCACGGCGCCCGTGAACGCCCCTCGCACGTGGCCGAACAGCTCGCTCTCCAGGATGTTGTCCGGAAGGGCCCCGCAGTTGATGGGCACGAAGGGGCCCGCGCTCCGCCGGCTCTGTGCGTGGATGGCGCCTGCCACCAGCTCCTTGCCGGTCCCGCTCTCCCCTGTCACGAGCACGGGGTAGTCGGAGGTGGCTATCTGGCGGATCGTGTCGAACACCTCGATCATGGCGGGGCTCACGGCCACCATGCCGTGAAAGCTGTTCTCGGGCGCCAGCGTGCGCCTCAGCCGGCTCACCTCGGT
>JBFYZU010000049.1:0-6075 GCA_041309365.1 Myxococcota bacterium
CCCGAGGAGACCGCACAGACCATCGTCGAGATGGATGGCAAACGGTGGTTGCTCACGGGCGACATCGGTTGCATGGACGAGCATGGTCGCGTCACGATCCAGGACCGCAAGAAGCAGCTCATCAAGTACAAGGGATACTCCGTCTTCCCCAAGGAGGTGGAGGAGCTCGTCGGCGGCCATGACGCGGTGAGCGAGGTCGCCGTGGCTGGCCTGCCCGACAAGGAGGCTGGCGAGGTCATCAAGGCATGGGTCGTTTTGCGTCCAGAGCGCAAGGGAAGCATCACCCAGGACGAGCTTCTGGCCTGGTGCAAGGAGAACATGACGCACTACAAGGTTCCCAGGCACATCGCCTTCATCGACGAGATCCCGAAGAGCCCCATCGGCAAGGTCCTGCGGCGCGAGCTGCAGGAGGCGGATCCCATATGGAAGGAAGCACACGATGCCGAGAAATGAACGCACGGGCCACTGCAGAAACGCCCTCGTGATCGCTCTCGTGACAGCTTGCATGCTCGCCGGGTGCCGCGAAGAGGGTTACGATCCGCTCGATACCTCCACCGACGTCACGCAGGACCAGGTCACGGACACGCGCACCGACACGACCCCGGATCCAGCCCATGACGGAACGTGCACTCCCACGGGCACGGAGGACTCGGAAGGGGCCTGCATGGACGAGGTGGACAACGACTGCAACGGCTTTATCGATTGCGACGACTGGGACTGCTATGCGTTCTGCTGCGAGATCACCGGGGGGGAGAACACCCTCGCCTCCTGCGTGGACGAGGTCGACAACGATTGCAACGGCTTCGTCGACTGCGACGACTACATGTGCGAGTTCTACTGTGGCGAGAACACGGACGCCGCCTGCACGGACACCATCGACAACGACGATGACACCATCGTCGATTGCGTGGACATCAATTGCCAGACAGCTCCATGCCTGAGCGCGACAGTGTGCCAGGACCGGGAAGACACGAATGAGGAATGCTCGGACGGCATCGACAACGACGATGACGGTCATCAGGACTGCGGCACCTACACCTGCAACCGGAACGCGAACGTGACCGTGTGCTCCTGTCCCGGCTACCTCGAGTGCGACGACGAAACCTGCTCGGACATGGAGGACCAGGACGACAACGGCTTCGTGGACTGCGACGACAACAGCTGCAGGCGCAACCCGAACGTCGCGATCTGCAACTCGGAGGTCACCGACGCGCTCTGCTCGGACGGGATCGACAACGACGGCAACGGGTTCACCGACTGCGAGGACAACGCCTGCCACGACGTGATCTCCGTGACGGTCTGCTGCTGAGCCTCACCTGATCCGCTCGATGCAATCGGGGCACGCGCCCGCCTCGCGCATGGCCGCCCCGGCTCGCTCGATGAAGCTCGTCGTTACGGTGTCGTGGTAGCCGGACGGCCGGCGGATCTCCCCCACGAGGCGCCGTGCAGTCTGCCATATGGCATGCATGATCACCTCGCGAAGGTACTTGCCCACGAGGGACGCCATGGAGACCAGGGGATCGGAATCATCGGCGTCCAGCACGAAATGGACACGGCCGAGACCGGCCACGTCATAGGAGCTCATCTCCCGCCGTTCGGCCAGAGTCACGGTCCCCGGGCCGACAAGGGAGGCATACCGGGTCCGGGCACCCACCTTGCCGCACACCATGGTACCATCTACCGGGCGCGCGGCCCTGATGTCGCGTGCCACGGTCATGAACATCTGCAGGTCCACGTCGAGCTTCGATCGACCTGCCCGCATGAGGGTGTTCATCTCGAACGGGCACATGACCATGCAGCGCGCGCCCCTCTCTCGTATCCCGAGACCCGCGAGCGCTTCACCCAGCCCAAAAGCCCTCTTTTCGATCTCCTCGCGCTGCGAGTACAGGGGCAGCTTCAATTCCCTCGTGTCGCACATGGGCAGCGCCCCGTGGGCGATGCAAGGGAGGTCCGACCCCGATCGAACGGGATCGAGCATGCGCACGAGATCCCCGCCCGTTTCCGGCAGATCCCCCGAGATGGCGCAGATCAATGACAGTGCGGCGCTCTCGCCTCGGGCCAGGCCACGCTGGCTGAAGACCTGCTTGGAGTCACGCACGTCGAAAGGACGGGCGACGGCCTCTGCCATGGTCCGGGGATTGTAGCCGTCGGACGTCGCCCACACGCCCGTCACCACGAGAGGCCCGAGCCTCGGGCCAAGGCCGTTCTCGTCGATTCCGGCGAACCAGGTCACGGGAGATCCGGGGCGGGTCGAGTGTGTTTTCGGGATCAGAGATCCTTGATCATGGAGGCTGCTGCCGCGCGCAGCAGGAAACGGCCCTTGCCCATGTTGGCCCCCGGGCGCAGGAACATGGCCACGAAGTATTCGCTGTTGATCATCCTCAGAAGAGCGGTGAACCGCTCGTTGCGGATGTAGAACTCGCTCACCTTGCCCGCATTCACCATGTCTGCTGTCTTCATGGCGTTCTTGAGGATGATGGTGTACTCCATGGCCAGAGTCTCGGTGTCCAGGGCCGGATCGGGGGCCTCACCGACCTTGTCCAGCGTGATGCCTTCCTGGTCCATGACGATAGCGCCGATGACCTGATCGTCCATTCGGTCGATCATGTCGGTGAGCTTGTTCTTGAACATGATTCACTCCCCGTGGTGGAGCACATCATACCGGATCTGCGTCTGACACTCAACTTCGCGTTCTCGATGGCGGTTGACTTCCCAATGCATGTGCCTATGGTAATGCTCGCATGAGGCTGGTCCACCTCTCGGACGTCCACTACCTGGCTCGCTTGGCAGTGCCGGGAACGCGTTTCATGAACAAGCGCATCACGGGCCTCGTGAACCTGAAACTTTTGCGCAGGTTCCAGCACGACTCGGGGCTTCTCGAGCACATCATCGCCGCCATCGATGACGCCCGGCCCGATCATATCGCCATCACGGGAGACCTGACCAACCTCTCGCTCGGAATCGAGTTCGCACAGTTCAGGCTGCTTCTGGACCGGATCGGTCTCGGGCCAGAGTCCATCACCGTGGTTCCGGGAAACCACGACAGGTACACGGCGGGGTCGGATCGGGACAACAGGGTCATGGCCTACCTCGGGCCCTACATGTCGGGTGACGATTGCCGGAACGGATCGTTCCCCGTGGTCAGGGTGAGGTCGGGCACGGCCATCGTGGGCCTGGACACGTCGATGTCGCGGCCTCCTTTCGTGGCGTCGGGCAAGCTGGGCGACAGGCAGATCGCGAGGCTCGCCGATGCTCTCGAACAGGGGCCCGTGAAGGATGCATTTCCGGTCGTGCTCCTTCACCACCCGCCTTACAGGTGGACCACGAACCGCCTCTTTCTTCTCATGAACGGCCTCGTGGATCGCCAGCAGCTCCGCAAGGCCCTGCACGGTCGCAACTCGCTGGTCCTGCACGGTCACCTGCACCGCAACATGTACAGGAGACACGTCACTACGGACGGCACCATGACCCTGGTGGGAGTGTCCTCTGCCACGAGGCATGGACGCCTGAAGCCCCACCTCTCGAGCACCTTCCACGCCTTCGACATCGAGGGTGGCGAGATCAGGTCCGTGCTCCGTTACACCCTGGACGAGATGGGGCCCGGCTACACGGTGAGCGAGGTGTCCGAAAAGGAGTTCTTGCCGCTCGTGACGGCCGATCGACCCCCATCGAAACCGGCTTGAACATCGCAGCCCGAGAACGTACCATGACGCCTCGATGACAGTCATTGCAGTCACTGGGTTGCAGTGGGGGGACGAGGGCAAGGGCAAGCTCGTCGACCTCTTGGGCGAGTTCGCCGGCGTGGCCGTGCGCTACCAGGGAGGCAACAACGCAGGGCACACGGTGGTGCTGGGGGATCGGCAGATCGTCCTCAACCTGCTGCCATCCGGCGCGCTGCGAGAGCACGTGCGCTGCGTGCTGGCGCAGGGCATGGTCATAGACCCTGGAGTCCTGCTGGCAGAGATGAGCGGCATCCAGGAGTCGGTGGGACCGCTGACGCCTCAGCGGCTGTCCATAGCCCGCCGTGCCCACGTGATTCTGCCCATCCACAGGGCAGCCGACTCGCTGAGCGAGTCGGTGACGGATGGCTCCATGGTGCACATCGGTACCACCCTGCGAGGGATCGGGCCGGCGTACCAGGACAAGGCCGGACGGCGAGGAATCCGCATGATGGACCTCGTCCTCGACCCGGCCGCCATCGAGAAAAAGCTCGAGGCCGTCCACGCGAACTGGGCGCCGCTCTTCGAGAAGCGCGGCGCCGTCATGCCGTGCATCGACGAGACCCGCGACGCATGCCTCGCCTGGGGCGAGAGGCTCGCGCCATTTCTCTGCGACACGTCGCTCGTGCTCGAGGAAGAGATGGCGCGCGGAACCAACGTGCTGCTCGAGGGAGCGCAGGGCACCCTTCTGGACATCGACCACGGCACCTACCCCTACGTGACCTCCTCCAACTCGTGCGTGCTCGGTGCGCCGGCGGGTGCGGGGCTGGCACCCAGGCGCATCGACGGCGTGCTGGGCATCTCCAAGGCCTACACGACCAGGGTGGGCGGAGGCCCGTTCCCCACGGAGGAGAAGGGAGAGGTGGGTGAGAGGCTCCGCATGACCGGTCACGAGTTCGGGTCCACCACGGGGCGTCCGCGGCGGTGCGGGTGGCTCGACGTTGCGGCCCTTCGATACGCCATACGCCTGAACGGGGTGGACACCATCGCGCTGACCAAGCTGGATGTCCTCACCGGGCTGCCCGAGGTGCGCGTGTGCACGGGATACAAGGTCAAAGGACGTCTCTCGAGCGAGATCCCTCTGGACATGCTCGATGAGGCGCAGCCCGTGTACGAGACGGTGACCGGCTGGAAGCAAGACATCACGGGCGTGCGGGATCTGGGGGAGCTGCCTTCCGGATGCCGCCGCTACCTGAGCAAGCTCGAAGGGTGGCTCGGCATTCCCGTCAACCTCGTGTCCGTGGGGCCGGGGCGCAACGAGACCATCATGGTGAGAAATCCGTTCCGCGAGTGAGCGTGGTCAGACGAGCGGTGTGCCCCTGTACTCGCCGAAGACGCTGCGGAGCACGTTCGTGATCTCGCCCACGGTGGCGTCTGCCTGGACCGCATCGAGGACGCGCTCGAACAGCGGATCGGACGGGGATCTGGCGGCCTTCTCGAGGGAGGCCAGGGCGTCGGCGTGACGAGCCTGGTCGCGCCTGGCCCTGAACGCCTGGAGCCGTGCGATCTGGTCTCTGCCCACGGCCTCGTCGACCCGCAAGAGCTCCGGCCTGGTGGACTCCTTCTCCTCGAAGAGATTGACGCCCACCACGGCCTTTTTGCCTTTCTCCACGTCCAGCTGGTAGGCGTATGCGGTGTTCTGGATCTCCTTCTGGACGTAGCCCGCCTCGATGGCGGCCACCATGCCTCCCATCTCGTCGATCTTGCGGATGTACTCCATGGCCAGCTTCTCGATGCGCCGGGTGAGGCTCTCCACGGCATAGGAGCCGGCCAGAGGATCCACGAAGTCGGCCGCGCCCGATTCGTATCCGACGATCTGCTGTGTCCGCAGGGCCACGCGCACGGCCTGCTCCGTGGGCAGGGCGAGGGCCTCGTCGTAGGAGTTGGTGTGCAGGCTCTGGGTACCACCCAGGACCGCGGCCATGGCTTGCAATGTCACGCGCACGATGTTGTTGAGCGGCTGCTGGGCCGTGAGGCTGCAGCCGGCCGTCTGGGTGTGGAACCTCAGGCTCTGTGCCTTGGGATTTTTTGCGCCGAAGCGCTCCTCCATGAGGTGGGCCCAGAGACGTCGCGCTGCCCTGAACTTGGCGACCTCCTCGAGGAAGTTGGAGTGGCAGTTGAAGAAGAAGCTCAGGCGGCTGCCGAACGCGTCCACCGGAAGGCCCATGTCCACGGCTGCCTTCACGTACGAGAGGCCGTCCGCGAGAGTGAAGGCCACCTCCTGCACCGCATCGCAGCCGGCCTCGCGCATGTGGTAGCCGGAGATCGAGATGGAGTTGAATTGCGGCAACTCGGTTGCGCAGAACTTGAATATATCGGTGATCAGGCGCATGGACGGCGCCGGCGGGAAGATGTA
>JBFYZU010000050.1:0-4397 GCA_041309365.1 Myxococcota bacterium
AAATTCCACTGGACGTGCCGTCTTCGAACGCGCCATCGGCTGACGATAGGCGCCTGGAGAAGGTATCGATCCGATCGGAATCTCAGGAATGAAGGTCTGCAGGAAGTGTGGCTCGAAGTACTTCGGCGGCGAGGTATTCTGCAGCCTCGACGGCGAGCCCCTCGGAGACCAGGCCGGTGCTCCCGGCGACGCGCCCGCGCAGGCCAGGCCCGAGCACACCGACCCGTTCATCGGCAAGCAGATAGAAAAGTACGATATCATCCGCCGGCTCGGTGAGGGCGGGATGGGCGAGGTCTACGAGGCGCGCCACGTGCACATCGGCAAGCGCGTCGCACTCAAGGTCCTGCGCGAGGACTTCAGCCGCAAGGAGGAGGTCGTCGAGCGGTTCAGGCAGGAGGCGCGCAGCGCCTCCATCATCGGCCACGAGAACATCATCGACATCACGGACTTCGGGACGACGCCGGACGGACGGTTCTTCTTCGTCATGGAGTACCTCGACGGCGAGGACCTTGCTGGCGTGTTCGAGAAGCAGCGCACCATTCCCTACGAGAGGGCGCTGCGCATCCTCAAGCAGGCCTGCGAGGGACTCGTGGCAGCCCACTCCAAGGGCATCATCCACCGCGACCTGAAACCAGAGAACATCTACCTCGTGGCCGCCGGACAGCCCAACGAGCAGGTGAAGATCCTCGACTTCGGCATCGCGAAGATGAGCGTTCTCGATGGCGAGGGACGAAAGCTCACAAAGACGGGCGTGGTGTTCGGAACGCCGGAGTACATGAGCCCCGAGCAGGCCGGCGGAAAACCCGTGGACAATCGCATCGACGTCTACGCCATGGGCATCATCATGTTCGAGATGTTCACGGGCAACGTGCCGTTCTCGGGCGACACGTTCATGGCGGTGCTGTCGAGGCACATGTTCGAGCCCGTGCCGGACATGAGGACGCGAAACGCCAACCTCTCCATCCCGCGGTCCATGGAGAGCATCGTGCACAGGGCGCTGGAGAAGGATCCGGACAAGCGGTTCGCCTCCATGCAGGAACTCCTGGACGCCCTGATCGCCGTGGAGAAGGACCCGGCCACGGTACCCTTCGCACCGGCCCCTGGCGGGCAGAGAGACCCCGCCATGACCACCCCCGGGCCCGTGCTCGAGGTGATCGGGGACGTCGACGACCACGAGTCCGCACCCCGCACCGGCCGTGGCCTCGTGTGGGCTCTCGTGATCCTGCTCGTGGTGGCGGGCCTCGGCGTGGGGGCCGCGGTCGCCTTGCCCCGCGTGTTCGGCGTGGATCTCGTGAAGCTCGCCACGGGAGGCCCGGACACGGCCGTTCCAGGAGCGGCCTCCCGTCAACCGGAAACGGACGACAGGGCGGCGACCGACGGCGCGGTCGACCCCATGACCCACGGGATGCCTTCCGGGATGGTCCCGGACGAGGCCGAGGACGAAGTGGCGCCACTTCTGGTCGTTGTGAAGATATCCTCGGATCCCGAGGGCGCCTCTGTGGAGGCCGAGGGAAGGGGCAAGCTGTGCGATCTCACGCCGTGCGAGGTGACGGCGACCAGGGACGAGAAGCTCGTGCTCACAGTGACCAGAGGCAAGCTCTCGGCCACGGAAACTTTGACCGCCAGCTCGGATCCCACCGAGGTGATGGTGACGCTCAAGGCCGGCAAGAAGCCCGTCAAGGGAGCCAAGAAGGACCCGGAAGAGACGCCCGTGCCGGAGCCACCACCCAAGAAGGCCGGCAGCGTCGACATGGGCGAGCTCAAGGTCCCGGACGTCTACAAGAAGGACAAATGAGGCGTCGCCGGCGGCACGCAAAGAGGAAAGGCCCACATACCCATGCAACACGCACGTCACATCGCGTCGTGGATGGCGATCGCCACGCTGCTCGCGGCCTTGCCTGCGTACGCGCAGGAAGACACCGACAACATGGAGATCGCCAAGGAGTACATGGAGCTCGGCCAGGCTCTCTACGCGGCGGGCAAGTACGACGAGGCTGCGGCGGCTTTCCTGAAAGCCTACGAGGCCCAGAGCTTCCCCGCGTTCCTCTTCAACGCGGGAGTGGCCTTCGAGAAGCACGGCCAGTACAGCCAGGCGGTGTACTACTTCAAGCGCTACCTCTCGGAAGAGCCCGAGGCAGCGGACAAGGAAGCCATCGAGGCCCGCATCGCCTCTCTCGAAGCCCTGCCTTCCACGGCCGGCGGACCCGACGAGCCTCCCACGTACGAGGTGACGAAGCTGTGCGGCGGCCAGGGACAGCCTCCCTGCGACTGCGGGGGCGAGGGGCAGCCTGCCTGCGCCACGCCGACGACCCCGGAGGCGCCCCCTGCGGCCATGGCCATGAAGAGCATCGTGAAGGTCCAGACCAAGCCGGACGGCGCCAAGGTCATCGTCAAGGACCAGGAGGGCAACGTGCTGTACACCGGCATGTCGCCGCTCAACCAGACCCTCGAGCCCGGCAAGTACGAGCTCAGGGTGGAGCATCCCGAGTACAAGGCCGCGGTGACGCCCATCAGCGTGTCCGAGGGCCGGGTGTACGTGGTCGTGGTCGAGCTGTCGCAGGGCACCTTCCTCGGCTATCTCAAGGTCGTGAGCAACGTGCCCGGATCCAAGGTCTACATCGACGACCGTGACGCCGGGTCCGTGGGCGTCACTCCATGGGCGGCCCCTCTGCCCACCGGCGACCACGAGGTGTGGATAGCGCAGCCCGGCTACCAGGAGATCGGCAAGCAGGTCTCCATAGGCGTGGGCGACAGCCTGGAGCTGGACGTGGAGCTCGCCCGCGTCGATCACGGCGAGGTGCAGGTGGTCGCCAACGTGGACTTCGCCATCCTGAGCGTGGACGGCAAGCCCGTGACCGGCGAGCTGGGCAAGGGGCTCGTGCTCCAGTACCCCTCCGGCATCCACGAGGTGCTGGTGCAGGCCAAGGGGCTCAAACCGTACCTCGCCAAGGTGGACATCCAGAAGGGAATGCGCACCAAGATCCTGGTCAGGCTCAACCCGAAGCCCAGCCGCAAGCCCGCCTGGGTCTCGTTCGGCCTCGCCACGGCCTTCCTCGTGGCGGGCATCGTGTTCGCCGTGCAGTCGGACAACCTCTACGACGAGTTCATGCAAGACAGGCGCGCCGGGTACATGGACAACAACGATCCGAGGTTCCACCAGACGCTGGGATGGGCGATCGGTGCGGACTTCTCCTTCCTCATGGCGGGCGTGATGACCGTCGTGGGCATCGTCTACATGATCCGCGACCCCCTGCCCGACACGGAGGGAATGATCAAGGACCCCGAGGAGTTCGCCTCGCTGCCGGAGTACAGCAAATGACGCCCAGACGCACGACGCTCTATCTGACGACGACGATGGTCATGGCCTGCGCCTGCACCGCAGTGACCTGGCCCTACAACGCGGGCGACGACTCGCCCGTGCTGAGCGTGGCCAAGCCCGAAGGGTTCAAGAAGAGCGATTTCGGGTTCAACATCACGCCAGTTTACAAGCCACTGGGCGCGGAGGAGCCCGAGGGCATGTTCATGGGCGTGTCGGCCGGGCCGGCATCGCCCACCTCCATGCACCGGCTCAGCATGGGCCTCGAGATCCGCGGCGGGAAGATGGTCCGGCTCTACGCCTCCAACATACAGGAGGACCCCTACGCCCTCTATCTCACGGGCACCGCCATGACGGCGACAGCCGAGTGGACGTACCTGGACGAGGTCCACCCCGATCTGGGATGCCTGATCCTCGGGGAGCCCGGATACGAGGGAGTCGCCACGGACGCCGGCGGGTTCACGCGTTTCTGCCTCGACACGACGGACTCGGAAAACCCGCGGCGCGTGGAGGGCTCGGGGCTGAGAACGCAGGCCCTGATGCCGCCCGAGGGCGCGGGCCGCAGCGTGACGGTCATCCCGTACCCGGGAACCGAGACCCTCAAGTACGTGGTCCTGGGGGCCGTGGGCTCGGCGCACCTCGTCAACGACGGGATCGACATGAACCTGGCACCGAGCATCGAGCCACCGGCGACGGACGCCCCGGACGACTACGGAGTGGCCGTCGTGGCCGGCTCGTTCGACGACGACTGGCCCGTGTGGCTGGCCGTGGGCAGCAACGGCCGCGTCTACGTCTACGCAGTGTGGGACGACCCCGTGACATCTCCGCCCGACTATCCCTACGGGCCCGATCCAGACCACGTGTGGCTCACGGCCTGCTACGACAGCCCGGACCGCGAGGGATTCGGCACTCTCCTGTTCTCTGGCGACGCCGACGACGACGGCGTGACGGATCTCGTCATCGCCTCGGAGACGAAGATCGTGGGTCGGCCCGAGGAGATCGTGATCGTATCCGGAAGCACGCTTTTGGCCACCCTCCCCACGGTGATACCACCCGACCCATACCCCGCGGTGCTCTGCGA
>JBFYZU010000051.1:0-2689 GCA_041309365.1 Myxococcota bacterium
AGGGTCGTGGTCTTTCCGTGGCCCGTGGGGCCGGTCACGAGCACCATGCCCTGGGGACGGCCGATGAGGGCGTTGTACCTCTCGAGCGTCTCCTCCCCGAAGCCCAGCTCGTCGAGCTCGAGCATCCTGCCCGACCTCGTCAGAAACCTCATCACCGCCTTCTCCCCGTGGATGGTGGGCAGCGTGGACAGGCGGATGTCGATGTTCTGGCCGGACTCCACGAGGATGCGCCCGTCCTGCGGCACGTCGCGCTTGTACACGTTGAGCTTCGAGAGCACCTTGAGGCGGATGAGCACGCCCTCGTGCACGGCCCGGTCGAAGCTCGCCAGGTCGTACAGGAGCCCGTCGATGCGAAGCTGCAGCGTCATGCCCGAGGCGTTGGGCGTGACGTGCAGGTCCGACGCGCCCAGGTTCCAGGCCTGCGCGATGGCGTAGTCCACCAGATCCCGCGTGACCGTGCGACCGCCCGCCGCCATCCCTGTCACGACGCGACGCACGGTGGTCAGAGCCGCGAGAGGCCTGCCACCCTCCTCGAGGTACCCGTCCACCCGCAGCTCGCCCGGGTCCACCCGTTTGCCGGACAGCCGCTCCTTGAGCCGGCGCAGCGGCCCCGCGAGGACGAGCGCGATCACCGAGCCCACCACGACCACCACCGCCGCCACGGCAGCGTACATCCACATGCGAGCTGCGAGCGCCTCGATGTCCGCGAGCGGTACCATCCCTTCATGCTATCGCCCCCCGAGGTGCCAGGGCAAGCGCAATGCCCCACTGGCCCGACCAGAACACGGTTGCATCGAGAGCCCGCGACGACCTATCATCGACAGCTCGAGAGGGAGAATGGAAAGCTCGGGCACAGGCGGTCTTCTTCGGGCGCTCGCGTGGCTTTTTGTCCCCGCGGCCGCGACCTTCCAGCCGGGCCATGCCCTGGCCCAGGAAGCCCAGATCGAGATCCTGATCCTCTCCTTCAAGGGTGAGGGCGGCAAGAACGTGCGCAACAGGCTCGTCAAGGAGCTGAGCGGCGAGCCCGGGGTCGACATCGTACCGCGCAAGGACGCCATCACCGCAGGACAGAAGCTGGGCATCCCGCCGGACTCCTTGAAGCCCACCCACATGGCCAAGCTCGGCGAGCACATGGGCTTCGACGCCACGGTGATGGGAGAGATCACGTCCATCGAGGGCGGGCCCAGCGAGCTGGAGCTGACGGTCGTTCTGACGATGGACCCGGACCACCCGCAGGTCTTCACCTACACCTGGGCCACGGGGAGCGCGCCGCAGGCAACGGTCGAGAAGGCCACGAGCGACATCCTGGCAGCCGCGGGCGCAGCCAGCGTGCCATCCGAGGTCATCACCCCCTTTTCCGGCGAACAGGAGGAGCAGGAGGAAGAGATCGAGGTGGAGGACGAGCCCGCACCGGCAAAGCCTTCCACAGGTCCCAGGGGGCAGATCATCTCGGTGCAGGCGGGCATGATGCTCATGACCCGCAAGCTCTCCATCTCCACGACCCCGCCTCCGGGGATCGACTACGACGGCAGCGCATTTTCCGCCATCGACGCCGAGCTGGCTTTCTTCCCCGCGCGCATCGCCACGGCCCACCCGTACGCGGGCATCGGGATCGGGGTCTCGTTCACCAGGTCCCTGGCCTTGACCTCGCACGTGGAGGGCGTGACGACGGCGTCGTACGGGACGGCCCTGACCGCGCTGGACATCCTGGTGCTCTACGAGATCCCGCTGGGACGGGCGCCCCTGTGGCTGCGCCTCGACGCGGGCTGGGGCCTGTACCACTTTCGCATCGACACCGGCACGAGCCCGCCCCTTCTCGTGAGCAGCTTCGACTACAAGAACGTGATTTTCGGGGCGACCCTGCGCATCGTGGCCGCAGGCAAGTGGCTCGAGATCGACGTGGGCGGCGACGTGAGGTTCCTGCACGGCTGGGGCGACGCCGAGCCGGCCTACGGCGCGTCGGCCTCCGGCATCGGCGGGACGGCGAGGCTGGGCCTCGCGGGCGTGTTCGCGAAGGGGTTCGGGTGGTCCGCGGGCTTCGAGTACACGGGGATGCGCACGAGCTTCTCGGGCCCCTGCACCGACCCCTATGCGTGCCTCACCGCCGACGCCTCCGTGGCGCAGGACAGCTTCATCGGCGGGTGGCTCAGGCTGGGCTACTCGTGGTGAGCGCGTGACCCGTCCCGAGCCCGGCTCGCCCGCGCCGGACTTCGAGGTGGCGCTCCCCGGAAGCACGATCACCCTCGAGAGCTTCGCCGGCCGGCCCCTCGTCATGGTGTTCCTCAGGCACCTCGCCTGACCGCCCTGCCAGGAGCACCTCGTGCAGGTGCGAGACGGCATCGAGCGCATCGAGAAGGCCGGAGCTGCCATCCTCGTCGTGGCCTACACGAGCCCCGAATACTGCCAGGCGTTCGCAGAGCACATGAAGCTCCCGTTTCCCGTGGCCTCCGCACCCGACCGGCGCATCTACAACGACTACGGCCTGGGCAAGGCGACGTTCTTCAAGGTGTTCAACCCCCTGGTGCTGCTGCGCGAGATGGCGATCATCGTCCGCCACAGGCGCACCGAGGGGCGCACCTACCGCCGGCCCACGCGCGAGGACGACCTGTACCAGCTCGGAGCCGACTTCGTGATCTCCGCCACCGGCACGATCCTCTACGCCCACCACAGCAAGAGCCCGGACGACAGG
>JBFYZU010000052.1:0-4837 GCA_041309365.1 Myxococcota bacterium
CCTGTCCTTCGCCACAATCGCATCCGCAGGCCACGTGGCTGGGTTCGACGGTTCGCCCGTTCTGCCAGGGCGCCCGGTACGACGTGCGGGGCGCCTCGCTCCGATACTTCGAAGCCGAGCATAGCCCACTCGCCGTGGATCCTCGGCGCCCCCCAGCCGTTCTCGGTGGCCATCTCCCGAATGAGATCGCGGACATCGGCTTCGGCGGGTGGCCGTCCCGTTCGCCCGCCGCGGCGCGAGAGCCTCTTTCTGTACAGCTCGAGCCCGGCGCGGTGCCACCGGACCACCGTCTCCGGCTTCACGATCACCAGAGCGTCTGTCCAACGATTCCGGAGTCGGCGAAGTATGACCCAGAAGGCCCGATCGGCGGCGCGGATGCGGGGCGGCCTGCCTCGTGTCTCGAAAGCGGCGAGTTGCTGCCGGAGCGCAAGGTTCTCCAGCGCCATGTCTCGACGTGACCGGATGGCCGCTAGATCGAGGGATCGCGAACAAGGCGGTTCGAATGTCCTTCTCGCAAGCTCGGGTACGATGGACCGCACACGAGCAAAGCGAGGGACTGCCAAAAGACGGGGGTCGTGTCAGATGCAGTAGAAGCCCAGGTCGCCGGCCGTGTCGCCGCACGCCTGGTCGCAGGCGGCGCAGTCGCGCTCGAGGATCGTGCCCTCGTCGCACCAGCGGGCCGTGCCTCCGACGCATTCGCCCTCGAAGCCCAGGGCGTCGCACTCGTCCATGCACCTGTGCTGCCCCGTGCCGGTCGTGCCGCATCGCTGGCCCGAGATGGTGCAGTCCAGGCTCTGCACGGCGTCCGACTCGCACCAGATCGCCGTGTCGCCGTCGCAGCGGCCCGCAAGGGTCTCGCCGTCGCACGGGTCGAGCGGCGACACGCAACGGTAGCGATCCGAAGAGTCCAGGCCGCACTCCAGAGAGGCCGCGGCGCAGTCCTCGGTCATGAGGGTGTCGGACTCGCACCAGATCGCCGTCTCGCCGTCGCAGCGGCCCGCAAGGGTCTCGCCGTCGCACGGGTCCGAGGCCGCGATCTCGTGAGCCAGCCACGCATCGGCAAGGTCTACCCGGGCGAAGAAGCTCATCACCGTGCAGGTGGCTTCACCTCCGACTCCCAGGCCCATGACCCGCAGGCCGTCCGTGGGGTCCATCCAGAAGAGCGGGGCGCCAGCGTCGGCTGTGCAGAGCCCGCTCGTGCCGCCTCCCGATGCCGTGTACGTGTCCGCATCCTCGGAGTCCACGGTCAGCGTCGCCCAGCGGCGCGTACCGATGCTCGACACCGCGCTCGGGCTGGTCTGGCCGAACCCGGCAACGACCACGTCCTCGCCCACCAGGGAAGTGGCCACGTCCGCGATGGCGATGGGCACGAGGTCGGTGGCCGTGGCGTCCTCGTCAAGGACGATCACGGCCGGATGGTACGGAGCAAGGTCCTCGTCGAAGTCGGGGTGGACGTGAATGGCCGAGGCCGTGAGGGTCCGATCCGGGCTCGAGGAGTCGGAGCCGACGGCCACCAGATCCGGCACACCGAGGGACGTGGACCCGACCGTGCTGCAGATGGCCGCGGTGAGGACGACGCGGGGAGACACGAGGACCCCCGTGCAGAACTGGCCACCCGCCGTCCAGGCAAGGCTCACCACGCTCTGCTCCTGTGCATCCGTCATGGTGACGGCGGACGGGTCCGGGTCTGCGGCACCTCCCGCGATGTCGCTGGGAAACGCCTTGATGTCGCCGCACACGTCGGTGGTCGGGTCCCCATCCTTTCCCTGGCAGCCCCAGCACGGGCAGAACGCGACCAGAGCAACGCATCCCAGAATTCCTTTCATGCCAACCTCCTCGCCTGCTCGAAGTGCAGATCGTCGAAGCAATATCATATACTTTATCGAACAGGTCAACGGCAGGAGATCAGGTGCTCACGCAGCGGCCCAGGCGGGCATCGGCGGGCTCGCGCACGCAGACCTGGCCCGGCCGGCAGTCCATGCCCGTGTCGCACCCGCTCGTGCAGGCGCCCGCGTCGCAGGTGTACCCGAGGAAGCAGTCGAGCGAGGTCGAGCACGAGGCCACAGGATCGCACTCGCCGACCGGGCAGGGGCCGGCCGCCGCCGTGCAGGTGCCAGCGCCGCATCCCACGATCCACTGCTGGCCGGGGACGAGGCGGCCCTGCCGGGGCGCGTCGAGGTCCTCGATGCACGTCTCGCACGATGCGCCGGGCACCTCTCCGAGGGCGGTGATGCACGCCTCCCTGGCGATGTGCTGCGCGTTGAAGACGTAGGCCTCGCCGCAGTCCGACGCGGCCGTGTAGGCCACGCCCATGGCGCAGTCCGTGTCCGTGACGCAGCCATTGACGGGGTCCGCGTCGGGGACCGCGTCATCCTGGGTGCCGGTGTCCCCGGGCGTGCCCTCGTTGTCGCAGCCTGCCAGGGCCACCACGCAGGCGAGGGTCGCTGGGAGGTATCTCGATGTCATGATCCGCTCCACCTGTCGGGCGAGGTTAGCACATCTTGCGGCCCTTCGCGCCTCGTCCACCACGCCGAGTTGGGCTATAGTGTGATCCCGACAGGGGAGGAGACTCATGACATACCGTGAGATGGCCTGTGCCGTGGTGGCGGTGGCGCTCGCCTCGTGCGCTCCGAAAGACAGCGCCTTGGGCGACGTGAGCACCGATGCGGGCGACGAGGACGCACCGGTGCAGTGCACCCTGGCCCAGGACGCGGACCAGGACACCATCACCAACACGGACGAGGCGAGGTTTCTACCGGACATGGACGGCGACGGCGTCCCCAACTTCGAGGACACGGACTCGGACGGAGACACCATCCTCGACGAGGTGGAGGCCGGCGACGAGGACTGCATGACCGAGCCCGTGGACTCGGACGCGGACGACCTGCCCGATTTCCTGGACACGGACAGCGACGCAAACGGCGTGCCCGACGAGGACGAGATCGCGGACGACACGGACGGCGACGGCGACCCGGACTTCAGGGACGTGGACGACGACGGCGACGGCATCCTCGACGAGGTGGAGCGCGGCGACGGATCGGTGAGCGCGGACTCGGACGGCGACGGCGTCCCGGACATGCGCGACACGGACTCGGACGGAGACACCATCCTGGACGCGCACGAGCGCACCTACGACCCGGACGGCGACGGCGTGCCAGCGTACCTCGACGACGACAGCGACGGCGACGGCATGCCCGACACGGAGGAGGCGGGCGACGCGGACCCGGACACCCCCCCGCGCAACACGGACACGGACGGGTACGCCGACTTTCTGGACATCGACAGCGACGGCGACGGCCTCGCCGACGGCCAGGAGGTGGAGGCGGACACGGACCCGCTCGCGACGGACACGGACGGCGACGGGTTCGACGACCTGGCCGAGTGGGCCCATCCCACCGCGGACCCCACGGACCCGGTCAGCGGCATCCCGGTGGACGACTTCTACCTGGTGCTGCCGGCCCACGACCCGGTCGTGGACAGGTTCCTCGACTTCGGCACGGACATCCAGGTGGCGGACATCTTCTTTCTCGTCGACACCACGGGGTCCATGTATGCGGAGATCGACCAGATCATATCGAGGTTGAACACCTACATCATCCCTCAGATCCGCACGCGAATCACGGACGCGGCCTTCGGGGTGGGCCAGTTCGCGGACTTCGGGCAGAGCCCCTACGGGGTGTCCACGGACACGGCCTACGAGCTCTTGCAGGCGGTGACGTCGGACGAGGCGCTCGCCCAGGCCGCGGTGGAGGCGCTCACGGAGAGCGACGGGGGGGACATCCCCGAGTGCCACGTGGAGGCCCTCTACCAGGTCATGACAGGAGCGGGGCTCGGCACGTGGATCCCAGCGGGAGGCTGCCCGGACGGGGTGGGAGGCGCGTGCTTCAGGCCCGGCGCGCTGCCCATCATCCTGCTCGTGAGCGACGCGCCCATGCACAACGGCCCGCCAGCCGGCGCGGGAAGCGAGTACGCGTCCATCTCGCCGCCGCCCCACACGTGGGACGAAGCCATCGGCGCGCTCAACACGTACCACGCCAAGGTCATCGGGCTCGACTCGGAGCCCGAGGGGCTGAGCTACGCGCGCTTCGACATGCAGCGCGCCGCGATCCTGACCGGCACGGTGGACGACGCCGGGATGCCCCTGGTGTTCGAGATAGGCACGGACGGCGCGGGGCTCGGCGAGAGCGTGGTGGACGCCGTGGAGATCATCGCCACGCGCGTGGCGTTCGACGTGGACACCACCGTGCGCGACCACCCGGACGGGTACACGGACATCCCGGAGGTGGACGCGTCGTGCTTCGTCAAGGCGCGCATCCCGCAGACCGGGTGGACCCCGCCTTTGGGCTTCACCCCGGAGCAGGCCGTGAGCCACATCGACTCGACGACCTTCTTCGACGTGATGCCCGGGACGCTCATCGAGTTTCTGGTCAGCTTCAGGAACCACGTGGACGCGGACACGGCCTGCTACGAGGGCGACGTCATGGCCAGGGTGTTCACGGCCACCATCGTGGTGCGGGGCGACGGGGTCGCGGATCTGGACGAGCGCGTGGTGATCATCATCGTGCCGGCGCTGCCGCCGGAGCTGGAGTAGGACCATGGGGACGAGGAGAACGGCAGGAGCGATGCTGGCGGCGGCGATGATCGCCGCCGGGTGCGCGGGCCACAAGAACACGGGCCTGGACGGCGAGGCGGACACGGGCGCTGCCGACGTGCAAGAGGACACCGCGACGGACGCAGGTTGGGACGTGGCACCCGACGAGGGGCCGGACGCCCTGGAGGACACGGCAGGCGAGCCGGACGTCGTGGACGCGCTGGAGGAGGACCCGGCCGAGGAGGA
>JBFYZU010000053.1:0-4219 GCA_041309365.1 Myxococcota bacterium
GAACGAGAACGTGAAGAGCGTGCTCCACTGGCCGGGCGGCTCCTGCATCGGCTCGAAGACGCCGCCGGATCCGTCGACCACGCGCACGTGACCCCTGCCCGCGTCCACCGTGCGTATCTCCACGCTCGAGCACCAGCCCAGGGCTCCTTCCGACGTGTCCGCCAGAAAGCGCGCGAGCCCGCCTCTGGCCGAGTCGAACGCCTGCCTCCCGGCCGGGTCGAAGCCCCGCCCGCCGTGGAGCGCCAGCTCGAGAAGGGCGCAGCGCTCGGCGCCCGGCCCCTCGCCCAGCGACCACGAGAGGTCCACGGCGAGGCCCGTCCCGGCCTGCGCCATCTGGTGGCGCATGGCCTCGTCGAGCACGCGCCCCAGGATCCGTTCCAGGGCCTCCTCTGCGATGGCCACCCTGGGAGGCTGGCCCGCGACCGGTGCCACCCTCGCGGTCAAAGCAGGCGCCGGTGCTCCCTCTTGGGCCGCGTCGGCCCTCTTGAGGAGGCGCTGGGCCACCGTGCGCGTGCGCTGCGCCAGCTCGTCGTACCGGATCCGCAACCTGTCGAGAAACGGGTAGATGGACCTCTCGCGCCGGCCCATGGGAGGCCTGAGCCACCCCCTCACCGTCTGCACGCTCTGCAGCGACGCGATGGGCAAAAGAGCGTACTCCACCTGGCACAGGCGGCCGAACAGGTCGGGCGCCTCGAGGTCGAAGCCGTTCTCGTGGAACATCTCGTTCAAAGGCATGCGTGGCCCCAGGGCGGCCGCGAGCCTGCGTGCGTGATGGCCTGGCCGCCTCGCAGGCGGGGCCGCGCTTTCGGACATTTCCCCGGCAGGGGGCCTGAGCACGTCGTCCAGGCCGGCGGCCTGGGCTTCCAGGCGCACCACGGCCGAGAGCGCCAGCTCGAGCTGCCGGGCGCGGGCCTCGACCGATGGCGAGAGCCTGGCCGGGTCGCGCCGGGAAGCGTGCTCGGTCTCGATGACGGTCCTCGCCGCCTTTTTCTGGGCGCCCAGGGCCGCCCTGTATGCATCGAGCGTGGTGGCGTGCCAGCGGGAACGCGCACGCAGGTAGAGCCCCACGGTGAGCGCCGCGAACAGCACCGTGAGCCCGCCGAACACGGCGGTGAGGACCCACTGCAGCGCCACGGCCGTGACCACGGCCACGACGAGCATGAAGACCGCGCCCGCGATCGGGGCGCAGCCCGGGCCTGGCCTCGGCTTCACCACGAGATCGGGCACGGGCCAGCCGCTGGTGTCCTCGCAGGGGCCGAGCCTGCCTTCGATGGCGCCGATGGCCTCGCGGCGGAACGTGCGCAAAAGCTCGCGAGGCCGGGCTGGAAGCTCGCCGTCAGGTAGCCTGAGGAGATCCGAGGCAGCCCTGTCGAGGGACGCCTCGGCCATGGCATCCACGTCCTCGATGGCGGCCTGCCTGCTCCGGTCGTGGCCATCGAGCGCGCCGGCCAGCTCGCGCAGGCACGCGGAGTGCTCGTGCCTGAGCTCCTCCACCGTGGGCGACGCGAGCCCGAGGCTTGCGATGATGGTCCCCCTGGCCCTGTCCACGGGCCCGGCCAGCAAGGTCCGCAGCACCAGGCGGTTCTCCGCGGTCCACAGCCTCGCAAGGGTCGAGGCGAGCGCGTCCTCGAACCTCTCGCGCTCGCCGGCCACCTGCGAGGCGCCGTCGGTGGCGCAGAACGCGAAGACCCCCCGAGGGCGGACAGCGAGGCGGACGCACTGCTCCTCCACGAACCCCTTGAGCTTGATCACCTGCTCGACGTCGTCGCCTCTGGTGCGCAGGTTGAGGACCACGATGACGGAGTCCTTCCATGGGCTGGTGGCGATATGGGCGAGCAGCGCCTCCTCCGGCCCGTCGATCTGCTGGTCCGCGCGCACCACGAGCACGAGCACGGCCCGGTCCGGGTGTGAGTCCAGAAGAGGCCCCGTGATCTGCGCGATGGGCCTCGCCCGGTCCATCCCCCACATCTCGGTGAAGCGCACGCCGAGCACCACGGGCACGGACGGGAGGCTGGCGGCCTGGGCTTCCGATGCGGGGATGGTCTCGGAGCCGGCGTAGCGGTCCGCGAACCGCCGGGCCACGCTCACCATCTCCTCGTGGAACCGGGGCAGCTCGCGCAAGACCACGGCGTCGCGCACGAGAGGCTCCTCCTGGTACCCGACGAGGAGGTTGCCCAGGGCGCTCTTGCCCGCGGAAGGCTCTCCCACCAGGAGCACGTCGAGGCGAGGCATCCCGGCGGGAGGCTCGGGCAAGAGGAAGCGCAAAGGGCATCCGGGCGCGACGCCGCTCGCTGCGACGTCGACGAGCACGGCACGGCTCGCCTGGATCCACCCGTCTATCTGCCTGAACAGGGTCACGACACCTCACAGTATTTCATCCGTCAGGACCCATCAACGGTCTGCCTCCACAAAGCCGGTGGATCCGGTGCAGGGGAACAAGTGCGTTACGTAAATGTAACATACAGGCACGGAATGATGACGTCAAGTCACACCAGAAAGCCTCACGTCCGTGATCTTCAGTCGGGAATGAAACCTGTTTTCAATGGGTTGAAGTGATGCAGCCCACGGAATCGACCGTGGCACGGAAGTTGTAAGAAGAGGGTGGTATGACGAGGATGATGCCAGCATTCAGGACAGCACGGCGAGCGTCGCCCCGCACGCTCGGCTCGAACGTCGGCACGCTGGGGCGAGGGATCAGGCGCGCGCTGGATCTCGGGGCGGTCACCGTGGAGGTGTTCCCCCCCGTGGTCCTGGTGACGGGCCTGGCGCTCTACTTCTACATGCTCGCCTGCATGGGGCATCAGGCAAGCCCGGCCTCGCCATGACAAGGAGACACCCATGATGGAACAGACCAGCACAGCAGCCATCATCGTCAGGAACGAGGAGGTCGCGAGGCCTCTCGCGGAGATGACCACCTACGAGCGGCTCGTGGTCGACGACATCGCGCGCCACCAGGTCCAGCCCGGGCCGGTGCGACGTGTCCTCGAGCTCGTGGGAAAGCCCGTGGACAAGCTCGCACGCTGGGCCCAGACGTCCGATTCCGCCATGGTCCGCCGCGTGCACGACTCTGTCGTGGGCGGCGTGGACAAGGCCCTCAGGGGCACCATCCAGGCCTCCCTGTCCCTGCAGAACGAGTCGAACATCATCACGCGCTTCCAGAACCGCGGGAACCGGATCAGCACCTTCTCGGAGATCCGCGGCCTGGGTCTCATGGAGATGGACATCGTCGCCGAGAGCAACCGCACCGAGAACGCCACCATGATCGGCGCCGAGGGCGCGGCCCTGGGCGCGCTGGCCACGCTGGGTACGGTCATCCCCTACGCCCAGGTGGCCATCCCGGCCATCGTGGCCGCGGACGTGGCCGCTTCCATGACCCTTCTGAGCCGCTCTGCGACCATGATCGCCTCGAGCTACGGCTTCCCGGCCTCGGATCCGGTGAACCTGCCTCACGTGCTCGCGGCCATGGCCCCGACCCAGCTCGACTCGGACGAGGGCTTCCTCGTGGTCAAGACCGCGGCCGTGGCCGAGCTCAAGGCTGCCGGGGAGTTCATGAAGGCGGCCGCCAAGGAGGCCGCGGTCAAGGCCAGCTCCTCGGCCGCGACGCAGGCCACCAAGAGGGCCATCCAGCACGCCGTGGAGGAGGTCATGACCGCACGCACGCCCAAGCTCGTCAAGCTCATCAACATGGGGGCCACGCGCCTCGGGGTGGTGCTCACGGAGAAGGAGCTCGGCACGCTCATCCCCGTGGCCGGTGCGGTCATGAACGGCGGCCTGAACATGGCCTTCCACCACGTGGGCCACACCCTCGCCAAGGACTACTTCCGCACCCAGATCCTCACGGACCGCTACGGCACCGAGGCAGTGACAGAGGCCATTTCCATCGCCCGCAAGAAGTACGCCTGACCAATCTCGATAGGGGCTCATCCTCCAGGATCCACGGCAGCTCGAAACCCGATCCTTGCCCCGCGGAAACGATCGACGCTTTCTACGGGACCTCGCGAGCCAGGACGAGGGCCGGTACTGCCAGCTCGTTTTCTTCGGTGGGGTCCAGGCCGAGCCGCCGTTGTAGAAACCCGGGAGATGGGGTACTCGGATCCCGAGGAGCCGGGATCATGACGCGACATGGGATGCCGACCATCACCCTCGCGGTGACGTGCGCCGTGGCAATCGGCGCGGGAAGCTGCAAGAAAAAGCCGGACGTGCCCGGGAAGCAAGGGGC
>JBFYZU010000054.1:0-5093 GCA_041309365.1 Myxococcota bacterium
CCCCAGCATCACGCGGTCCATCTCGAGCTTCTCGTCGGTGAAAGACAAAAGCAGGTCGCCATCCGACGACAGCGTGTAGCCGCTGGCCGTGAAGCTCGCGCTCGACAGGCTGGCCTTGCCCTCCATGTCGAGACCCCCCAGAAGGTGAAGCCCCACATCGACCGTGCCCGTCAATCTCGCCGAGGCATCCTGTGGCAGCACGGAGCCCGCCAGCGCGCGATCCACCACGAGATCTTCGAAGCGCACGTGGACCCTCGTGAGGTAGCGATCCGATGTCCTCGTCACGGTCCTGAGACTCAACCTCCCGTCCGCCACCAGGCCTTCCGTCCTCAGCAGGCCATCCGCGAACGAGATCTGCACGGCGCTGTCGCCCAGAAGATGGCCCTCGATGACCAAGTCGTCGACCGTGAGCAGGCCGTCGTCCACCACGGGCTCGTTGAGCGTGCCGGACACGTGTGCGTCGAGCGAGGCGACGAAGGTGATGCCCGGCGTGCGCAGGTCGGCGAGCGTGATTCGCTCTGCGTCCAGCTCCGACACGTGCACGCTCAGGTCGAGCGCCCCGTCACGGTCGCTCGTGCCCGTCACGTTCACCCGCGCGGGCCCGCCGTCGAGCGTCAGCGTGCGAATGGTGAGCCCGCCTTCCTGCCACGCGGCGTCCACGACGGCCGTGCCCAGGTCCTGCCCCCTGTACGTAAGCCCCGTGGCAGTTGCCGTGGCGTCCACGTTCAGGATCGCCGGCACGCGCTGGGGCTCCGCCTCGAACGTGACCTCGCCCACCAGGGTGGCGTCCATCTGGGCTGGCAGCTTGCCCGAGAGAGCGGGCATGCGTGCCAGGTCCGCGATGTGCACCTCTTGTGCGACGAGCTCTCCCTTGACCCAAAGCCCGCCCTTGCGGGCCGGCCTGAACACCGCGACGGCCCCGGGCATGCTCCAGCGGCTCTGACCGGTGAGCCCGGTGACGCCGTCGAGCTCGAGCGTCCTTTTCGAATGGGTGTAGACGAGAGCGCCGCTGACCTTTCCCAGGACGAGGCCGGACACGTCCAGCCTGTCCAGATCGACCCTGGCGGTCACCACCGGATGACGCACCGTGCCCTTCACCCTGGCATCCACGCCGCCCACGGCCACGAGCACCGTGCCGGGCAGCCTCACGAGCTCTCGCGAGTCCAGCCTCTGCGACGAAACGTGCACGTCGAGCTTGCCGTCGTATCCCACCCACCCGCTCGCGCGTACGAGGGTGCCGCCGCTCAGCACCCGGCCCCCTGCGAAGACCACCTTCTGGGCGTCCACGCCGAACCACGTGCGCACGCTCAGCGCGTCGTCGGGCGCCGCGATGCGGGCCTTTCCCGCCCGCATCTTCGCCTCGACGTCGGACAACAGCAGGTCCACGTTGCCCGAGAGGTCCAGCGGCGCGAGGGTCCCCTTCACGGCCACCGCGCCGGTTGCCGTGAACGACGCCAGCGGCGGCTCCAGGCCGGCGGCCCTCGCGAGCGCACCGAGCCTCACGCTCCGCACGTCCGCCTCCACGACGATATCCCAGCTCCCGGTGTCCAGGGCGAGCGAGCCGTCGAAGCCCAGCTCGCCGGCCTCCTGCCTGAGGCGCGCGCCCTCGAGGGCGATCCGGGCTCCATCCACGAGCACCCGGGCGTCGAGATCCCCCACACGGTGGCCCGCCATTGCCACGTCACGGCCGTTGCATGCGCCCTCCACGGCCGGGATTCCGCCTTCCCAGACGAGATCGCCCGAGCAGGCCAGCGTCCCTTCCATGACGGGCGCCCTGGGGGCGAGCGCGTGGACCGGCCCGAGCGGCACGCCAAAGACGAAGCGTGCCCGTGCAGACTGCCCGCCGGCAGCCGGCATGGACAGCTGCCCCTGCTCGACGGAGAGCTTCACGTCGAGCATCTCGAGCTCGACCGTCTTGACCCGGACATCGAGGCCCGAGTCCGTGGTGCTCAGCGTGACGCGCGCATCCAGGCTGTCCAGGCTGCGGCTCACCTCGCCGAGCGCGACGTCGCCCGTACCCGCGCTCAGGCGCACCTCGAAGACCTCGTTACGCTCGATCGTGACGTCCATGTCGATGTTTCCCAGGTCCACGGACACCGGCCAGGGCGCCGTGTCCGTGACAATGGCCGTCACCTTGCCCCCCACGATCACGACCGAGTCCACGTACACGGTCCTGCCTCCCTCGCCCTCGACGAGCCGTGGGACGTTCGCGATCTTGCCCTCGCGCACGTCGAGCTCCACGTCGGGCCGGATCACGACCACCTCCTGCACGCGCACCTCGTCTCCGACCAGGGACAGGAGATCCACCGACACCTCCACGGCCTCGGCCCTGGCGAGCCGGCCTCCCGGCGGCGCGACGCTCACGCCCTCGAGCCTGAGCCCGAGGGGCATCCACCTCACCTCGAGCCTCTCGATGCCGACGTCACCCTCGATGGCGTCGCCGGCCATCTCGAGCACGACGATCCTGAGCCTCTCCTCGCCCGCGTCGGTGAACGCGAGGATCGCCGCGAGCGACGCGACGACGGCGACCGCGGCGACCGCGAAGCCGCACGCGACCCATCGAAGGGCCTTCCCCTTGCCGGCTTTCTTGACGTCCTGTCGGTGCATGGTGCTCCGAAAGAGGTGCTCCGTACGATCCTACCACACCGTCATGCAACATGGGTGTGCCTACAGGTAATGCCATCGGCCCTGATTGCACGGCCATTGTCTTTTAGGGAGCACCCGTGCCTCACCAGGACTTCGACCGCGCCGTGATCGTTGACCTTTCGGCCATGCACGCATGCACCGTCTTTCGCTGTGACGCGCCGCAGTTGTCGAGCCTGTTCTCCCGCATGGCTGGCCACCGGGTCGGCGCTCCCCGCGTGGTGGTCGTTGTTGACCTCGTCTTCGAACGACGGTATGGTCGAGCAATATGAAGACGACCATAGATATTCCCGTAAGGCTACTGCTACAGCTCAAGAAGGTGGCAAAGGAGCGCAATACGACCATGAAGGCGATCGTCGAGGTCGTCCTGCGCGAGGCTCTCGCGAAGCAGCGCAGACCGCGGGCGGCCTACAGGCTGCAGACGCACACCTTCGGGGGCCAGGGGCTGCAGAAGGGGCTGAGCTGGGACGACTGGGGCACGATCCGGGACCACGCCTACGAGGGCCGTGGCGGATGATCGCGATCGACACCAACATCCTGGTGCACGCGCACAGGTCCGACTCGCCGTGGCACGAGCAGGCGATCTCGAGCCTCTCGCGTGCGGCCCTCGGCCCGTGGGCGATCCCCTGGCCGTGCGTGCACGAGTTCTTGGCCATCGTCACCCACCCGCGGGTCTTCGATCCTCCTTCACCGCAGCAGGATGCCCGCAAGGCGATGCAGGGATGGCTCGAAGCACCGACGGTGACCCTGCTGTCCGAGATGGACGGCTACTGGGACATCCTGGATGAGCTGCTCGACAAGAGCAGGGTCACGGGCCCACGCATCCACGACGCCCGCATCGCCGCCCTTTGCATCATGCACTCGGTGGACGAGATATGGACGGCGGACAGGGACTTCGGGCGGTTTTCCGGCATCCGGGTGGCCAACCCGCTCGGAGCCGGTAGCGAACAGGCTTGAGGCACGATATCGGCACGTGGCCAACCTCGCCGTTCCCTTGCCGGCTTTCTTGACGTCCTGTCGGCGCATGGTGCTCCGAAAGAAGTGCTCCGTACGATCTTACCACACCGTCAGACGACATGGGACCAGTCCCTGAAAGAACGGCATGCGCCGGCGCAGGCCCGCTCTCGCCTCGACAATATTTTCGCCACGCCTGATGCCATCCGGCGGGTCATGACCGGCGCCGGCCCGTTGCCGGCAGGCCGGTCCCGTGCTAGTTTTTGCATTGCGGATCACGTTTTCCAAACATCGAGCCAATGCCAGCAGGTGATGCACAGCGGGTCTGGTTCCCGGAGATGATCGAGGAGTTGGAGCGCTCCTGGGCTCGTACGATGTCATGGGATAAATTCGCCGACCTCTGCGCACGAATGACCGAGATGCGAATACGGATTCGCCGGGAACGAGCGATCCAACCACCCAGGATGAGATGCAAGGAATGTGGCGGCGTCTTGCTCCCACGAGCCGACGTCTCGGGCATCTCGATTCGGTCGGCCCTGTTCGCCCTGAAGAATGGTGGCATCATCACCGGCACCGAGTTCGAAAAGCTCGACAGAAGTTGGATGGAGCACAGGAAAAAGAACGGCCTCGATGCGTTCGGCCGAAGAGCGGAGACGTGCAAATGATTGACGTCGTCCCAGATAGGCACGAAACGTCCGAGGTCGGTGCAGCCGATGGATGGGGTCGAAGGAGGGTCGCGTATGACTCGGCCTTGCCCATCCTCACGATCATGCTCGTGTCGTGGTTTATATAGTACATAATGAAGTCATCGTCACTCACGCGCAAGCAGTTTCATCTATTCCAAGCAACCTCGAGATCTCTCGCAGGATACTCAAGATATTGATTGGAGGTGTAGGGTGAGGATTACTCTGGCAGGGATACTTGCAGTATCACTTCGTTTAGCTTCTTGCTCCAGCTGCCCTGACACGTCCTACGAGACTGACAACATCCTAACTAGCGTGTACGACCTCGATGTAGTTATCGAGTCCATTGGGTATCCAGGAGAGTGGGAGAATTTCCCTGAGCGATATGAAATGTACCACTATCCTGGTGACTCGACGTACCTGATAATGTCCTTCTGGAATGACGGATGCAACGATACATGGCTCAGTCTGACCCTTGTCTTCAATGAAGAAGGCGTTCTCCAAGATCATGAGGTCAGCTATGCATATCACGACTGTGAAGGTATCGGGAGCGGTGGGTTCACGCAGAATGAACTCGAAGGCCATACTAGCGTTTCTTGTGATCCAGAATCCTACTCGGTCACTTGGACCAATGATCAACCTACTATTTCGATGGTTTTCACTTCCTGCAGCATCATCCTGGAACACACGTCACCAGATGGAGCACCCAGAGTTGATAGGATCACAATTACTGGTTCGGTCGAATCAACGCTGGGAAAGAACAGTTGCTAGCAACCCATCCCTACTTCACTCTTGTCCAAAACAGGTTCGGGG
>JBFYZU010000055.1:0-60244 GCA_041309365.1 Myxococcota bacterium
ATCCCCCTTGCCGACCTGTACGAGAAGCGCGGCCGGTTGCGAGAGGCCTCGGATCTGTACCGTCACCTGGCCAATGGGCCGGACCCGGCCGGTCACCTCCTTTACAACTTTGAGGCCGCACGTCTCCTGGCCGCCCAGGACGAGAACGAGCTCGCACGCTCCTACCTGGCGCGCGCGAGAGAGCTCGTGTCCGGCGACACGAGCCTCGTCGCGGCAATCGACGATCTGGCGCAAAAGCTGTGAACCACCCTGCCAGGGCGCCCGCGCTCGATCGGCTGCTGCCTGTCCTGGAGAGTCGCGTGGGGCATCTCATGGCCGGCGTGCGCTCGAGCCACGCAATGGACCACGTGCTGCGCGTCAGGAGCCTCGCTCTCCACCTGGGTCTGCGCGAGGGAGCCAGGCTGGATGTGGTCGAGGCGGCCGCGCTGCTGCACGACGTGGGCCGGCAGGCAGAGGAAGACTCGGGGGGACGGATCTGTCACGCCTCGGCGGGGGCGGTCATCGCCTCGCAGCTGCTCTGCGAGCTGGGCGTCGATCCGGAGCTCGTAAGCGACGTCGTGCACTGCGTGTCCACTCATCGCTTCCGCGGCCAGGCCAGGCCTGCCAGCCTCGAGGCCATGGTCCTGTTCGACGCGGACAAGCTCGACTCCATCGGAGCGGTTGGACTTGGACGGGCCTTCCTCTTCGCCGGCGAGGTGGGAGCCCGCCTGTACAATCCCGAGGTGAATCCGCAGGATCACCCGGACAGGGGCCCCGAGGACAGCGCCCTGCGCGAGTTCGTCGTCAAGCTCAGGTACGTGAAAGACAGGATGTTCACGCCCACGGGTCGAGCCATCGCCGCTGGCCGGCACGCGTTCATGGAAATCTTCTTCGAGCAGATGGACGCCGAGGTGCGAGCCGCGCGCTAGGGTCCTTCACCCATGAGATGACCGGCAGGCACGTCGTGCCAGAAAGCCGTCAGAACTCCTCCTCCTCCTCGGCTTCCTCTTCCTCGAAGGATTCGTCCTCGATGTCGTCCTCGATGCTCTCCTCGTCCTCGGCTTCTTCTTCCTCTGTCTCGAAGGAAAGATCGATCCCTATCTCCCCCAGCCGCTCCGCGAGCAACTCGAGCAGCTCGTCGGACTCCTCCTCGCTCCACTCCTCGATGACCTGGTCGAGGAAATCGAGGAAGTCGTCGGTGTCGAGCCGCCTCTCGATCTCCTCCACCTGATCCTCGCTGAACATCTCGATGAGGTCGTCGCGGAAAGCCGAGCTGTCCCCGTCCTCCATGGCATCCTCGATGGATTGCCTTAGGGTCCGGAGGCTCCGTCTATCGAAGAAGATCCGCATGTTACACAAACCTCTTTGTGGCGATCGTGGTGCTTCGGATCCCTGCGAAGTAGCATCCGGTTTCTCGGCGTGTCAAGCTTTTTTTAGCCTGGCGGTGTAGACTGTCTGGCCGGGCATGGATCGAACGGGCACAGGGCAGACGGGCAGATCCGCCGGGACGCGGTGCGTGAAGTCGCCCGCCACGTGGCCTCTGCCCGTGTTCGGGCTGACAGGTTGCATCGGGAGCGGCAAGAGCACCCTCGCCCGCAAGCTCGCTCTCATGGGGGCAGGCGTCATCGATGCGGACCGCACCGGCCACAGGCTCCTCTCCCGGGGCAGGCCCTGTCACCGGCTCGTCGTGAAGCGCTTCGGTACGGGCGTGCTGCTTAAAGGGGGTCGCATCGACAGGAGCGCCCTGGCGAGAGTGGTCTTCGAGGACGTGCAGGCCCGTCGAGATCTGGAGGCGATCCTGCACCCTGCCATCATGGCCGCCGTGCTGAGGCGCGTGCGCAGGATGGCCCGGGTCTCGCCCTGCATCGTGATCCTGGAGGCCGCTCTTCTGGTGCAGAGCGGCTGGCACGCCCTGGTCGACGACGTCATATGGGTCGAGGCACGAGAGGAGCTCGTGCTCGAGCGTCTCCGGAACGGTAGGGGCATGGCAACCAGCGCGGCCCTCTCCCGTCTCAAGGCCCAGGCCTCGCGGCGCGATCCATCGGGGTTCGCTCGCTGGGTGGTCGATAACGACGGGTCCTTGCGGGATCTGGACAGGAAGGCCACCTGGCTGTGGAGCGAGCTCTCGGGTCACCCTGCCTCCCGCAGGCTTGGTGGCACTGGTGCCGGCCGGCCTCGTGGGCTATGATCGAACCTCCCATGTCCGGTACCGTGGCTCGCGCTTCGCTGGTGACTGGCTACCCATCTCCGGTGGCACGTCACCTGGCCGGTCTCATCGTGGGGCGCGGGGGACGGGTGGCTCTCATCGTCCGGGCACGCGATCTGCGGGTCGCCGAGCGATGGGCCCAGACACTCGGCAACGCGTCCCGGGTGCACCAGGGAGATCCCGGAGCCGTGGATCTCGGGCTGGCTGGACCGCTGGCCGCGGCGCTGCAGCGCGATCTGGACGCGTTCTATCACCTGGAGCCACCGCCGCTGTTCGGGCGCTCCTCGCGGCCCCTGCGGGCAGCCAGGGAGGTCGTTGCCTTCGCAGCTGGCACGACTCCGCCAGCGCGCGTGGTGGCCCTCTCTCGCATCCCCATGGGCGAGGGTCACGCCTACCGCCCCGGTTCCCCGGCCGGCGTGCTCAGGACACGCGCGGTCACCGAGCGATCGGGCCTCGAACGCGTCCTGTCCGGTCGCGGGGCCTCGCTGGGGGCCTCTGTGCTGAGCACGGGAGTTCCCGTGGATCCGGAAGGCCCCTGGAGCGGCTCTCCCGAGGGAAAGCTGTTGCACGTGCTCGTGCTCATGCACCTGAGCGTGGACATCCGCCGTCTGCGCTCGGTGGCCTCGCGCAGGCTGGTGCTCACCTCCGCCTCGATGACGGCCCGCGTTGCCCTGGCCGTGGGCTCGGGCGACATGCCCGGCGTCGTGCACCTCGATCTCGGCGACGTGCGCGCCCCAACACTCGCCGCTATCGACCGGTCGCTGCCCGACCTTCTGGGGACGATCCCGGAGGTGGATGCGGAGTTTCTCAGCACCTGCCGGCGCAACGCCGAGGCCATCGCCGGCCGCTGGACCGGGGGAGAGGATCCCGTGGACGTGCTCGCCTCGTTCACGGTCAACGAGCCCAGGGGAGACGGGGAAAGGGTGGCTCGCGACCTGGATCTCGAGTTTCTGCCCACGATGGACGTGCTGGCCGCGTGTCTGCGATCCGTGGTGCAAGACATGCGCGCGGACATCCGCACCGAGCTCGAGGCCGAGACGCGGGATGCGCTCCTGAAGTGACGATCGGGCCTGGACGGGCTCAGCTTCCCTGGCTCGCCCAGATGGACTCGACGATGTCGGCGAGGTCCACGCCCTGGTCATCCACCACCCCTTCCACGAAAAGCACCTGGACCGAACGGCGCTCCACCACGATGAGCTCCCCTCCACCGGTACGGACGGCCTCGATTCCCCCCATGTCCACCGTTACCGAGCCGGGGTAGCGGGACTCGAGGTACGAGCCGAGTGCCTGCTCGAACTGCTCTGCATGGATCGTTTCGGCTTGCTCCAAACCACGGTCCCAACTTGTGAGTAAGATGAAGACGCCCCGGTCTTGATGCGATGCCTTCACGTCGGATGAGACCGGCCACAGCAGCATGTACCTGTCCCCTCCCCATCCTTCGGCTGCGGTCCCGGCCGAAGCAGGGTCAATCCACGTCTCGAGCCAGGACCTCAGGGCGTACTCGCCCATGACATCGTCTCCCGCATCGCGGTAGAGGAGCGACAGGGTCGGTGGCACCGTGAACCCCACCTTCATCGGGGGATCCACGTGTAACTTCTCGGGATGCATCACCTGCTCGGTGGATGCGGGCGGGTTCACGAACAGGTCGTTGATGGCCGCCATGCCACCTTTCTCGAAGGCCCGCCGCACGAGCACGAGGCCGTGGACGTAGGGAAAGAGCAGGGCGGCCCTGATGAAGGCGGGTGCCTTGAGGAAGGGGTCGCCGGGTTCTGTCGTGAGCTGCATCATCGCCATGATGTCCGCCGCCGAGGTGTCTGCGGGCAAGAGGACGCCTCCGAGCAGCTGCTCCATGAGCAAGGCGTCTCCCTCGCAGACCGCCTGGAGCCCCGCGCGAAGGTCCGCCTCGCCCGGCCTGCGAGCCAGCCTGTCGCCGATGTCGAAGCTCGCGTCCTGCACCGCGTGGGTCAGCTCGTGCGCCAGCACCTCGTGCATCATCGCGCCCGGCGTCCCATCCAGCACGAGCAGCTCGTCGTGGCGCGGATCGTAGAGCCCCACCACCTGCTCTAGCAGCACGGAGTAGACGACCTCCTCGTAGCAGGTCCCCGCCGGAAGAAGCCCGAGCCTCGTGAGAAGCCTCCCCTCGTCCACCAGCGACTGCGCATCGTAGTCCTGCATGATGAGCTCGCAGAGCCTCTCCCTGAGCTTGCCGGGGGCCAGCACGGTCGTTGCGATGTGACCGGGCGCGGCCACGCCGTGGGCCTGTGCGATCTCGGACGCGAGGGCATCGATCTCCTGCTCGGAGACGGATGAAGACGAGGCGGCCACGAGCAGGATCGACAAAAAAAAGACACCGGCGAGGGCTCTTGCTAGCATTTTGTCTGCGGGGATCAACACGCCGGCGCCGGACGGGGTGGGTCAGTCGCAGGCGTCGTGCGACGCCAAAGGCGAGCCATAGCTCGAGGTGGCGCCCGTCCACATGTTGCCAGCCGCGCACCAGCTTCCCACCACGTCGTTGGTGGTGGCGTCGGGAGCCACGGATACGCTCATGGAGTATCCGGCGTAGATGGGCCACGAGGCCGCGTTCCACGACACGTCGTCGATGACCGTGGCCCCCCTGGAGACGCTCAGGGAGTCAGTCCCGGTCTGCTCGAAGGAGATCCCCGAGTACACGAAGTCCGGGGTCGGCAGGTGGTCGTTGGTGGCGTCGTCCGAGCTGGCTGCCAAAAGCACGTAGCCGCCGGCGTCCACCAGAAGAACGGAGTCGATGGTGTCGGTCTCGCCCGAGCCGCTGTCGATGACGAGGCCGTTCAGGTTGGCCTGCATGGTGCCGGGGTTGTGGATCTCGAACCACTCGCCGCCCGGGTCCGTGGTGGGCTGCACCATGATCTCCGTTATCACCAGGTCTCCGGCTGCCAGCGGTGTGACCGTGACAGTCTCCGTGTCCGTATCGTTGCCGTGGATGTTGGTTGCCGTGATGGTGTACGTGGTGGTCGCCGTGGGAGTGACCGTTGCCGACCCATCGGCGGTGAAGCTCCCGGGCAAACTGGCATCCGCAGGCACGGCCGTGATCTCCACCGTCGTGGCGAGCGTCGTGGTCCAGCTCAAGGTGGTCAAGGTGCCGGGACGTATCCCCGTGGGCGCAGCGGTGAAGCTGTCCACGGTCGGTGGAGTGGGTACGCTCACGACGCTGATCGAGCGCGTGGAAACGATGGCCCCTCCAGGGCCCCATGCCGTGAGAACGAAGGACTGGGTGAATGTGGGGCTCAGCACCTCGGCACCCACGCACACCATGTCCACGCAGTACTGCGGGCCGACGGTGGGCTGGATCTCCACCTGGTCGGCGTTGCTCACCTCCCAGCGCAGGGTCGTGGTGGAGCCGACCATGATCTCCTCGTCGTCGAATTCGAACTGGATCACGTGGGGCAGATCGATGGAGGTGACGCCCACCGAGGTCTCCCTGTACTCGAGCACCGCCCCTGTCTCGTCCTTGAGCTCGGCCGAGTAACCGGTGTGCCCGTCGATGCACAGGATGGAGGCCGCGGTGCAGGAGGCTGCCGTGAAAGAGCCGCTCGTGAGCACGGAGGCCGCGGCGAAGGTCTGGGTCAAGGCCGTGCCCGTGCCCGAAAGGTCGGCCAGCGTCAGGCTCCAGCCGGCGCCCACGTCCTTCACGGAGAACTTGATGGTGGCGGGATCCCCGGGTTGCACGTAGGCCGGATCCGGGTAGAGCGACTCGATGTGACGACCTTCCGGAATGTCCACGTCGATGCTGACCGCGCTCTCGACGGGCTCGTGGTCAGAGTTCGTGTTGTAGGCGATGAGCACCAGGTCGAGGCTCGCGTGGGCCCTGTACTCCATGTTCCCCGTCATCACCTGCTCGGTCTGGTAGAGCGGCAGGAGCACTTCCGAGATCGTGCGCTCGAACAGGGCGACCCGGTTGGCATTGCTCGTGTCCCAGCCGACCAGGATCGTCTGACCGGGCTCGGCAATCGTGGGACTGGCAAAAAACTGGATGATCTCGGGGGCCTTCCTGTTGACCGTCGCTCCCGTGTCGCTACCGCAGGCAGTCACGAGTGACAGCGCCGAGGCGAGGACCGCTATCCTTTTCACGCTAACGGGCATCTTGGAACCTCCTTGGGAAGAGCTGCACGCCAGAGTTCGGCCGGCTACCGGCCTACACATTCGTACCGGTCCTCCATACCCGGTTTTCATCCGGGTTTCAATGGTCGTGTGGCTTGGCACCCGTGCGGCGTGAGTTTTCTGACGGTCGGGGTTCGTCGGCCCAGCGCCGGTGCAGCCACAGCCACGAGTCTGGGTGGCGCAGGATGAAGGTCGAGAGATCCGAGCTCAGCCTTGCCGTCATGGCACGGATGGCCTCGAAGGCTGATCCGTCCTGCCGTGGTTCCATGGCCGGCGAGACTTCGACGATGACCTCTCCTCCCTTTCCGGTCCGTGCTGTCACTTCGAGCACGGGCAGATGGTGGCGCAATGCCAGAGCAGCGCACAGGGTGCTCGTCCATGCCGGACAAGACAGGAATGGCACGAGGATCCCGCCCTGCCCGGGGCCTGTCCGTTGATCCGTCATCACGGCCAGGGCGCGGCCTGGGCCGAGGTGCTCCGCGACGGTCGCGAGGTCTGTGGAGCCGTCGAGGATCCTCAGCCCACCCGCGCGCCTGCTCCGGTTCCACATCCTGTCCGTTGGTCCGTGGGAGAGGTTTCGGCTCAGCACGGCAAGACGGACCCCCCGGACCTTGGCCGCGAGCGCCGCGAGATCCCAGTTGCCCGTGTGCGAGCACGCCAGGATGGCGCCCCTGTGACGGACGTCGAGCCAGTTCGAAAAGCCCTCGAATCGGACGACCCGCAGGATCTCTTCCGCTGTCCGGCCAGGGGCCGTGGCCCATAAAAAGGTGGTGACGTTGGCGGCCGTGTTCATGAGGATCCTGCAGGTCAAATGCCTGATATCGTGGGGTGATCTTCTCGGAAACACGGTCGAGAGGGCCTTCTCCACCGTGCTGCGCCGCAGGGGAAGGGCGTGATACCAGATGCGCCCCAGCAACCGGCCGCACGCCGTCGCCTGATCGTGATCCATCTCGCTCGACAGCGCACCGATGGCTCCCAGGCCTGCGAACGCTGGCCCGAGCACGAGATCGGCCGGCTTCACCATTTTCCCCCCCAGAGGAGGCGAGCGTGGCGATCCCTGGACGAGTCATGCCGGTGCAAGGAATCGACGTTTCACTTGATGGTGAAAAGAGCACCCGCGCTCGTGCCGTTGCCGCGGCGATCGTAGGCGCGGACCGTGACCGTGTGCGCACCCGCCTCCAGCCCGTCGTGGGTGTGCTCGAACTGCTCTTCGATCTCGTCGAAGATGAGGTCCTTGCAGAAGAGCGTGGCGAACGGCCCGCCATCCACCGAGTACTCGATGAGCGAGATCTCCGAGAACCCGTCCGTGACCTTGCCCTGCATGATGGCAGAGCCCTTCTTGACCTTGACCTCGAGCGATACGGCAGGGGGGTCGTTGTCCACGAGGAAGGCCCTGGACACGAGCTCGTGAGAAAGGGCCAGGGCCGGGTCATTGACCCCCTCATCGGAGGCTTCCACCTTGATCGTGTAGTATCCGGCGGGCACGGAGGTCGTATCCCAGGTGAACTCCGGCTTGGTCAGGATCTCGCCCTCATCAAGCATCGGGATCCACTGCGCGGTGCCTTCCTGGGCAAACCACAGGCCGAAGCTCAGCTCGTCGCCGTCCGCGTTCTCCACCTTCCACGTGATCTTCACTTCTGCCCTGTTTCCGGCCTTGGCGTCCTTGCTCTTCACGGGGTTGCCCTTGCCCGTCTTGGGGTCGCTCCCCACGTCGATCTCGGTCACCGTGGCCTGCTGGTTGAGCGGCAGGTAGAAGGTCTGCGCGTTCCACACGCGCGCGTCCTTGGACACCTCGAGCCTGAACTGCAGGAACCTGGCGTTCGGGCTCGTGACCTGTCCCTGATCCGTCGTCACCGACTTGGACCAGTCGCTCCACGTGTCGTCGGGATCGGCCGTGTTGCCACTGCGTGTCTGCCAGTTGAACGGGCCCTCGCCTCTGAGCACGAAACGTCCCCAGCGCGCGATGAAACCGGCATCGAACACCTTGGAGAAATAGTAGGGGTCCGACGGAGGCACGGACAGGACCCTGTGCACGGCGGCCGGATCCGCCGTGCCGAGCACCCCGGCCGTGGCCCCGGTCTCGAAGGTGAGAACCTGCCGCTCACCCACGTCCAGGATCACCGCGTTTCTGCCTTCGAGATCCACCTCGAGCACACGGCCGCCTGCACCGGTTGCCACCTGCACCCCACCCTCCACGGCATGCATGGCGGCCAGGTGCGTCTTCTTTTCCTCGAGGAGCTTTCGGTAGCCACCGTCCGGCAGGATGGCAGCCACCAGCCCCGATCCCTCGGGGATGCGGATGGCGCTCGACTGTCCCGCCCGATCCGGCTCGGTGAGATCCTTTTTGGATGGCATCGGAACGGAGAAGCTCGGGGGAGTCTTGAACGAGTTCACCGCGGCCACGATGGCTGGCTGGTCATTGCCCTTCACGGGCACCAGGGCCAGCGCCTTGATCTCGGTGCCGTCGAAGTCCCATACCGTCTCCACCTTTCCTGGACCCTCGATGCGCAGCACCCTGGCCCCGTTGGCCGTTCCGGCCAGGATCGCCCCGTCTGACATCAGCGCCAGGCTCATGATGTGCTGCTCGTCCGTGTCGGCCAGCACCGTGGCGTGGCCCGAGGGGTCCACGGCGTACACGATTCCCTCTGGCCCCGTGCCAGCGTACAGCGTCTTTTTCTTTGCGTCGAAGGCCAGCGCCCACACGTGCTCCGCGTCCGGCAACGACACCCAGTGGCCCGGCCCTTTGGGCTTCTCTGCGTCCTTGGCGTCGCCGGAGTCCTTGCCGGCATCGGCCTTGGTGTCACCCGCATCCTGCTTCTTCTCGCCCGCCTTGCCCTCGACCTTCGTGCTGCCAAGGTCCTGCTTCTTGGTGTCCGCCTCGTCCTTTTCCTTGTCTTTTTCCTTGCTCTTCGTCTTGCCCTTCTCCTTGTCCGCCTCGAGGACCTTCCCGGGCTCCCACTTGACCTTGGGAGCACCGGCCTGGGCGTCCTTGGCCATCTGTGCCAGCGTGGAGGCGCCGAACCGCAGGATCGATCCACCCGGCAGGGTGCCCGCGTACAGGTTCCCTTCGTTATCCGTGGCCAGGGCCGTGAGCACGACGGCATCGGTCTTGACGAGGTCGAGCAGGCTGTCGCCGCGAAGCAGCCACAAGCCACCTTCGTTGCCCGTGCCCAGGTAGACGTCCGTGCCCAGCGTCGTGCTCGACCACACCGAGGCCGTCTGGGGCACCTCGGCACGCAGAGTGCTCAGCCCGATGGTCAGCTCTCCCGTGGAGTCGACCTGCGTTCCCTCGAAGGTTCCCTCGGCGAACCCTTCGTAGGTGCCCACCTCCCAGACCTGCGTGCTGGTGCCGTCTGCAGGGGGTGTCACCGAGAACACGGCGACGAGCACGGCCATGGCGGCCCTCAGAGCGACTCTGCCTGGTTGCATTGCGGTGTGCCTCATTTTTGCTTGACGCTGATGCTCAAGAAGACCGAGCCCTCGAGCAGATAGGGTGTGGTGATGAAGTAGCGATCCATGGTCACCAGCGGAGCTTCCCCCAGGTCGCCGGCTTCGGGCTTGAGCGTGGACAGTGCCGACAGGGGCAGGGTCGGGATCGGCTTGCCCTCGATGATGAGCCCCATCGACGGTGCCTGCACCAGGGCCACTGCCTTGTCATCCGGCCATCCCAGGGCCAGGTTTGCGATCACGTCGTCCAGGTCGTCCGGCGGCACGTACTCCGGTGGGACCATGCTGCCGGGCTTGATCTCCACCCGGATCTTCTGGCCGGCAGTGCCAGCCGGGACGTCCAGGGTGAACGGCAGGGTCATCTTCGAGCCCTGGTGCGGCGCGATGACCACCCAGACCCGGATCTGGTCGCCCTCCTCGACCTCGTCCTTCTCGGCCCAGGCACCCGCGATGGTGGCCACGTCGTGGCCGTACGTCAGCTCGAGATCCACGATCACCCGCTCGACGCGGGCCTTCTCGAAGGGCGACTGCATGATGACCGACAGCGCCTCGGCGAGCCGCTGCGAGTAGGCGAGGCTGAGGGTACCGGTGGAAAGAAAGACCTTGTCGTCGAACTTCAGCTCTTCGTGGCCCGCCACCTCGATGACGAAGCTGCCTTCCACGACGGTGTCCACCACCTCCAGCGCGAAGTGATCGACGGCGCTCGTGAGCGCCGACCGCACGAGGCTGGGCGTGACGCTCGGATGGTGCGCCACGTCCATGTGCCATGTCTGCTTCATGCCTCGCGTGCCGTCCTCGAGCCGCACCTCGAGGTCCACCGTCTGCGGATCCACGGAGGCGTCCGAGAGGATCCCTGCCTGGCGGTCCTGGACGATGGTGCCCGCCGCCTCCAGAGACTCGCTCATCTTGAACGAGAAAGCTTCCGAGGCCAGGCAGTGGTGGATGTGCGCCCTTGCCGCCGGGAAGCGGACCTCGCCGAAGTTGAACATCGGGTGGCCGAAGCCGAGCGCTCTCGTTCCCTGGACAAAGGTCACGGTGCCCGTGGCCGCCATGTCCAGATCTCCTCCCACGAGCCTCACGGCGATGGCATCTCCCGGCCGGAAGGGCGACGAGCCCGTGTCGGTTCCCTTGCCCTTGCCCGCGGAAACGACCCCTGTGGCGGCCGACGCCGCAGGCACCGGCGGCGCCTCCACCATGAAGTTCGAGGCCAGCATCGGGCCCAGGGTCTGGACGAACGAGCTCCAGAGCACACCGCTCCCGCTCACGGGCGTTGCCAAAGGCACGACCTGCGAGGTCTGCATGTCGAACCTGTCCCAGAAGGAAGGGGGGGCCTTCGTCACGTCGGCCTGCGACGGCTTGACGAGCTTGCCAATTCCCGTGCCGAGCCCGGGCGGCATGGCAGGCATGTCCAGGTAGGCCTTCATGGAAGCCACCGGGGTGATGCCCGCGATGGGGTCCTTGGCGAAGCGCCAGGCATAGGCCACCGCTCCGGCCAGCCGGCCGTCCAGGAAAACCGGGCTGCCGCTCATGCCGGCGATGACCCCCGCGTGGTCGAGCACGGGGTGGGAGCAGCGCGCCAGGATCAGATCCTGGTTGGGCAAGAAGTCGTGGATGACGCTGATGACTTCGACGTCGAACTTCTCGGGCTCGAGCCCCTCGAACACCGTCAACCCGTGACCCTTCATGCCGGCAGTCACCTCCGAGACGGCGATGGTGCCCGGGCTGTCGTTCTTTTCCTTGCCAACGGCCATGGTGCCCACGCTCGATGCCACGGCGAGCGCCAGGGCCACATGGACCGTCCACCGAAAAGATTGGTTCATCGTGTGTTCCCTCTTTGCCGAGAAGCGAGAATATAGGCGATCCCGTTCGTCGGTGGTAGGGCCGCAGGTCTCAGCGAGCCGCCGCGAGCAAGGGTTCGAAAAGCACGCTCATCGCATCGAGCACCGGACCGTCGGAGCACACGTACAGGTAGCCTCCCTGACGCGAAGGCACGGCGCACCCCAGACATGCACCGAACCCGCAGGCCATGAGCGCCTCCATGCACGCGAGGCAAGAGACGCGGTGATCGGCGCACAGCCTCGCCACGGCCGCCATCATGGGCACCGGGCCACAGGTCAGCACACGATCCACTCCACCGGCATCGAGGACGTCCGAGAGCGGTCCTGTGGCCATGCCCTCGACGCCGCAAGATCCGTCTTCGGTGACCTCGACGAGATCGGCGACCCTCGACGCCCTCTCGCGCATCACCAGATCCGCACCCGTGCGCCCACCGTAGATCATGCGAGGACGAGGGTTGCGGGCCGCGTGAAAGATGAGCGGCGAGGCGCCCACTCCCCCGCCCACGAGCACCTCGCGCTGCCCTTGCATGGCCGGCGCAAAGCCCTGGCCCAGCGGCGCGATCATCCGGATCTCGTCTCCTGCCTGCAGCGAGACCAGCGATCTTGTGCCCTGGCCCACCTCGCGGATGAGGAACTCCAGGGTGTCGCCCGCGTCCATGATGGACATTGGCCTGTGCAGGAGTGTCCCCGCTCGAGGGACTTCCAGCATGGCGAACTGGCCCGGCTGCGCGTCGACGGGTCCTGCCGGCTGGACGCGAAGGATCCCGTAGCCTCTGGCCGGTCGCGAGCAATCGACCACGCTACAGCGCATCAGCTCGAGGTTTTCGTGCCTTGGCTCGCCCATGCTACCTCTCGCCCGTGCGCACGCTGCCGATGATTTCCTTCACGGTCGTCTCCCGGCTCTCGCACCATCGCGCCAGATCCTCGATGACGCGAAAGGGGGTCATGGGATCCGCGAAGGAGGCCGTGCCTATCTGAACGGCGCTCGCCCCTGCCATGAGAAAGGCCAGCGTGTCCTCGACCGAGCCGATCCCGCCGATGCCCACGACAGGGATGCTCACGGCGTGCGAGACCTCGTGTACGATCCTGAGAGCGATGGGACGGATGGCAGGGCCGCTCAGCCCACCGTAGACCATCGCCAGCCTCGGGCGACGCGTGCCCACGTCGATGGCCATGCCGCGTATCGTGTTGATGGCACTCAGGGCACAGGCTCCTGCCTGCTCGCAGGCGCGTGCCACGGAGATGATGTCCGGGGCCTCGGGCGTGAGCTTCACCACCACCGGCAAGGAGGATGCACCGATCACGGTCCTGGTGAGGGCGGCTGCCATGTGCGGATCGCGCCCGAAGTGGATCCCGCCCTCGTGGACGTTCGGGCAGGATACGTTCAGCTCCAGGGCGCCGATCCCTTCTTCCCTGGCCAGCCGCTCGGCGAGCCTGGCAAAGTCACCCACGCTCTTCGCGAAGATGTTGACTATCACGGTCACGCCGGCCTGCCTGAGCACGGGCAGCACCTGGAGCGCGAAGGCCTCGACCCCGATGTTGGCAAGCCCGATGGCATTGAGCATGCCGGCCGGTGTCTCGCAGACGCGCGGTGGTGGGTTCCCGGGACGAGGCTCGAGGCTCAGCCCCTTGGTGCAGACGGCGCCGAGCTTTGCGCTCAGCGCAGCCGGCTGGACGTCGTGGCCGTACCCCCAGGTCCCGGAGGCGGTCATGACGGGGTTCGCGAGCACGAGCGGCCCCACTCGCGTCATGAGCCTGTCCGTGCTCACCATGCTCGCCCAACATATCCCAGGGTCACGCCGGTGCCAAGCCCGCGCCGCACAGCCCGCGCCGCACACCCAACCACGTTGCACATTCACAACACACCGAATATAAAGATCGGCGGATCCGGGCAGACGGAGCCCGATGAGGGAGCCCTGGTAGCAGATCATGGCTGAGATCTCGGTAGGAATCGACCTGGGCACGACCAACTCGTGCATATCGACGTGCTGGCCCAATGGCCAGCCGCGGCTTCTCAGGGACGACACGGGCGTGGGCGTGATCCCGTCGGTGGTCTCGTTCCTGGAGGACGGTCGTCTCGAGGTGGGGACCAAGGCCAGGCAGCGCCTTCTCACCGATCTGGGCAACACCTTCTATTCCGTGAAGCGCTTCATCGGCCGCGATATGAGGCTCGAGGAGAACCGCTGGGCCGCTTCACAGTATCCGTTCTCGATCGAGGCGGGGCAGAACGGGATCCCGATGGCCGTGACGAGGGGCCGCAGGTTCCCGGTCTACCAGATCTCGGGTCACGTGCTCGAGTACCTCAAGGGCATGGCGGAGAAGTCCCTGGATCAGTCCGTCACCAAGGCGGTCATCACGGTCCCGGCAAACTTCAACGAGGTACAGAGGCGCTCCACCCACCAGGCTGGCGAGTACGCGGGCTTCGAGGTCCTGCGCGTCTTCAACGAGCCCACGGCAGCGGCCCTGGCCTACGGGCTGGGCAAGGACACGCGACGGATCATCGCGGTCTACGATTTCGGAGGTGGTACCTTCGACATCACCATCCTCAGGCTCGAGGACCCCGTGTTCGAGGTGCTGTCCACTTCCGGCGACATGCTCCTGGGAGGTGACGACTTCGACCGCAAGGTGCTCGCGGACATGTTCGAGCAGTTCCGCCGCACGTACGGCTTCGATCCCGGCTCCGACCAGTCGCTGGTGCAGCGTTTCACGCTGGGTGCGGAGCGCATGAAGTGCCAGCTCACCGACTGGATCGTGACGGCATTCGAGGATCGCCACGTGCGCAACCCGTCCGGATCCTCCCTGCCGCCCTTTCACTACGAGATCAACCGCGACAGGTTCCGCGCGCTCGTGAATGAGCTCGCGGAACGCTCCTTCGTGTCCTGCGACGAGGCTTTCAAGCTGGCAGGCCTGGGCACGGGGGACATCGACGAGGTCATCCTCGTGGGTGGCACGACGCGGATCCCGTTCTTGCGCCAGCGCGTGCGCGAGTACTTCGGCCGGCCGCCGCTGGACAAGATCCAGCCCGACGTGGTCGTGTCCATCGGTGCCGCCATCCAGGCATACGCTCTGGCGGGCGGCGATCTCATCTACCCCGCCAGGACGAGGGACATGCTCCCCATCCGCAAGGTGGAACCACGGCCGCCCGCGGCCAAGCCGCGCGAATCTGCCGACATGGAGATCCTCGACGACCTGTCCGATGACCTGATGCTCGAGGAAGAGGCTTCCATGCGCAAGCTCGCGGGAGGCCGGACGATGAAGGGGATGGCCGCCACGGCGAGACCTGCCGATCGGCCGGAAAGCGGTGAACGAGCCCCGTCGCCGCCATCCAGCACACACCTCCAGGCGCGTCCCTCTGCTGCGCCTGGCGCAGCCAGGAAAAAGACGATGCCGCTCACGGGCACGCCGTCGCGGCCGCCGTCGGGCCCGCGCGACTCGGAGCCGCCCGATCGCCGTCGCGGGCAGACACTGAGGTATGCGCCCGCCATCAAGCCGCCCTCTTCTGCCGGTGTCGTCGACCTTCCCGGAAACAAGCCGGGCGACGGGCCTTCTGCAGGCGGGTTTTCCCTCGCCGATCCTTTCGCTGGCGAGGATCTGCCCCTGCGCAAGGTCACGGGAGGCCACGAGTACAGGCCCAGGCTCGATCCCGTCGAGCCTGCGCTGCTCGAGCCCGAGCCTCCCGAGGAACCGGGTCCGGACGACCTCGAGGTCGTCATGCCCACCCCTGCAGCGCCGCCGGGACCCGTCGCATCGCCGCGACCGGCCTCCTCCTTCTCGTCCGTTGGCCAGCCGGCCCAGGCCCACGAGGCCATGGGCATGGACCTGTTCGACGACTCCGACGTGGCCATCGCTCCTCTGGACATCCTCGAGTCCAGGCCATCGAAGGCGCCCATGGTGACACCCGAGGCAGCGGCCCAGCCCTACGTGCCGCAGGACGTGATCGAGGAGATGGAAAGGCAACCGGCCGTCTCGTCGCCCGGCGCCGATCCCATCGCCGCCATGATGAGCCAGCCCGCCAGGGCACCCTTGCTGCTCGACGTGACGCCTCATACCCTGTGCGTGGCCACGGTGGGGGGCTTCGTGGAGGTCATCGTCCGCAAGAACTCGCCCGTGCCCATAGAGAAGGCTCACCTTTTCACCACGTCCGTGGACGACCAGGAGCGAGCGGTCATCAAGGTCCTGGAAGGAGAGTCCCCGCGCGCCGCGGACAACCACGTGCTCGGCGAGGTGGAGCTCGTGGGGATGCGCAAGGCCCCGCGCGGCGCCATCAAGATAGAGGTCATGTGCGAGATCACCGTTGACGGCATCCTGAAGGTCTCCGGCCGCAACCTCGAGACGGGGGAGGCGCAGGTGGCCAGGCTGACCCTGTTCGGCGGCTGAGATGGGAGACTGGGACAGCTGGGCATCTCGAATCGAGCGTGCCCACGAGGCGCTCGGCAAGGCGGACTACTACGCCGTGCTGGGGGTCGCACGCGACGCGGATCGGGACGCCATCCGCTCTGCCTACTACGCCAGGGCCCAGCAGCTGCACCCGGACCGCCTCGTGGGCGCCCCCGAGCCCGGTCGGAGCCATGCCGCCGCCATCTACAAGCGTGTCAGCGAGGCGTACCAGACGCTCTCGGACCCCGAGCTTCGAGCCCACTACGACCGCAGCCTCGGGCAAGGGGAGACGCGCCTGAGCGTGGTGAACCGGCTCACCCTCAAGCCTCGCGGTCAGGACTGGTTCCTCAAGACCGATGGGGGGCGAAAGCACTACCGGGCCGCCATGGAGGCGCTCGAGAAGGGTAACCTGTCCATGGCCCGGCTCAACGCGGAGATCGCCATCCGCCACGAGGGAGAACTGCAGGAGCTCGTGGATCTTCTCGAGAGGATCCGGTCCGGTCGGGCTCCCGGAGAATAGGATGGGGCGACGTGCGGTCTAAACACACGCGAGGTCAAATGCCATGAACGGATCGAAGATGCTGACCCTCACGACCTGCCTTCTCGCCATGAGCGTGGCCTGGGTGTGCCAGGCAGGGGATCCCCAGTACGAGGCAGCCCTCGACGAGGGCCATGCCGCCCTGGAGGCTGGCAAGTGGACCGAGGCGACGGCAGCGTTCAAGAACGCGGCCAAGCTCAACAAGGCGAGCCCGGAAGAGGCCCTTTTCGGCCAGGCCATGGTGCCCGTGAGCAAGGGCGATTTCCAGACGGCAAAGGGCCAGTGCAAGAAGTTCGTGGCCAAGTACAAGAAGAGCCCCTGGTCGCACACCTGCATGGGATATGCCTTCCTCGTGTGGAAGAAGTGGGGCCAGGCACAGGATTCGTTCGACAAGGCGCTGGAGCTCGATCCCGGATTCGCCCTGGCCATGGCTGGGCAGGGCCACGCGCTGGTCATCGCTGTCAAGCCGGACGAGGCCGTGAGCATGTACCAGAAGGCCCTGGCCGAGGATCCCGAGAATCTCGAGGCCCTTCTGGGCCTGGCCGAGGTGTACCTTTCCAAGGCAAAGAGCGAGGAGTCGGTGGATCTTCTGCGCCGTGCGGTCGAGGCCCATCCTGGCTCGGCCCGGGCGCAGCTGGCGCTGGGCAAGGCGCTGGGCAAGGGCGAGGAGGCTGCCTCGCACCTGACCAGGGCTTGCGAGATCCGGCCGGACTGGGCCGAGGCCCTGCTGGTGCTGGGCGAGGTGCAGTATGCCTCGGGCAATCACGCCGAGGCCCTGCTGGCACTGACGAAGGCCTGGGAGCTCGAGCCCAGCCACGTGCAGGCGGGCAAGCTCATCGGGATGTGCCAGTACGAGCTCGGCATGTACGAGAAGGCCATCGAGACCATCGAGGCCGTGCTCGAGAAGGTCCCGAACCTGGCGGACGCGGCCCTCACCCTTGCGAGGAGCCTGGACGCGCTCAACCGTTACGAGGAGGCCATCGAGGCGTACAAGCAGGCCATCAACCTGGACTCCAAGGGAACGACTCCCCTGTTCCTGCTCGCCGAGCTCTACTACAGGATGGGCAAGAGCACGAGCGCCCTGTCCACCCTCGAGAAGGCCGTCACCCTCGCCCCGAAGCTCTCCATGGCCCACAAGCTCATGGGTGACATCTACTTCGAGAACAACCAGTTCAAGCTCTCCAAGGACGCCTACCAGGCCGCAATGGCCGGAGACAAGAAGGGCATCGACGAGAGCCTCGTCAAGGGTCGCCTCAAGCAGCTCAAGGAGATGGGCAAGTAGCCCTCTCGCCCCGTCCATCTTCGAAGGAAACTTCCGGCTCCCTCGCGGCGATACCTGGGCCATGGCCCCCAGGGCCAAGGAAAGCGAGGAAGCCATGATCACGTCAATCAAGCACACATCCCAGGAAGCCATCACCGTGGAGCCCACCGTCGTCAGGCAGACCCCGCCCGACGCCAAGGCCAAGTTCGGAGAGGCGCTCAAGCAGTCGGCCATGGTCCTGCTCGGAGCGGCCACGGGCGTGGCCTCGGTCCTGCCTGCGGGTGGGATCCTGAGCGCCGCCATACGCACCGGAGCCGGTCTGGCCACATCCCCTTCGCTCCCGGCCTCGAGCCTTCTCCCGGCGTCCCCGTCCGCATCGCAAGGTTCGCTCGCTGCGACAGGCGGCTCGGAGATGGATCAGATGTGGCAGCTGCAGCAGCAGGGCGTGGAGTCGAGCCTGGAGGTGCTCAAGATCCAGGAAGCCATCAGCCAGGAGAATCGCGTGTTCTCCACCCTGTCCAACGTTCTCAAGGCGAGGCACGAGACTGCGAGGACAGCGATCAACAACATACGGTAGAGACCCGCCCTTGCCGCCGGCACATGGCATCCGGTAAGCTGGCGTTTCGAGGGATTGGATCGGGCATCGTACCGTGCAAGTGAAGAAGACAGCAGGTCCGTCGGCCACCGGGCTCGTGCAGGCTCCCGACGAGGCCTCGCCCGCACGCCCCGCGGCACAGGCACCCTTTGGCGAGAGCCTCGGGCCGTCGCCCGCCGGGACGTCCCAAGCCGCAGGCCTCGACAGCATCGTGGAGGGCATCGTCGGTGAGGTCCGTGCGGGCCGTCTCGAGCCCGAAGCCGCCCTGGATTCCATCGTCGAGGCTGCCCGCGAGATGGTGGCCGCCTCCTTGCCCAACGATGTTGATACAGAGCAGGTGCTCGAGTATATTAGGGAAACCTTGAAAGATGATCCCACCTTCAATTCCCTGCTCCGGGGTTCCTGAGCAGGTACGGGGTGGGTGAAGGCTGATCGGAGGGCCCAGGATGCAAGGGTACGCACGTTGTACTGTCTGTCTCGTTGTCCTGACCGCGTTGCTGGTCGCCGTGCCCTCTGTTTCCGGAGCGCAGACGACGGTCTACCCGCTCGTGGTCTCGAGCCAGGGTGGCCTGGAGAAATCTGCAGCCGTCATGCAGAGCGCCGCACACTCGGCCATCGAGGGACAGGTGGGCTTCTCCACGGGCGGTGCGGACGGGATCATGCACTCCATCCCTGCGACGGCCCATGACTTCGAGGCCGAGGCCCAGGCGCTGTTCGCCGAGGCCCAGGCCAAGTACGAGGAGTTCGAGTTCGAGACAGCGGTGACGAACCTGGAGCAGGCCCTGGAGCTCCTCGAGAACGGCGTCGCCTATCTCGAGGATCTCACCCTCGCCACCAACGTGCTCTACTACCTCGGGGTCATCTACATGTTCAACATGGAGGACAAGAAGAGCAACGAGGCGTTTCTGCGTGCGTACGTGCTGGCGCCAGACTCCGAACCTGATCCCAACATTTTCAATCCCGAGATGATCCAGATGTTCAAGGACGCCACGCAGCAGGTCTACTCGCTCGGGACCGGATCTCTGGGCGTGACATCCGAGCCATCCTCCGCCCATGTCTACCTGGATGGCCGCTACATGGGGCTCACACCCGTCAACATTGACAACGTGGTGAGCGGGAAGCACATGGTGCGCATCGTGCGGCCGGGCTACCAGTTCTGGGGGACCATCACCACCGTCAAGACAGGACAGACGCAGAAGGTCAACGGCAAGCTCTTCCCGGCCGTGGACGCCGCCAAGATCAATACGATGGCCGATGGGCTTCCGGCCCTGCTGTCCAAGGGGGTCGAGGTGGCCAACCCGAGCCTCAAGGGTATCACCGTTCAGCTCGGCGTGGACCAGCTGCTCCTCATCTGGATAACGAGCGTGGACTCCTCGAGCGTATCCGCGACGTGGATGCTCTACGACAGCGCCAAGGGCGCCATGATTGCCCAGCGCCAGGGAGACTCGCTGCCCCTGCAGGAAGGGGCACTGTCCATGAAGTCCGACGAGCTCACCCGCAACACGCTCATCGCGGGGCAGCAGGCCGACACCATGGGAGGAACGGGCGAGGTCACAATCATCGGACCGCCCGTGACCGGCGGCGGTGAAGGCGGTACGGGCGGCGGCTCCGGCGGCGGTGAAGGCGGCACGGGCGGCGGTGAGCCAGGCAAGGATTCCATCGTGAAGAAGTGGTGGTTCTGGGTGGCGCTCGTGGGCGGCGTCGCAGTCGTGGGCGGGGCCACCACCGCGGGCGTGTGCCTGGGGACGGACGCCTGCAAGGGCGGCGGACCTGGCGGCCCGGGAGGCAGCGGGGACCTCATCCTGGAGTTCTGAGGCTGACCCGCCCCTTGGGCCTTCGTGGCCGCGCGAGGTGCTCGCCCTATCTGTGAATCCGAGAGGTGCCATCCCGTGGATATAGAATCCGTATTCCTGAAGTTCGCCCTGCTGGGAGCAGACTGGGTGCTGTGGCTTCTCACCTTGCTGTCGCTCGTATCGCTGGGTGTCATGATCGAGAGAGCCGTGTACATGATCCGAGGGCGGCTGGGTCTGGCCCAGGCTCCTGCAGCGCTGAGCAAGGCGCTCGACGAAGGAGGCACGGTGAAGGCCAGGGCCCTTTTCGCCTCCCGGACGACATCGCCCGAAGCGAGGATCATGCTGGCCGGCTTCGAGCGGGCCGAGGGCGGCGTGGAGGCTACCGAGCGCGCCATGAATGCCCGGAAGGCCGTCGAGAAGACCGGGCTGGAGCGAAACCTGGTATTTCTGGGTACGCTGGGCCCCACGGCTCCCTTCATAGGGCTCTTCGGAACCGTGCTCGGCATCATCGGTGCCTTCCACAACCTCGCTCTCAACACCCAGGGTGGCATCGGTGTGGTCATGTCGGACCTGAGCGAGGCCCTCGTGGCCACGGCCGCTGGCCTGCTCGTGGCCATCCCCGCGGTCATCATCTACAACGTGTTCACGCGAATGGTGAATCGCCGGCTGTCGGACGTCTCGGTGCTCACGGGCCTCTACCTGTCCTGGCTGAAGGCCGGCGAGAAGGAAGGGCCATGAAGGTCGGCGAGGACGAGGGGGGCGAGGGGACCCTCTACTCGGAGATCAACGTCACCCCGCTGGTGGACGTCGTGCTGGTGCTGCTCGTGATCTTCATGGTCACGGCCACCTACATCGTCGCAGAGGCCATCTCCGTGGACCTTCCCAAGGCCGCCACGGGCGAGAACGTCATCACCACGCTGGCCATCACCATTGATAAGAAGGGCGACATCTACATCGAGGACGAGAAGGTGGACATCGCAGGGCTCGAAAAGCGCGTCCGGTCGGCGGGCGAGAACAACGATGAGCTCAGGGCCGTGATCGCCGCGGACAGGACCGTGCCACACGGCACCTTCGTGAGGGTCGTGGACGTGATCCGCCAGGCAGGGGTGGTCAAGTTCGCCATCAACGTCCAGGAAGAGGACATCGTCCGGTGAGCGACGTCTGGCAGCAGAGGACCGAGCACCACTGGATATGGGGCGCGGCAGGTTCCATGGCCCTGCACGGGGTCGTGGCCGCTTTGCTGTTCCTCCTGCCGGCCGAGGCTCGCGACCGTATCCTGGGCGCCGTGGACTTCCAGGTGGAGAAGACTCGGCCGCGACCCCTGCCGGAAGAGCTGCCTCCCGTGCCCGAGAAGCCTGCCGAGCCAGAGCCCGAGCAGATCAAGGTGGCGAGGCCCAGAAACGAGAAGCCGGTCAAGACCCCCGCGATCGAGCAGCCGGAGCCGCCGCCCAAGCCCCCCCCCAAGTTCACCATGAGCGGCCAGACCTTTGCGGACGAGGGGACCTGGGGCCTGGCCGCGGAAGTTGGCGATTCGCGCTTCGGATCCCTTGCTGGAGATGGGGAATACAAGAGCGGGAACGATGACGTGAGCTCGACACCGGCCACGACGGTGGCGCCCGTGGCTCCTTCCAAGACCAAGAAGAGCGGTTTTTCGCCGGCCAAGAGCAGCGATGTCAAGGACAAGCCCAAGGTGCTCCTCGAGCAGACCATCCCCTACCCGCCCGAGGCCCGCAAGCTCGGCATCGAGGGCAAGGTGAGGATGCGGGTGGACATCGACGAGAAGGGCAAGGTCGTCGACATCACCATTCTCGAGGATCCGGGTGGCGGTCTCGGCAAGGCCGCGGCCAAGGCCCTGCAGAGCTTTGTCTTCAGCCCGGCCCTGGACTTGCAGGGCAAGCCCGTGGACTACCGCATCACCTATGTCTACGTGTTCGAGCTCGAATAGGGTTGATCGGAGACACGAGCTCGAATACCGTCTTCTCCGGGGTCACGAGCGGGGACAGGGCCCCAGCGCAGGGAGTATCGAATGCTGAGACGTTCTTCTTGGGTGCTCGCCACGGCCCTCGTGATGCTGCTTGCGCGGATTCCTGGTGTGCACGCGCAGGTCAGCGGCTGGGCCGGCTCCTCCTCTCCGGCCGTCGGATCGGGCATGGGCCGGGGTCAGACCCGCGTGCTCGAGCTGTTCGGGCAGGTGGGACTGCAGGAGGGCGTCGTGGCGGGCGACACGGGTGCCAGCGATCAGAGGTCGCCGCTGGCGCTCAAACCGCTCATCGGCTTGAATTTCCATGAGATTGCTCACACCCGGATCATGGTGGGTGTCACCCTGGCCTTCCCTTTCAGCCTCGAGATGGGCTTCGGGCACGATATCTCGCAGGTGGCGGTGGCGCCCGGCGTCCTGGTGTCCCGCAGGGAATGCGCCAGCTGGGGCTGGTACGCGGGCGCCGAGCTGCCCGTCGTGATCACTCCGGAGAGAATCGTGGGTGCTCAGACCGAGGCGCTCTTCGGCGTGTCGCTGCGAGGGGGAGCATCCTGGTACTTCACGGCAGGCTTCGGTGTGTTCGCCGAGATGAACATGGACCTTTACTTCGGTGACAGTGCCGCGTTCGTTTTCGGCGGCACCGCCGGCATCGTGGTGAGCTACGAGATGTTCCGCTACGGGCTCTCCACGGGGGTTCCCGCGGGAGGTGCGTCATGACGGTGCCGGCAAGGACCCGGCTGCGGTTCGCGCTCACCCTGGCTCTGGGTGCGGCCATGTTCGCGGTGCTCGCCGCGCCGCTTCCCGGGGAGGTCACGGGATGCGGCGGGGACGCTTCGGGCAAGATCAACGCTTCCGGGTACTGCTTCGAGCGATGCGCCACCGAGGCGCAGTGGCACAGGACCTGCGGCGACATTCCCGACTCGGATCAGGCCCAGGAGGAGCTGGAGCAGTACTGTGCCCAGGTCCGGTTCTGCGATGCGCCGCAGATCTGCATGGGCTGGGTCGACTACCACATCTCCAACCAGGAAGCCTCCACGTGCATGGACGCCATCCTGGCGCTGGAGTGCGGCGTGAACCTCAAAGACGACCCGCCGGACGCTTGCAGGGAGGATCAGCTGTGCGACCCCAGGTGAACCGCATCACGATGGCCCTGGCCGTGGCTCCGCTCCTGGCGCTCCTCGTGGGCTGCGCCGTGTTCGGGCCCAAGCGCGAGTACGCCATCTTCCGCGAGATCACTCAGACCACGAGCGTGGCCCGTCTGGTCGAGCTTTACGACATGTACACGATCGAGTTTCCGGATGGGGCCCACGCCGAGGAGCTCGCCAGGATGAGGCCCGACATCGAGCGGGAGATCTTCATGGCGGCAGGAGAGGACCAGTACAAGCTGGCCACCTACGTGGAGCTCTTCCCGGACGGGATCTACACCCAGCTGGCCATCCAGAAGATCGACCAGATCCAGTACATGGAGCAGGTCCTCGCCGAGCAGCAGGCTGCGCAGCTTCTCGCCCAGCAGGCCGCGGCCGAAGCCGCCGCGAAGCTCCTCGAGCAGAAGATCTCCCTCTACGCGAGCGCGCTCGAGGACTGGATCGACCTCGCCCTCGTCTCCCCCTACGGCAAGCAGGTCTCGGATCTCATGGCGCTGTCTCCGGAATTTCTCGAGATCTGGAGCTCGGAGCCGCTGGCCCAGTGCGACCAGACGAGCTGCCTCAAGCACATGGTCCTCGAGACCTGGTACCAGATCCCGGGCTCCTCGCGGGTGGATCGCAAGAACGAGCTGATCGTGAAGATGCTGTTCGCCGGCGGTGGCCTCCTCGGTTTTTCCGTGACGTTCCCGGACAGGGGACTGGTGCCTCTGATGGAGATGAGGGATCAGGCGCCCTACGACGTGGACGCCGACACCCTCGAGATGGCCTCCATCATGGCCTACGAGATCATCGGCTCCCTGATGCCCGAAGGCTCCGAGTCCGGGATGGAGGGCGCACTGTGGGCCTGGTCCGTTCCCGGCGCCAACGTGGCAGTCGTGCGCGAGGGTCAGCTCCCCGGCCCCGTGATGGACAGCCTGGTGGTGCAGCTCGTGCCACCGCCGGAGCCGGAGCCGGAGCCGGAGCCTCTCCCCAAGGGAGTCAAGCCCAAGAAAAAGCCGGTGGAGCCGCCGCCGCCGTTGCCGCCCATGGCGACGGTCGAGCAGCTCCTCTACCACCCAGCATTGCCGCTCCTCGAGGCGGCACCCGTGGCGCCGCTGCCGCCACCGGCCCCGCCGGTGCCGGCCCCGCCGCCCTTGCCTTGAAAAAGGATCGAAACAGGAGGCAGTTCAAGTTGACAGGAAACAAACCATGCTCGACAAGGTGATCGAGGCCATCCCCCGGAGCCAGTCGTCCGATCTGTACTGGGAGGGCAGCTTCGACGAGTACCTCGAGAAGGTCAGAGACAACCCGGGCGTGACGCGCAACGCCTTCATGCGGCTGCACGACATGATACTCGCCGCCGGCGTGACCGAGTACATCGACAACAAGAAGAAGATCATCCATTACAACTTCTTCGATTCGCTCAACGACGGCACCGCGGATGCCATCTACGGGCTGGACATACCGCTCGAGAGGTTCGTCAACGTGCTGGCGGCCGCAGCCAGGGGCTACGGTCCGGAGCGGCGGATCATTCTATTGCACGGCCCGGTGGGTTCTTCCAAGAGCACCATCGTGAGGTTGCTCAAGAAGGGCCTGGAGCGCTACACGGCCACCCCCGAAGGCGCGCTCTACACCTACAGCTGGAAGGTGCCGGGCGACCTGGCGGGCCGGGTGAGCCTGCCGCCCGGAGGCGAGGACGCCGAGGAGATCTTCGCATGTCCCATGCACGAGGAGCCGCTTCGGCTGGTACCCGATCAGTGGCGCCCCAGGGTCGTGGAGCTCATCGGTTTGCCGCCCGACGGGCCGGAAGTCCGCATCGAGGGGGACCTGTGCCCCGCCTGCCGCTACATCTATCGGCAGCTCATGACCCGCTACAACGGGGACTGGAGCAAGGTCGTGGATCACATCATCGTGCAACGGCTCGTGATGAGCGAGAAGGACCGCATCGGCATAGGGACGTTCCAGCCCAAGGACGAGAAGAACCAGGACTCCACGGAGCTCACCGGCGACATCAACTACCGCAAGATCGCCATCTACGGTTCCGACTCGGACCCGAGGGCGTTCAACTTCGACGGCGAGTTCAACATCGCCAACCGCGGGCTCATCGAGTTCATCGAGATCCTCAAGCTCGACGTGGCCTTCCTCTACGACCTCCTGGGTGCCACGCAGGAGCACAAGATCAAGCCCAAGAAGTTCGCGCAGACGGACATCGACGAGGTGATCATAGGCCACACCAACGAGGCCGAGTACAAGAAGCTGCTCAAGAACGAGTACATGGAGGCACTCAGGGATCGCACCATCAAGATCGACGTTCCCTACATCACGCGGGTCTCGGAGGAGAAGCGCATCTACGAGAAGCTCTACTCCGCCCAGCGGGTACCCAACGTCCACGTGGCCCCGCACACGCTCGAGGTGGCCGCCATGTGGGCCGTGCTCACGAGGCTCGAGCCTCCTCGCAAGCAGGGGCTCACCGACCTGCAGAAGCTCAAGCTCTACGACGGCAAGTACCTGCCCGGCTACACAGCCGAGACGGTCAAGGAGCTGCGCAAGGAGACCGAGCGCGAGGGCATGGAGGGCATCAGCCCGCGCTACGTGCAGGACAAGATCTCCAATGCGCTCATCACCCAGACCCAGGGCTGTCTCAACCCATTCATGGTCTTGAACGAGCTGGAGAAAGGACTGCGCTACCACAGCCTCATCAACGACGAGGAGCAGCGGCAGCGCTACTCGGACATGATAGGAGTGGTCAAGGCCGAGTACGAGGACCTGGTCAAGAACGAGGTCAGAAGAGCGTTGTCCGCCGACGTGGACGCCATCCGCAAGCTCGCCATGAACTACATCGACAACGTCAAGGCCTACCTGCTCAAGGAGAAGGTCAGGGATCGCTACACGGGCCGCGACCAGGAGGCGGACGAGCGGCTCATGAGGTCCATCGAGGAGAAGATCGACATCCCCGAGAGCCGCAAGGACGACTTCCGCAAGGAGATCATGAACTTCATCGGCGCTCTGGCCATCGAGGGCAAGGAGTTCGAGTACGACACCAACGACAGGCTGCGCAGGGCCCTGGAGCTCAAGCTGTTCGAGGATCAGAAGGACTCCATCAAGCTCACCAGCGTCATCTCCCACTCGGTGGATCGGGACTCGCAGGACAAGATCGACGTGGTCAAGACCCGCATGAAAAAGGAGATGGGCTACTGCGAGATCTGCGCCACGGATGTGCTCAACTTCGTGGCCTCCATCTTCGCGCGCGGCGACGCCAAGGAGGCCGACTGATCACTCGCCCACCGGGGAATCCCCCGAGCCGAACCAGATGAGGAAGGACTTGATGAAGGGATCGAGGCTGCCGTCGAGCACGGCCTGCACGTTGCCCGTCTCGTGGCCGGTGCGCACGTCCTTGACGAGCTGGTAGGGGGCCAGCACGTAGGAGCGGATCTGGCTTCCCCACTCGATCTTTCGCTTGTGCGAGCCGAACTTGCTCTCGAACTCCTCGTCTTTCTTCTCGCGCATGTGCTCGTAGAGCCTCGAGCGCAGGATCTTCATGGCCTGGGACCGGTTCTTGTGCTGGCTGCGCTCGTTCTGGCAGACCACCACGATCTTGGTGGGCAGATGGGTGATGCGCACCGCGCTGTCGGTCTTGTTCACGTGCTGCCCGCCGTGGCCGCCGGCGCGGAAGAGGTCGATGCGCAGGTCCTCGTCGCGGATCTCGACATCCACATCGTCCTCGACCTCCGGGATGGCGAACACGGCGGCGAAGGCCGTGTGCCTGCGGTGGGCCGAGTCGAAGGGAGAGATGCGCACCAGCCGGTGAACCCCGCTCTCGCCCTTGAGCAGGCCGAAGGCGTTCTCTCCCTGGACCACGAGGGTGGCCGAGCCGATTCCTCCCTCTTCTTCCTCCTGGTACTCCACGAGCTGGGTGCCGAAGCCGCGCCGCTCGCACCAGCGCAGGTACATGCGCACGAGCATGGAGGCCCAGTCCTTGGCGTCCGCGCCTCCCGCACCGGGGTTGACGTGGATGATGGCGTTGGACGCGTCCGCGGGATCCGACAGCAGTCTTTGCATCTCGAACGTGTCCAGGTCGCCGGTGAGGCTCTCGAGCTCGCCGGCGAGGTCCGGGATCATGGACTCGTCGCCCTCCTCGGCCGCCAGGGCGAGCATCTCCGACGCGTCCTTCAGCCTGCGCTCGAGCTTCTCGAATCCCGCGAGCGGTTCCATGAGCCGGGCACGTTCCCTGAGCACGCGCTGGGCCGTGGCCTGGTCGTTCCAGAAGTCCTGCTGGCTCATCTGCCCGTCGAGCACGGCCAGGCGTGTGCGCGCGCCCTGCGGGTCAAAGGTGCCTCCCGAGCTGGACGAGCCTCTCGGAGAGCTCCTCGAGCGCATCTCGTATCTCGTTGAAGGTCATTGGCCGCTTCCCGTGGCGCCTGCCGATGGTCCTTGTGCAACAGGCCCGCCGCTGCTAGGTATATTAGCCGGAGCGTCGGATTGCAACGCTCCGGCTGGGAGGATCGCCATGGTCATCCAGTGCCCCCGGTGCTCCACACGCTTCAAGGTGGCAGATCATCTGGTGGCGGGCAAGGCCGTCAAGCTCAAGTGCAGCAAGTGCATGAACGTGTTCGTCCACGGCGCGCCGGCCGTGGGGCCCAAAGAGCCGTCGCACCCGCGAACGCCCGCTGTCGAGCGGCCCGCAGGACGCCTGGTGGGGGCGCCGGACGCTGCCGCCGGAAGGCCTCTGGGTACGAGGGCCGTTCGGCCGGCAGAGCCAGGTCCAGAGGCGCCAGAGCCGCCCGTACAGCAGGCCGCCTCCCAGGTCGAGGCATACGAGTCGTTCGAGGCCGAGCCTCCCGCGCCCGTGGCCTCGGCCGTTGCCGAGTACGAGTCGTTCGAGGCCGAGCCTCCCGCGCCCGGGCCGGCCGAGGAGCCGGAAGCGCAGGATCCGGGGACCGGGGACGCCATGCCGGATCCCGAGCTGGTCACGAGCCCCGACGGTCTCGCCGCGCAGCCCGCGCGGCGGCCCGCGCCGGCCTCGCACGACTCCATGCCCATGCTCACCCTCGATGACGTGCTGCCTGTGGAGCCGCCTCCCTCGCGGCTGGGCCGTGCGGCAGGGATCGGGTTTCTCGTGCTCCTCGGAGTGGCCTTGCTGGGGGCGATCGCTGTGCTCTGGCGCAACGGCTGGGACCTGGGCGCCTGCACAGCGGACCCCATTCATGCCATCGAGGTGGCCGCTGGCTCGAAGGCGCGCGTGGTGGTGGACGAGGAGGCCGAGGGCATCGAGACCTCCGTGGTGGACACCTACAAGGCCCTGACCGGGGACGAGCGCGAGATCCTCGTGGTGGAGGGCGAGGTGCTCAACACCACGGTGTTTCCCAAGAGGATGGTCACCGTCCTCGTGAGCATCGTGAGCTCCTCGGGCGAGGCCGTGCAGGTGAAGGAGGTCCTGGCCGGAGTCACGCTTCGAACCCGGGCGGAGATCAAGAGCAGGAGCTTTCTCGAGCTCGACGACGAGCTGCGCGACGAGGCCGGTCGGGCCTCGTCCTGGGTCATCCGTGCCAACCGCAAGGCGAGCTTCCAGGTGTTCTTCACGACCTATCCCCCCGGGGTGGACGACGGCTCGCTCTACACCATCGAGGCCCGTGTCAAGGACGCGCAGAACGCCGCCGGCGAGTGATCCGGCCACGCTGAGGCGATTCGCCGCGCTCACCGAGCGCGGCCAGAGGACCGCCCTTCTCGATTCGATCCTGCGGGAGAAGGGCGACAGGCCGCTCGTCGCCCTGCTCGGCGCCGCGCTCGACGATCACTCTCGCACCCGCGACACGACCTGCGCGGCCATCCTGCTGGCGGCCATGGATCTTCTCGCATCGCCCGGGGTGCACAGGACGGGTCTTGGGCTCGTGGCCGAGGCGCGCACGCTGGGCGACGAGCGGCTGGCCCGCTTCCTCGAGTCGCCACCGCCCCTGCTTCTGGCAGATCTCGCCAGGGCCGAGGTGGTGAAGGCGAAGGACGGCCGGCCGCTCTCGCTGGGCGAGCGCAAGAGCCTGGCGAGAAACCCGGGCCGCATGCAGCTCGACAGGCTGCTGGCCGATCCGTCGCCGGATGTCATGAGAAACCTGCTCGCCAGCCCCAGGCTCACGGAGATCGACGTCGTGAGGATCGCAGCTCGACGTCCGGCAGTGCCGGCCGTGCTCGCCGAGGTGGCCCGCTCGCGCAGGTGGGTGATGCGCTACAGGGTGAGGCTCACGCTCGTGGCAAACCCCCACCTGGATCCGTCCCTGGGCATCCGGCTCGCGCCGCACCTGCTCTCGCAGGACCGCAGGAGGCTGGCAGCGGACTCGTCCTTGCATCCGAGGCTTCGCGAGTTTCTGGCGCGATTGCTGGGCGATCCCGACCAGGAGCGGGAGCCTCCTCCAGCGGTCCACGGCAGGGGATCGTTCGATCCTCCGAAGACAACAGGTTGATATCAAACGGGATCCCGTCCTTGTTGATTTATTGACGCCCATCACCCCCAAGCCACCAATCTGTTTGACTTGCCCCTCATCGTGTTGTAATCATTACAGGCTTCGAGCCAGAGAGAAGATGGCAATGGACCCGTGCGTGCACGGAAAGCCCATGCGTGGGCGCATAGAAACGATCAAGGAGGATACGATGAGACCGGAACTCAAGATTCTGTCAGTGCTTCTCGTGGTGCTGATGGTGGGACTGGGCGTCGCGGCCTGCGACGAGTCCAACCCGACGCCGACGGACACGAACACGACCGACACGCTGCCCGGCGACACGATCGCAGACTCCATCCCCGACCCCGAGGTGGACACGGGCATCACGGACACCATGGAGGAAGAGGACACCACACCTGTCGAGTGCACGGCTCCACCCGCATGCCCCACGGCACCTGCCAATCACGCGATCATGGGCATGCCATGCATCACAGAGACGGACTGCGGCCTGGGCTACACCTGCTTCACCGAGTCGGTCGAGGTGTTCGACGGCAACGGCGACACGACCCCGGAGACCTTCGTGTCGTGGCTGGGCGGCGCCTGCTCGCTGCTCGGAGCCGGCTCCGAGGGTTGCGATCCCGACGATTCGGCCACCTGCCCCTCAGGCTCGACGTGCGTGTTCCTGTTCACGGACGACATGGGTCAGGAGTACTACGGCTGCCTCGACGCCTGCTCCGCGCAGGACACGAGCATGAACCCCTACGACTGGAACTGCGGCTGCCGCGAGGGCTACGAGTGCAACATCAACCTCGAGGCCTGCCTGCCCGGCTGCGGCAACGACGAGGAGTGCTGCCAGATCTGGGACGACATCAACGAGAACGGCACCCGCGACGCTGGCGAGGTCATGGTGGACTCGGACTGCACGAACTATTGCGACGGCAACTCCGACGACGAGTACCCCGAGGATCCGGCCACCTGCCGCGCGAGCTTCGGCTGCATCAACCTGGGCAACCCCACGGCCGACTTCGGCGTCGAGTGCCTGTTCGATGCGGACTGCCCTGCCAACTCCCGCTGCCTCAACGAGATCTACTACTACGACGACGTCACGGGCGAGCCCTACTACCCCGGCGGCCTGTGCCTGGGCGACCGGTGCGATCTCGTGGGCCGTGGGTGCGGCGACGACGGCGAGTGCATCAACCTGGGCGGCTCTGCCGATCCGTTCTACGCCTGCGTCTTCGCCTGCCAGGTGGGCTATGGCCCGGGCGATGCGGAGAACCCCTGCCGCGACTGCGACGGATCCGACCCGGACTGCGTGCCCTGGACCTGCCAGCCCTACCCGCCCGACTACTGGTACACGCCTTCCACCGCTGGCAGCAACGGCATCTGCTTTCCTGCCAACATCACGGATCCCGAAGGCCCCATGCTGGGTCTGGGCGCGGCCTGCACCGACGACGAGGAGTGCCTGAGCCCGCTGGGTCTGGGCGGCTGCTACAGCTTCTCCGGCGCTCCGAACATGTGCTCGGTGCAGTGCAACAAGGCCCTGGCCGAGGACATGGACATCTGCGGCGCGCCCGCGGCCGCGGGCGGTGTCGTCCCCGGCGTGTGCTGGAGCGGTCTGTGCCTGCCCGGCTGCGACGTGCCCGACGGCGCCGTGGGGGCGAACGGCTGCCCCCAGGCCACCATGGCGTGCTTCAACAACGGCCCGTCCGCCTACGGCCCCTACTCCTACGCGAGCCTCGACGGCACGGAGCCCACGGGCTTCTGCTTCACGGGCTGCCTGGACAACGCCTGGTGCGCGGACGTGTTCGGAGTGGCGCTCAACTGCAACGCGACCACCGGACAGTGCGGCGCGTAGAGCGGAGCTGACGGAGGACATCATGTACATCTGGCGCAAGAGACCCAAGGTCAAGGACAGGACGCGCTCCCGCCGTCACCGCGCCGCCCTGCGCTCCAAGGACCGTGCCCGCAAGACGCGGGCTTCCGGCCGGCCCTACTAGCTTCCCCCAATAGCCCGAACCAATCCCGAAGGCCGCCGAAGAACCCTGGCCCCACTTTTCTTGTCATCGATCCGTGCTTTGCCTATGCTCGGCTCCGGGGTCGAAAAACGAGGAGGTCCGCGTGAACCAGAGCACGCCGGAGCGCCCCGAGGTCCTGCTCACGGGGGCGACGGGATTTTTCGGGCGAACCCTGCTCTCTGTCCTCGCCAGGGCCGGGCACAGGGTCCACGCGCTCGTGCCTCCCGAGTCCAGGCCCGCGCTCTTCGCCCTCGTGGCGAGGCTGGGCCGCGAGGATCCAGGCGCCGCAGGGCTCGTGAGCCCGCTCGTGGGGGACATGACGAGCCCCGGGCTGGGCCTCGACCAGTCGACGCTGGACAGGCTCGCGCCCGCGGTGCGCTGGGTGGTGCACAGTGCCAGCGCCACCGAGCCGGCCATCCCCACGGGCGTGCTCGAGGACGTGAACGTGCGCGGCACGGACCAGCTTCTGGCCTTTGCCCACAGGCTGACGAGCCTGAAGGTGTTCGCCCACGTCTCCTCCACGTTCGTTTCTGGCGACTACCCCGGCAGGTTCTACGAGGACTGGCTCGACGTGGGGCAGACCTTCACCAATCCCGTTGCACGGTCCAAGTTCGTGGCCGAGACGCACGTGCGCTCGACAGCCCGCACGCTGCCCGTCGTGGTGCTCAGGCCGGGCTTCCTCTCGGGGCTCGCATCCACGGGCGAGTGCGACGACGAACGGGGGCTCTTTCCCCTTTTCTCCCTGGTCACGCGGTTCGCCTCGGCCGTGCCTGCGTGGATGCCGCTCATTTCACCGGACGGACCGGACAGGTACGTCCCCATCTCGCCCAACGACTACGCGGCCGACGCCACGCTCGCCATCCTTCGCGAGCCCACGGCAGTTGGCCGTACCTGCAACCTGGTCGACCCCAGGCCGCCCAGCGTGCGCGACATCGTGGACCTGGTATCGGACCTCGTTGGAAGACCCATGTACCGGGCGCCCGTGGGCCTCCTCACCCGGTTGCCCATGCTCGGGCCGGGCCGTCTTCTCGGCTCGGGGCATGCCATCACCAGGCGCTTCGGTGGATCGCCCATCTCTCTTTACTTTCTGCTGCTTCGCAACGAGTACGACACCACGAACACGCGCGCCATCCTGCAGCACTCGGGCGTACGCTGCCCGCCTTTCGAGGACTACGTGAGGCGATACTTCGACTACTTCGTAGAGCACCATGGGTAGGACCATGGCAAGGCGCCCATCCCGTGATCCTGTCTTCTCGAAGGCAACGGCCATGACCGTGCTCAGGTGGAGCGCCGGCCTCGCGGCCACCTTCGCGCTCTGTGGGGTGGCAGGCTTCGGCGCGGCCGTGGCGGTCTACTCCGGTGAGCTGCCCAGGACCAGCGAGCTTCGCGAGCAGTACCGGCCCATGCAGGTCAACCGCTTCTACGGGGCCGATGGCAGCCTCGTCGGGGTGACCTTCGAGGAGCGCCGCTCCGTGGTGCCCATGAGCCGCGTGCCGCCGGTGATGGTGCGTGCGGTGCTCGGCGCCGAGGACGCCGACTTCTTCGAGCACCAGGGCCTGGACTATCCGGGCATCCTCAGGGCCATGTGGATCAACGTACGGTCGGGCCGCAGGGCCCAGGGCGCTTCCACCATCACGCAGCAGGTGGTGCGCACCTTCTACCTGGGCCGCGAGAAGACCTTCTCGCGCAAGTTCAAGGAGTTGCTCTTAGCCCGCAGGCTCGAGCAGAACCTGAGCAAGGAGGAGATCCTCTTTCTCTACCTCAACCAGATCTACTTCGGCCACGGACGTCACGGGATCGGCGAGGCTGCTCGCTTCTACCTGGGCAAGGAGATCGAGGAGATCGATCTCGCAGGGGCGGCGCTTCTGGCCGGCCTTCCCAAGGGTCCGGAGATCTTCACCCCGTTCAAGAACCCCGAGCGGGCGAGGTCCAGGCGCGACGCGGTCCTCGCCATGATGGTGGACCACGGCCTGTGCACCGCGGCCGAGGCCGAGGCCGCTCGCGAGGTGGCCCTGCCGATCGCGCCCGCCGCGATGTACGAGCCGGATCTGGGCGGCGAGTTCGTGGACGAGGCACAGAAGGTTCTCGTGGCGCAGGTGGGAGAAAAGGCCGCGCGCCAGGGTGGATATCACGTCTACACGACGATGGACCCGCGCTCGCAGAAGGCTGCCAGGGAGGCGGTCGCGGACGGGCTCTCGGAGCTGGATGCGAGGCGCGGCTACAGGGGGCCTGTCAAGCCTCGAGGCAAGAAAGGCGAAAAGAGCTGCAGGGAGTGGCCGTCGGGTGTGGAGCTGGGCAAGGACGGCGAGCCGGTCGCAGGAAAGATCTATGCGGCCGAGGTCGTCGACATGGACGATGCAGCCGGTCTGATCCTGCTGCGGGTTGGCAAGGTCAGTGGCGTGGTCGACCTGGCAAACGAGGACCGGTACAACCCCAAAGGGCTCGAGGCCTCGAGCTTCATCAAAAAGGGGTGTCGGGTCCGGGTGAGCGTGCGTGCCGGCACCTCGACGTTTCATGGCCAGAGCATCGACAGGTTCGCGCTGGAGATGGGGCCCCAGGCTCTCGTGGTGGCCCTGGACCCCGTGACCCGCGAGGTGAAGGCCATGATAGGCGGTCATGGGTACGTGCGAGGCGGCTTCAACAGGGCCTTGCGCGCCCTGCGCCAGCCCGGTAGCGCCTTCAAGCCCTTCGTGTACCTGGCGGCTTTGCGCTCTCGCGCGTTCACTCCTGCCAGCATCGTGGACGACGCGCCGGTCCGCTACGACGAGTACAGGCCGGAGAACTACGAGACCTGGCAGTTCGAGGGGCCGGTCAGGCTGCGCAAGGCGCTTGTGAAGAGCATCAACGTGGTGGCCGTACGGCTCATCGAGAGCGTCGGTCCTGCCGAGGTGGTCGAGCTGGCCGCCTCGTTGGGCATCCGTTCGAAGCTCGAGCCCGAGCTGGGGCTCGCCCTGGGCTCGAGCGGCGTCAGGCCGCTCGAGCTCGCCAATGCTTACGCCACCATCGCCTCGGGCGGGGTGTACGCAGAGGTCGTGATCGTCAAGCGCATCGTGGATCCGTTCGGCAAGGACGTGGCGCTGCGCGAGCGCCGGCCGGCAGGACGCGTCATCACCGAGGCGGAGGCCTGGCTCATCACGAGCATGATGACCGGCGTGATCTCTGACCCCGAGGGAACCGGCCGGTCGGCACTCAAGCTCAAGCGGCCCGCGGCCGGCAAGACCGGCACCTCCGACCAGGCCCGGGACGCCTGGTTCGCCGGTTTCGTTCCGCAGCTCACGGCCGTGGTCTGGGTGGGGTTCGACGACTACAAGAGCCTGGGCAAGAAGGAGAGCGGCGCAAAGAGCGCCGTTCCCATCTGGACGCGCTTCATGCGCGACGCCTTGCAGGGCCAGTCGAAGATGGAGCTCGGTGCGCCGCCCGAGGGCATCGTGAGCGCGCTCGTTGATCCGGCAACCGGCAAGCTGGCCTGGGATGGCCAGCCCGACGCCATCGAGGAGTTCTTCCTCGATGGTACGGTGCCCACGGAGCAGGCGTTCGCGCCGGAGCTGACCACTCCCGAGGACTTCATGATGAACGAGGGTCTCGACGAGGAGCCGCAGGTCGTTCCCTCGGGGCTCCCCGAGGTGGCACACGAGTCTTCTGGGACCGATCACTCACCAGCAGAGAGCGCCGACACGAGCGCCTCGTCGCCGCTCTGACCCGCGTAGTCGGCAGGAGTGAGGCCGTCGTTGTCCTTGGTGTCCTTCTTGGCGCCCTTCTTGATGAGCAGCTCGACCACCTCCAGGCAGCTCTTGCCAGAGGCCGGGCACTCGCCCGCGGCCACGTGCAGGGCAGTGCGGCCATCCACGTCCTTTGTCGTGGCCTTGGCGCCTTTTGTCATGAGGAACTTGGCGATCTCCACCTGACCCATGGCGGCCGCGTGGAACAGGGCTGTCCAGCCGTCCGAGTCCGCTTCCGTGGCCTTGGCACCCTTGCCGGCGAGGTACTTGACGACCTCCAGGTCGCCCGACTTGACCGCGGATACGAACAGGGGAAGACCGCCTTCGGCGGTCTTGGCCGGGCTCATCTTCTTCTTCTCCACCAGGTACTTGACCGCCTCGAGGTGTCCCTCGCGCGCCGCGCAGTTGAGGGCCGACTCTCCGTTCTCGTCCAGAGGCTTGGTGCTCGCTCCTGCGGCTCCCACGGCCGTCAGGATCTCCATGCTGCCGATGCAGGCGGCGATGTAGAGGGCCGTGGACTCGCCCACGGTCGTTTCCTGCATGTCCGGGCTCGAGGCAAGAGCCTTGTCGACCTTCTCCAGATCCCCCGTGATCACGGCCAGGTGCAGCTCGCTCATGCCGCCGCGATCCTGCAGGATCTGTGCTGCGGCACCTTCGGCAAGGGCCCTGGCCACCTCGGCCCAGTCGTGGGCCTCGATGGCCATCTCGAGCCTCTCGTCGAGCTTGGCCTGCTCGGTATCCTCGGCAGGCTCGGTCACGGGCTCGGGCTCGTCCACGGCGGCGACCGGCTCCCCGGCTGGCTTGGTGGTGTCAGGCTCCTTCACGGGCTGATCCGCTCCTCCGCAACCCGAAACGACCAGGCCAAGGGCGACCGCCAGGGGTGCCATCATGGTCCAATTACGCATCGCTCTCTCCTTCACCTGTGTTGCCTTCACGGCTATCCTGGATAATCCACTGCCGCCATGCCTGCATGCCTGTCTGAGATCCCCCCAAAGAGGCAGCGGTCGAACGAGGGCCGTTGATACCACCTTCGCTTGTCGTTGTCATGCGAATAGGTGCTTGAACATCCAGGCCTGCAGGTGCTATTGGGCTCGTCACGCGAGATGAGCCGGGTGATGCAACCAGAGCCCCTGGCTGCTGTGGCACCCCATCCGAGGTTGCGGCGCAGTGGGCTTCTTGCCGTGCTGGCAAGCTGTTTCGGCGTGGGCCTGACCTTCGGCATGGCCACACCGCTCGTGTCTCTGGTCATGGAGTCCTGGGGCCACGGCAGCCTCACCATAGGCCTGATGGCCGCCACCTACTCGCTGGCCATCCTGCTGGCCGGGCCCTTTGTCCCGGCTCTCATGAACCGTATGGGACCGGTGACAGTGATGCTGTCGGGCATGACCATCGCGGTCGCTGGCCTCGTGGCCTTCCCCATGGCCGGGATGCTGGGGCTCCTTTTCGGGTTGAGGCTCATGATGGGCGTCGGAAGCGGCCTCAACTGGGTGGCCTCGGAGGCCTGGATCTCGAGCGTTGCAGCCGAGCACAACCGGGGCCGCGTCGTGGCCATCTACGTCACTCTCTGGGGCGGCGGGCTTGCCCTGGGGCCGCTCACGCTTCTCGTGGTGGGCACGACCGGTACCCTGCCGTTCCTGGTGGCAGCGGCCGTGCTGTGCGTGGCATTCGTGCCCATCCTCTCTGCTCGAGGCGCAGCGCCCTCCCTCCATGGCCCTGCCCGGCCGCGAGCCCTCCTCGCCGGACTCGGCTCGGCGCCAGTGGCCATGGCCGCCTCGTTTCTGGCAGGATACGGCGAGACCACCTTCGTGTCGCTGTTTCCCATCTACGGCCTCGTATCCGGTCACGGCGAGACCGCTGTGGTGGTCATGACCTCGGTGTTCGCGTTGGGCGCTCTTGCGCTGCAGCCGCTTCTGGGCTGGCTTGCAGACCACAGCGACCGAAACCGCCTTCTTTCGGTCGTGACACTCCTCTGTCTGGCGTGCATGGCAGCTGTTCCATTCGCGATCCACTCGCCACTGCTGTGGCCGGTGCTCGTGCTGTGGGGCGGCGGATCGGCGGGGCTCTACACCCTGGGCCTCGTGCTCCTTGGCCAGAAGGTCAAGGGGACAGACCTTCCCGCCGCCAATGCGGGCTTCATCATGTGCTACACCCTGGGCATGGTCATCGGCCCCGTGGCGGGCGGAGCAGGCATGCGGCTGAGCGAGCCGCACGGGCTCTTGCCCGCGCTGGCCGTTCCCACCGCGCTTCTTCTCGTGCTGATGCTCAGGAGGCCGAGAGGCTGATCACGGCTTCTCGATGAGCGTGGCGATGCCCTGACCTCCCCCGATGCACATCGCGGCCACGCCCCGCTTGCCACCCTCGTTCTTGAGATCGTACACGAGCGTCGTCAGGATGCGGGCCCCCGAGCACCCCAGGGGGTGACCCAGGGCGATGGCGCCGCCGTGGGGGTTGACCCTGGCCGGGTCCAGGCCCAGCTTGTCGAGCACCACGATGGACTGCGAGGCGAACGCCTCGTTGATCTCGAACCAGTCCACGTCCGACACCTTGAGACCGGCACGTTTCAAGAGCTTCTCCGTGGCCGGCCAGGGGCCGATGCCCATGACCTCGGGCTCCACGCCCACCACGGCCCTGGCCCTGACCAGGGCGAGGATCGGGATCTTCTTCTTGGCCGCCAGATCCGCGTCCATGAGGATGATCGCAGCCGCCCCGTCGTTCAGCGGGCTCGAGTTGCCAGCCGTGCACGTGCCTCCATCCATGAAGGCGGGCTTGAGCTTGGCCAGCCCCTCGACCGTCGTCTCCGCGCGAGGGCACTCGTCCGTGTCGAAGACGCGCGTGCCACCATCTCCATCGGGCACCTTGACAGCGAGGATCTCGTCCTTGAGCTTGCCCGCCTTGATGGCCTTGACGGCCTTGACGTGGCTGCCCATGGCGAACTCGTCCAGCTGTTCGCGCTTGAGGCCGAACCTCGTGACCACGTTCTCCGCGGTGAGGCCCATGGGGATGTAGGCGTCGGGCATCTCGGGGTTCTTGTAGAGCTTGCGGTTGAAGCTGACGTTGAACCCGCCCATGGGAACGTTCGTCATGGTCTCGATGCCGCCCACCACGAACGCGACCCCCTCGCCCATGGCAACGGCACGTGAGGCGTCGTGCAGGGTCTGCATGCTCGACCCGCAGAAGCGGTTCACCGTGGCTGCCGGGCACTCGATGGGCAAACCCGCGAGGATGCCGATCATCCTGGCCACGTTCATGCCCTGCTCGCTCTCGGGCATGGCACAGCCGATGAGCACGTCCTCGACCATGTTCGGCTCGAAGCTGCTTCCGGCACGCCTGATGGCTTCCTTGATGAGATCTGCGCACAGGTCGTCCATGCGCACCTTGGTCAGCGAGCCCTTGCGTGCCCGGCCGATTGGGCTGCGAACCGCCGCGACGATGGCTACGTCCTTCATGTGGTTCCTCCTCGTATGTCCTCTCTGTCGAGTTCTCTCGTCTATCCAGCTCCCCTGTCGCTAGTTGCGCAGGGGCTTGTTGGTCATGAGCATGCTCTGGATGCGATCGAAGGTCTTTTGCTCACCCGCGAGGGAGCAGAAGACCTCGCGCTCCAGATCCAGGATCTGGTTCTCCGTGACCTCCTCGGTGGGGTGTGTGTCCCCGCCCGAGAGCACCCGGGCCAGCTTGCCCGCCATGAACTGCTCGTACTCCGTGATGGTCCCGAGCCGCCGCATCTGTTCGACCCCGTACTCCAGGGCCAGCCTGCCGCTCTCACCGGGCAAGCCGATGGTCCTGATCGGCATCGGCTGGTGCGAGGCCGCGAGCTCGAGCACGAAGCTCTTTGCATCAGCGATCTGGTAGTCCTTGTTGAGGCTGACGCGATCCGTGTCCTTGATGTAGCCCCAGGACTGGGCCTGCTTCGCGCTCGTTGCCACCTGGACCGTGGCGATGGCCTCGAAGGCCTTCTGCACGAACGGGAACGGCCCCTTGGGGCCCTTGACGTCGCACAAAGCCTTCTTGCGGAACAGCATCTCCTTGCAACCGCCTCCGGCGGGGATGAGGCCCACTCCCGCCTCCACGAGGCCCATGTACGTCTCGGCCGCGGCCTGCACGGCCGTTGCGTGCATGGTGACCTCCAGGCCTCCGCCCAGGGTGAGCTGGTGCGGCGCCACCACAACGGGGTAGTCTCCATGCAGCATCCGCATGCCCATGCCCTGCAGCTTGGCCACGAGTTCGGAGAGCACGTCCCACTGCTTCTGGGCCACCGTGGTGAAGATGAGGAAAAGGTTGGCGCCCGCGCAGAACGCCTGCTTGCCCTCGTTGGCCACCACGAGGCCCTTGAGGCCGTCCTTCTTGATCAGCTCGTCCGCATGATCGAACACCTGCATCATGTCCGTGTCGAGGACGTTCATCTTGGCGTGGAACTCCACGAGCAGCACGCCATCATCGAGGTCGATGAGGCTCGCGCTGGACGTCTTCTTCAGGACCCTGTCCTTCTTCTTGAGCGGTGTGATGAAGATCGTCCCTTCGGGGAACTTCACGGGCACGTACTTTTTGGCGAGCACGTCCCAGTGGTGCAGGTCACCTTTCTTGTACGTGTAGAAGCGGCCCTCGCCCTTCTCGAGCACGTCCTTGACGACCTGCGGCACCTCGATGCCGTCCTTCTCGAGACGCTCCTTGACCTCCCTGACGCCGAGCGCGTCCCACGTCTCGAACGGTCCGAGGTCCCAGGCGAAACCCCACTTCATGGCGTTGTCGACGTTGACGATGTCGTCCGCGATCTCCGGGATTCTCCGGCAGGTGTACACCAGGACCTTGCTGAGCACCTTCCAGGCGAACTGGCCAGCCGGATCGTCCGCGAAGGCCACGGCCTTCATGCGCTCGCCCACGTCCTCGATGTCCTTGGCCTTGCCGAGAGAAGCGAAGCGGACCTTCTCCTGCGGCCTGTGCTCCATGGTCTTGAGATCGAGGCCGAGGATCTCCCGCTTGCCGTCCTTCTTGACCACCCTGTAGAAGCCCGTCTTGCCGCTCTTGTCGCCGAGCCACCCCTTCTCGACCATCTTGCCGAAGACGGGGTGGGGTATGAACATGTCGCGCTCCTCGTCCTCGGGAGCGCCGTCGTACACGTTCTCGGCCACGTGCATGAAAGTGTCCAGGCCGACCATGTCCAGCGTCCTGAACGCCGCGCTCTTGGGCCGCCCCGTGGCCGGTCCCATGATCTTGTCAACCTGCTCCACGGTCATGCCCATCTCGTCCATCACGTGCATGAGGCTGAGGATGGAGTAGACACCGATGCGGTTGGCCACGAAGTTGGGAGTGTCCTTGCCGAAGACGATCCCCTTGCCCAGGAGGCGATCCGACCAGGACGCGAACTCGCGCAGCATGCCGGCGTCCGTGTCCACGCCCGCCACCACCTCGAGAAGATGCATGTAGCGCACCGGGTTGAAGAAGTGGGTCACGAAGAAATGTGCCCTCATCTCGGCAGGCATGCCCTGGACCATGTCGCGCACGTAGAGGCCCGAGGTGTTCGAGGTGACGAGAGAACCCGGCTTGCGGTGCTTGGCCACATTCTCGAAGACCTTCTTCTTGATGGCCAGGTTCTCCACCACGACCTCGATGATCCAGTCCGACTGCCCCATCCAGTCGCTGTTGTCCTCGTAGTTGCCGCAGCGGATGAGCTTGGCGTCCTTCTTGTCGAAGAACGCCGCGGGCCGGGCGTCGAGGGCAGTCTGCAGACCGGCCAACGCGAAGCGGTTGCGCACCTTCGGGCTCGCCAGGGTCAACCCTTGGGCCTTCTCCTGCTCGTTCGGTTCCCTGGGCACGATGTCCAGGATGTCCACGGGGATGCCGCAACCGGCGATGTGGGCGGCGATGCCGCTACCCATCACTCCTCCGCCGAGCACGGTCACTCTCTCGATTTTCAAGGACATGGGCACTCCCTCCTTGTGGCCCGGACGGCCACTGGCCATGGGATGGAAAATGATTCCTGAATCAGAATTCAGTTTGTAGCACGCACGGGTCTCCTGGTCAACGCTCTACTCGATCCGATGTGAGATCATTGCAACTATATGAAATGATGGACGAATGATGATGTCCGAGGCCGAGCTCTCTGGATGCATCGCGACATATCGTTCGTCTCACTGCCCCATGGCGCTCGTCGGAGCGAACAGAAGCACGGCCTTGAGGTCCTCGTCGTTGAACTGGAGCTGGGCACCGATGAAGTAGTCCCTCGTCTTGTTGAGCATGTCGTCCACGCCGCCGATGATGTAGATCTTGCGCAGAAACCTCAACGCTGCGGCGACCTTGAGCCGCGGATAGACGTTTCCCGTGAAGTCGTACAGGTCGGTTTCGAATCTCAGGCTGCCCTTGAGAAAGTGCAGGTCCAGCCCGAGCCCACCGGTGCTCTCCTTGATGCCGAACCGGAACGTGGCGAACGATATCTTGCGGGCGAACATGAAGGAGAACTTGAATTTGTCCGTGGTGGTCTCGCGCGTCTCGTGCCAGTAGTGCGGATCCTCCGGGTTGGTGGACGTGATGTCGATGACCTCCACGGAGCGGGATCCCCGAGGGTCGTCCACGACCTCGATGAGGTAGTACTTGTCCTCGCGCGGCTGGATCATGACCGAGACGTAGGTCTTGAGCGAGTTGGCGAAGAAGTTGTACTCGCTGCGCAGCCCCACCACGGTCTGGATCTTGGTGACAGAGCTCACGAGCCCGCTGGCCCCCTCGATGGCCTCGGCCACGTCCTCTCCCATCTGCTCGTCGCTGATGAGCTTGCCGAGGGTCCCCTTCTCCTGGGTCACGTCGTTCGTGGCCTTCTCCACGTTGGTCATCGAGCGATCGAGCTTCTCGATGGCGCTGTTGAGGGTCTTGAGGCTTCCCTTGAGGTCCGTGACCGTTTCTCCCACCTCGCCCTCGTGATCGTCCACGAGCTTGCGCACGTCCTCGCTGGCGCTCTTGATGTTCTCGAGGATCTCCTCGATCTGCGGTCGCGCGTCCTTGGTGATCCCCTCCACGTTCTCCACGGTCTTGCTCACGAGCTCCGTGTTGGCCGCCAGCATGAGATTGAGGCTCTCGGTGATCTCCGCCAGGTTGGTGATGATCTGCTCGAGCTTCTCTGCGCTCTCGGGATTGCCGAGGACCTTGCTCGTCGTCTCGGTGATCTGCTTGAGGTCCTCGGTGATGCCAGTGACCGTCCTCTTGATGTCGTCGAGCCCGGCCTCCTCGATGACGTTTACGATCTCGTCGCCGTCGTCGAGTTTCTTCGCGCCCCCGGACTTCTTTCCCGGCGTGAGCGCCAGCTCGCTATCGCCCATGATGGAGGCCATGGTCTTGCCGATGGTGCCATTCGACCAGACCGCGTGCTCCTTGAGGATGGCCACCTCGATGCGGGCCTTGCCCTTGACGAGCCTGATGTCGCTCACATGCCCTATCTGGATGCCCGCCATGTTCACCCTCGACGAGGGATACAGCCCGGAGGCGTCGTCGAAGTACGCGTGCAGCTTGTACGTGTCCTTCTCGCTGTACTCATCCGAGAGAAACATCATGGCGTAGTAGAAGGCCAGCACCGCTGCCGTGGTGAGAAGCCCCACGAGTACCGCGTTCGTGACCGTCCGTGTTGTATTCGCCATCTCGCTTCCGGCTCCGGGGCGGGAGGATCCTACGATCTGTGAACCTCGCTGACAAGCGAGCCGCGCCTCGATAATGGCGATCTAGGGTTCGACGTCGGCGAGCAGATCCGCCCCCATCACCCTGGTGACGCGGACCGTCGCCATGCTGCCCGGGACCAGTGGGCGCTCCGACCGTGCCACCACGACCTTTCCGTCCACCTCGGGGGCCTGGGACGAGAGGCGTGCATCGAAGAGGTACGGACCCTCGGTGGAAGGACCGTCCACCATGACCTGGACCACTTTCCCTGACAGGCCTCGGTTCTTCTTCTCGAGGATCCTGCCTGCGAGCCCCCTTGCGAGTCGGAGTCGCCGTGCGCTCGTGGATCGCGGGACCTGGCCTGGCATCAGGGCCGACCTCGTTCCCTCCTCCGCGCTGTAGCGGAGGATGCCTATGCGGTCCGGCCTCTGCTCCTCGAGAAACTCGAGAAGTGCTTCGAAATCATCGTCCGTCTCCTGTGGGTGACCCACGATGAAGGTCGTGCGCAAGGTCAGATCCGGCACTTGGGCCCGCAGCCTGTCGATGGTTCTCAGAATGTGGGATCTGCCGTGGCCACGTCGCATGATGCCGAGCATGCGGTCGGTCACGTGCTGCATGGGCAGGTCCACGTAGGGCAGGATGGGGCCCTTGCCAGCCAGAAGGGGCACGAGCGACGGGATGGACCTGTCGGGATACAGGTAAAGGACGCGGATCCAGTCGAGGCCCTGGATACGCTCGAGACGAACGAGCAGATCGACGAGAGTCGTCCGCTTCGCGAGGTCCCGTCCGTAAGAAGCCGTGTCCTGGCTCACCAGGCAGATCTCCCGCACGCCTGCACTGGCCAGTGCGCGGATCTCCGAGACGATGGAGGCCACGGGCCGCGATCTGGCCCTCCCACGGATGGCCGGAATGGCACAGAACGCGCAGCGTCGGTTGCACCCGTCGCCGATCTTGACGAAGGCCGAGTGTCTGGCCACGCTCTGCATGCGGCCGTATCGGGCCGTGGGAAAATCGATGCGAGGATCGCGCCGGCCTCGGGGTATCGGCGCACCCCGCAGCGCGGCCCGGAGCGTCTCGAGCCGCCCCAGGCCCATCACGTGATCCACCTGGGGCATCTGCTCGGCGATGGCCGAGGCATAACGCTCGGCCAAACACCCCGCCACCACGAGCTTGCGGCATCGGCCTGCCGTCTTGGCCTGCGCCAGGTCGAAGATGGTCGAGATGCTCTCGCGCTTGGCATCCTCGATGAAAGCACAGGTGTTCACCACGATGACGTCCGCCTCGCGAGGGTCGTCCGTCATCCGGTATCCCTCGTGAATGGCCACGTCGGCCATCATCTCCGTGTCGACGCGGTTCTTCGGACATCCGAGGGATACGAGGTGTATGGTGCGCGTCACCCTGGTCGCTCGATCACCGCGCCCAGCTCTCCCACGTACCTCCCGTCCTCCATGATGGGATCGTTGTCGAGGTACACGCTCGCGTCCCTGCAGATGAGCGGCACGTGCGTCTTGGACGACCACGTGGCACCCGTGAGCTCGCCCAGAGGGTCGCCCAGCGCGATGTGGCAACCTGGCACGTTCTCGTCGATCACGGCCTTGCCCGTGAAGCGCGTCAGCCCCGTGTTGGTGCCGAGGCTGAGCTCTCCCACACGATCCGCGTTGGGATTGGACCTGACATAGAGCAAGAACTCCCGTGCGAGCCTCTGGTTCTTCGACCTGGCATCCAGTGCCCGGCCGTTCTCGATCTCGACGGTCAGGGGGTAGTCTCCCAGCGTGGTGTATCGGGTCCCGAACCACTCGCCGATGGCTGCGTCCGCGACGAAGGTCCCGTTGGCCGTGTCGGGCACGTTCATGATCTGGCCCGAAGGCAGGTTCTGCCACCTTCCCGGCTCGATGATGCCGCTCAGGCAGATCCAGTGGACATCCGGGTTGACGGGCGCCATCAGGTCCGTGCCGGCCGGGTTGATGACGCGGATGGTCCTGGCCCTGGAGAGCCTCTTGACGATGCGCGCCTGCAGGACCTCGATCCGGCGGTAGTCCACGGCAAGACCCTCGAGGAAATGCTCGCGGCTCAGGCCGATGAGATGGGCGTGACGGAGCTTGTGCTCAGTCGCCGTCTGCAGGATCTGCAATCGGCTCGTCAGCTCGCCCGGCAGGGGGATGGCCCAGAACACCGAGATCTGGCTCTTTTCGATCGATTGCACGAGCTCGGCAGGGAAGCGGCCCAGCGGCCGCTTCCCCAGCTCCTCGATGACGAAGACCTGGACGTGCACGCCCAGATCCGTGAGAGCCCGTGAGATGGCCGCCATACCCTCTCGGGACTCGTCGTCGAGGACGAGGGTCGCCGTCTCGCCCTCCCTTGCGCCGAGACACACTCGCGCCGCGTTGCGGGCTGCCTCGAGGAGCTCCGGTGCCAGCTCCCCGTCGAAGATGGTCTGTGCGCTGCTACGAGCCATGATGCGTTCCCCCCTGCCGTGACCAGCGTCGGCCACGTCACCGACTATAGGAAAAACGGGTTTCCCCTGCAACATCCCCCGCAGCGCCCTTTCGGACTCAGGCCGTGCTGACCGTGAGCCTCTCGAGCTCGTCGAACAGCTCCTTGCACTCCTCGATGGGCGCCAGGGCATCCACGAGCAGAGAGGAGGCGTCGACGAGCTTCTTTCTGTGCGATGAGGCCTGCGCACCCTTCAGCTCGATGTTCTTGCGCGCCTGTGCGAGCTCCCTGGAGAGCGTGTCGGTCTTGCTGTCGAGCTCCGCACGGTAGGTCTGGATTCTCTCGTCGAGCCTGTGCATCTCCTCGCGCTGGGTGATGATGGACTGCTCCATCTCGTGAACCTGCTGACGCTTGGCGATGAAGTTGGCGTGCATGGCGCCGGCCCGCTCGTAGGCCACCCTGAGCACCCCGGAATCCGCGCCCGACTTCTCGAGACGTTCGATGCTAAAACGCTCGCGCTTGAGCTCCTCCTCGGCCTCGAGCACCCGCCTGCGGTTGCGCTCGAGCACGGTCTGGCTGCGTTCGATCTCGCGCTGCAGCCGCGAGACCTCGCGGCTCAGCTCCTCGATCCGGCGGCCCAGCTGCGACTTGACGTCCCGTATCCTGCCTTCCACATGCTCGAGCCGGCGGGCCTCCGCGGCCATCTCTCCGTCCACCATCGTCGCCGCTGCCGTGGTCTGCCACAGCTCGTCGAGCTTCTGGCTCACGACGTCCGGCACCCCGCCCGTGGGGTAAGCCCGAGCCACCATCCTCGCGAACATGGCGCTCTTGAGAGCCCACTGGACGAACTCCGGTAGCACGGTCGCAGGTGGGGTGGTCGCGTCCTGCTTTCTCGTCTCCTCCTTGTCGGATGGCTCGACCGTGGGCACCGTGCGCTGCAGGGCCTTGAGCTCCTCGAGCAGGTGGTGCGCGTCGCGGTAGCGGTCCGAGGGGCTCTTCGCGAGCAACCTCAGGATGATCCTGTCCACCTCCGGCCCCAGCGAGCTGTTGGCCGCGGAAGGTACGGGAGGCGGCTGGTGCTGGTGCAGGACGAAGAGACGATCCCTGTCGCGGTCCTCGAAGGGAAGTCGCCCGGTGAGCATCTCGAAGAAGATCACGCCGAGCGAGTACAGATCGCTTGTCGGCTCTGCATCCTCTCCGCGGGCCTGCTCCGGTGAGATGTACTCTGGCGTGCCGAACACGGCCCCCTCCTCGGCGAGACGGCCCTCGCGGATCACGCGGGCCAGTCCGAAATCCAGGAGCTTGACGAAGTTCTTGCGTCCCCCCTTCTCGAGCAGGTAGATGTTGTCGGGCTTCAGATCGCGATGGATCACGCCGAGGTCGTGGGCACGCGCCAGCGCTGCGCAGGCCTGTTCGAGCACGTCGACGGCCACACGCAGCTGGGCTGGACCCCTGACGATGAGGTTCGACAGCGGGATACCATCGAGAAACTCCATCACCAGATAGGCGAGGCCGTCCTCGGTCTCGCCGTAGTCGTAGATCTCCACCACGTGGGCATGGTTGATCATGTTGACCGCCCGGGCCTCGCGCAAGAACCAGGCGCGGAAGTGCTCCTGGCTGCGCTGCTCGGGCTGGATGATCTTGATGGCCACCACGCGATCGAGAAACAGGTGGCTGGCCTTGTAGACCGCCCCCATGCCGCCCACCCCCAGCCGTTGTTCCAGCCGGTAGCGGTTGTGTATGACCCTCCCCAGGAGCGGATCTCGGTTCACCTTGGGGTGACTCCAGTTGATGGATAGTGCCAGATCGGTGGACCGGCGATCAAGCACAAGTTCCCGATTGCCTTCCTGTGGTGCGCCAACCCCTCTTTGGTGCTATCTATGGTGTTCGAGGATCGTGTCCGCATGCCCCAGACCAAGCTCATCCGCTATGTGGCCCAGAGCACGGGCCTGTCGCGCCGCGAGGTCATGGAGAAGATCTGCTCGGGACTCGTCAGTGTCAACGGACGGGTGCAGACCGCCTCGAGCGTGCTGGTGGCGCCCGGCACCGACAGGGTGACCGTGGACGGCAGGCTCGTGAAGAACCTGCCGGCCCTGCACATCCTCCTGTACAAGCCCAGGGCCACCATCTGCACGAGGAACGATCCCGAAGGGCGGATGACCGTGTACGATCTTCTCGGGTCTGCCGGGAACCGGGTCGCCTCGGTGGGCCGGCTCGACTACAACACCACGGGCCTGCTCCTGCTCACCACGGACGGTGAGCTCGCCCAGAGGCTCGCACGTCCCGAGAGGGGTATCGAGAGGACGTACCGTGTCAAGCTCGGCGGCCCGGTCACGGACGAGAGACTCGCTCCCTGGCGTGCAGGAATGCGCATCGAGGGTCGCCCCACCAGGCCTGCCCAGGTCCGTATCCTGGCTCGCTCCACGGTCGGTGCCACCTTGCAGGTCACGCTCGTGGAGGGCCACAACCGTCAGATCCACCGCATGGCCAGCGCCGTGGGGCTGACAGTGCAGAGGATCCACAGGCTGCGTTTCGCGGGGTTGACCCTGACCGGCCTCGGGCCTGGATCCTGGCGTCCGCTCTTGAGCGCTGAGCTTGCGAGGTTGAACAAGCTCGCCGGGTTGCCTCCTCACGAGCGTTGAGCAGGCACCGCTGCCACGAACAGGGTTGCATCCCCCTCGATCCCGTATCCCGGGATCGAAGCTGGCACGAGCACGCACTGTCCCCTGTCCAGGTGGATCACCTGCTCGAAAGCGCGGACCAGCGCCGCTCCTCTTGCGCAAAAGAGGATCTGCGCCGATCCGGTGGAGCCGCTGCGATGTGCCCGTTTCCGGTCGATGGTCAGCACCTTGAGCTCGAACTCGGTCGCGGGGCACTCGTACACGATCTCCGTGTCGCTTCTCCTGAGACCATCCAGCGGTCGTTGGGGGCTCGGCAGGGGGTCGAGCACGGCGAAAAGCTCCAGGGTGTCCACGTGCTTGGTGGTCAGCCCACCCCTGAGCACGTTGTCCGAGCTTGCCATGATCTCGATCCCGGTTCCCTCCAGATAGGCGTGGAGGGTGCGAGCGGGCAAGAACATCGCCTGTCCGGGACGAAGGGCGACGACGTTGAGGATCAACGGGGCGAGAACCCCCGCGTCCAGAGGGTGCAGGTCGGCGAGCCGGCTCACCCATGACAGGGCCTCCTGGTCGGCCGTCCTTCTTTCCCCGATTGCCCGTCGCACATCGTCCACCAGGGCCGTACGCTCTTTAGGTCCTGCCCCGAGCAGCTGGCGAAACAGCAGGCTCGACAAGCATTCCTCGCCGGCGAGCGGAGCGACGCGCCTCGTCCAGGAGTCCACGCCCAGCGATCCAGCCAGGTCGAGGACGCTTGAAGCCGGCCTGAAGCCGCACAGGGCCTGAAACGGGGTCAAGGCACAGATGAGCTCGGGCTTGTGCCCCAGGTCGCGGTAGTTGCGTCGCGGGTCGCCGCGAGGGATCCCGAGCCGCTCCTCTCGTTGAAAACCCACCCGGGCCCGTGCGGCGTCCGGGTGCGCCTGGATGGACAGAGGAACCCGGGCCGCGAGGACCTTCATCAAAAATGGCAGCTGTCCACCGAAGCGCGCCACCGTGGATGCGCCCAGCACCCCCTCGGGATCACGTCGGATCCACTCGTCGAGAGGCACCTTCTGCCCGTCGGCGATCACCAGCGAGGGAGACGAAGGATGCGCGCCCATCCACATCTCTGCTTCCGGGCTGGCGCTTGCCCTGCCCAAAAGCTCGGCGATGGCCGTGTGCGACCCCCAAGCGTAGGGCATGATGGGATTTTCGAGAAGGTGGATCCGGCCCATGGCGGGAGGTTTTGAAGGCCTGACTTCGGGAGGTCTGGTGGTCACTCCTCGGCTGGAGCCTCCCCTTCGTCGGTCGGTGTTTCCTGCTCCTCCGCGGGCATCTGCTCGGGTTCGCCCGTGTCGGCGCGCTCCCAGAAGTCCACCTTGCCGTCACCATCGGTATCGTAGCCTATGCGCAGCAGATTGCCCTGCTCGTCGAAGTGCTGCCACTCGTCCTTGTCACCGTCACCGTTGCGGTCGCGTTCGCTCGACTTGAGCTGGCCTTCCTGGTAGTAGTTCCACTTGTCGACCTTGCCGTCGTAGTTGGTGTCGTATTCGCTCCGTATGATCTTGCCGTCCTCGAAGTAGAGGATGACGTCGATTATCCCGTCGAAGTCCATGTCCATCTCGTGACGCAGTGGACGGCCCTCATCGGAGAAGTAGCGGATGATGTCCTTCTTGCCGTCGAAGTTCAGGTCGGTCTCCTTGCACACCATGATCTCCGTCTCTATGCCGTGCTTGTCCACCATGGCGTAGACCGTCCGTACATCCGTGACCCCGTCGTTGTTCAGGTCGGCGATCTCGACCCTGTGACCCTCGTCGCCGCAGCGCGACTCACCCTCCTCCACTGCAGCCGTGGCTCCCTTGAGCTTCGTGGGAGTGGTCGACACTCCCGTCGCGGCCTTCGGCTTGTCCCCGCAGCCAGCCAAGACAGCCACGCACGCCACGGTGTAAACGCCTCTTGTCGTGATCATGTGCGCACCTCTTTGGGCCCGCCCCATCCCGGTTCGAAGCCCCGTTCGGCGTGACGGACGTGATTGACTCTAGTGAAACTCCGGTTTCGAAGCAAGGATCCTCGGTTCACGTGTCACAGGTCACGAAGCCGCGATCTTGCGCGTGTCCTCCGTGATCTGGGGCGACGGTGGCAAGAGCACCGTGAAGGTGGAGCCCCGCCCTTCCGCGCTCTCCACCTCGAGTGCCCCGCCGGCCTCCCTGACGATGCGGTGGCTGATGGCCAGACCCAGGCCCGTGCCGTTCTCCTTGGTGGTGTAGAAGGGAATGAAGATCTTGGGCATGACGTGCGATGGGATGCCACGGCCGCGGTCCCTGAACGCTATCTCGACGAAGTCTCGTACCCTGTCCCTCTCGAACTCGCCCCAGTAGGCGCGCCGCTGCACGAGCCGGCTGGTCACCTCGACCTTCTTGCCTTCCGTCGTGGCGTCGAGGGCGTTGATGAGCAGGTTCCAGAACACCTGCCCGAGCTTCTCGTCGCTCACCCGGACGGGCGGCAGGTTCTCGCCCAGGCCGAGCACGACCTTCTGTCCGTCCTGTGCGTCCTCCATCTCGACGAGCTTGAGGGTGCGCTGCAGGATGGTGTTCACGGAGCTTGGTTCGGGGTCCTCCCGGGCCGGTCGGGCGTAGTCCAGAAACGAGCTCACGACCCTGTTGAGCCGGTTGACCTCCTGGATGATCACGTCGAGAAACTCGTGATCCCTGCTGCTGCTCCACGCATCCTCGCCGCCGGGTGACTCGGCCGTGAGATACTGCACCGCCGCCTTGATGGAGCCAAGTGGATTGCGTATCTCGTGGGCGAGGCCAGCGCTCATCTCGCCGATGGCCGCCAGCCTGTCGCGCTCCTTGATGCGCTCGTAGGCACGGGAGTTCTCCACCTCCACCGCGATGAAGCCGCTCAGGCTCCGCAGGAGCCTCAGGTCCTCGGGTGAGTAGGCCTCCGTGAGCCTGTCGTCGCGCACTCCCATCAAGCCGAAGGTGTGGTCTCCCTCGCGCACGGCGAAGACCACGTCCGCCCCCATGTCCTCCATGACCTGCAGCATCGACTCCAGGGCCGGCTCCGTGCCTCGCTCGTCTCCGCCCCTCGCGGCTCTGAGATCCCGCCTGAGGCCCGAGGCCAGGACCTGCCCCTCCTTGACCAGCCGTTCCATGAGCCCCCTGACCCTCGCCACGTCCAGATCCGTCACCGTGGGCTGGGCCAGTGAAGCCCGGAGCACGAACTTCTGGCCCTCCGTATCCAGAAGGTACAGGCTCGCCTGGGTCATGCGCCCGCTCTTCTTGAGCCCTTCCATGAGCACTGCGCCTATCTCGTTGAGAGCGAAGGTGCGACCGATGCGCCTGCGCGTCTCCTCTATCGTGTTCTCGAAGTCGAACCGTTCCTTGAGGAAGAAAGTCCCGATACGTTGCTCCACCCAGGCACGCAACGGGTCGAACACGATGAGGATCACGAACGCGGCGGCCATGGCATTGACGAAGAAGATCGTGGAAGTGGGGTTGAGCTTGACCAGTCCCCAGAAGATACCAGCCAGGACGAGTGCCAGCGCCACGAGGATCGTCAGGCGACCCAGAAGCTCGTAGAGGTCCAGGAGCCTGAACTGGAACAGGGCCTGCGACAGGATGTAGAGGAATATGGCCGTGAGCACCGGTCCCATGGGCGGGAAGGCCACTCCCACGTATGGCAAGAAGTCGGCCAGCGACATGGTGGCTGCCATGGTCCCTCCCACCACCAGGTACAGGATGCGCGTAGATTCCACCCGGCTCTGGACCATGCGCGAGCGCGAATAGAGGTAGTACACGCTCGCGTACAGCATGCTGGCCACGTACACGAGCACGACGAGCCCCGACCAGAACCTTGGCATGAACGGTGGCACCGTGGCCGTGGCCACGACGACTGTGCCCGCGATGGAGAACACGGCCAGCCTCGAGCGTCTCCTCTTCAAGGCCCCCACGAACGCCCTGAAGAACTCCAGGGCGCCCTGCGGTACGAGCACAGCTGCCAGCAATGTGCCGCGGAAGAGCACCTCCCCTTCTCCGAATGCATGATAGAGAAACTGCATCAAGAAGTGCACGCCCACCGTGATGGTGAACACGAGAAACAGGTTCTCCCTGCGCGTCTTCTCGGCCCTGAGCGATACGGATACGACGATGGCCGTGGTGAAGATGAAGCCCAGAAGCGAGCTCTGGAGCATCGGGTTGAGGCTCAGAGGTGCCATGCTGACCAGAGTCTGTCACGCACTGCACCGTGCGATCAAGGTTAAGGGCGAGGTCGGTGGGGGGCGTCAGTCGGCCGAAGATGGGTTGGTGGGCGGGTTATCCGGGCTGGGGCTGGGCTTGGTTCCAGGCAGGGGTGTGCCCGGAGTCACCGTCGTGGAGGAGGCCGTGCCGATCTTCACGTTCGTGCCCAGGGCGGGCTGCGGGTTGGGATCCGTCTCGGCGTCGCCGGGTGTGTCCGGGGTCTGTATCATCATTGGCACGAGACCCTGGAGATCGTCGGGCTCCTGTGTCGTCTCGACGGCACCGATCTCGTCGATGTAGGTGTCCTCGATGCTCGCGAGCTCGGCTGCGATGCTCTCCATCGTGTCGATGCACAGCGGGTAGTCGTCCTCCACGAGAAGCGCCAGCCCCTCGCCGTCACGCAACGAGAGCACCGCGAGGTTGCCATCCACTGTCCCGGCCACCCGGTGACAGCTCTGCGCTGCCCCCAGCTGGACCGCGTCGATGACCGTCATCCCGGCGTAGGCCTCTTCTGCGTCCATCCCGGAAGTCTCCTCGAGACCGCAGGCTGCCAGGGCGAGCAACCCTCCGAGCATCACGCCGAGCATCATCGGCTTCTTGACAATCATGACTTCACTCCTCGGCCGGCATGGCATCCTTGCAGATGCCGTAGAATTTCACGAGCTGGGAAAGCCTTGGCCGCTTCATCCCCAAAAGCCCAGCAGCTCTCGTGATGTTCCCATCGCTCTCGTCGAGGGCTGCCTCGATGCAGCGGCGCTCGATCTCCTTCTTGAACTGCGGCAAGCTCACCGCACCCAGGAGCACCTGGCTCATGTCCACGCTTCCGGGTTCGACCGGCTCGTCCGGATTCGATGCAGGCTCCCTGTCGATAACCTTCGATGACGGGCTTTTATTTCCGCCCTCGACGTATGGCTCGAGCTCGCGCTGTGTCACCAGGCCTCCGTCCGCGAACAGGACCGCCGAGCGGATGGTGTTCTCGAGCTCACGCACGTTGCCGGGCCAGCCCACCTCGCCAAGCCACCTCATGGCGCCCTGGCTGAAGCGCACCTTCTCGGACGGGAGGCGGAACTCCGAGCATATGGCCCTGAGCATGTGATCCACCAGAAGGGGAAGATCCGAGAGGCGCTCCCTGAGAGGAGGCAGGGTCACGCGCATGCCCTGCAGCCTGTAGAACAGGTCCTTGCGGAAGCGGCCTTGCGCAACTGCCTGCCTGAGGTCACGGTTGGTCGCAGCGATGATGCGCACGTCCACGTTCACGGGCTCCCTGCCCCCGACCCGGTAGATCATGCGATCCTGCAGCACCCTGAGCAGGCTGACCTGCGTGGTGGGCGAGATGTCTCCGATCTCGTCCAGAAACAGGGTCCCTCCCGATGCCGACTCGAACCAGCCCCGCCGCCTGCGAACGGCGCCGGTGAAGGCCCCCCTCTCGTGGCCGAACAGCTCGCTCTGGAGCAGGTTCTCGACGAAGGAGGCGCAGTTGATCTTGATGAGGGGGCGATCCGATCGGGCACTCAGGGCATGTATGGCCTCTGCCACGAGCTCCTTGCCTGTCCCGCTCTCGCCCTCGATGAGCACCAGATCGTCCAGCGGGGCCACCCTGCGGATGGCCCGGTAGACCACCTGCATGGGCTCGCTCACGCCCACGAGCCTGGGATGCGGCGACATCGTGATCGGATCGACGGCACCCTTTGCCTGGTGCCCGGGCTGAGCCCCGCGATCCCGCTCGATGGCGCGTGCCCTCATCTGGAGCGTCCCCAGCTTGCGACGGATTGGGCTCGCGTCGAAGCTCGCACGGAACCTCTCTGGCACGCGCGAGCGGATGACGGTGTTCAGCTCGTTCGCCCTGTCCAGGTGCTGCTTCGCGAAGATGGTGTCGCCGCGGTCCAGCTCCATCTCCGAGAGCGCGTACAGGGCCTCCAGCTCTCCCTCGAGATCGCCGCTGGCATGCAACGACTCGAGGGCGGTCACGAGTATCGGCTCGGCCTCCTTGCCTGTGGCCCGTGCCAGGCACCCGGACACGAGGTTCAACCTGGCACCCATGCGCACGTCGTCCGATGCCAGAGGCGCGCTTTTCGAGAGCAGCTCCCGTGCCCTTTCCGTGTGGTTCAGCTCCAGGCAGCAGCTCGCCTGCCAGATGAGCGCCTCTGCCATGTGATGGCGATCCCGGAGACTGGCGAACAGCTTCGATGCCTGGTCGAAGGAGGCCTCGGCCAGGCCGCGGTCGCCCAGCATCAGGTGGATGCGGCCGTCCAGGAGCAGACCCTCTGCCTCCACCTGGGACACGGGGTAGTCCGCGCCCTGATGGCGTGCGTAACGCCGCGTGGCCATTGCCCTCTCGACGTCGCCGAAGCGCAGGTAGATCTCGCCCAGGTTGTTGGCGATGCGCGACAGGTACTCGGGGTTGTCCAGGTAGCGCAGCAGGGTGAAGGCCTTGCGGTAGTGCTCCATGGCCTCGGCATAGTCGCGTAGCATGTGATGCACGGTGGCGAGGTTCTCGTGGGCGATGGCCTCCTCGCGGTAGAACCCCTCCCGGGCGGCCTCGTCACGGGCCTCGATGAACAGCTTCTCGGCGCTGGCGTGGTGAAGGAGCCTCATTCGCGCGATGCCGGCATTGATCCTTGCCACGACCGCGTGCCGCTTCAGCCCCTCTGCCTGGGCCTTCTCGATGTTCATCCTGAAGATGCGCTCGGCCTCTGCGTAGGAGCCCCGGGCCAGGTAGACCTTGCCGTGGGTGTTGGCCAGGCGCAGACGGTCGTCCATGGATAGAGGTGTCGAGGACGCGAGCTCGCGGCAGAGGCCGATGGCCTCTTCCATGTTGCCACGCACGTACTCCACCTCGGCGAGCACTGCCCGGAGCCTGTCCGTGAGGGTCCGAGAGGCACAGCCCGAGCCCAGGCTCTCTATGATGGCCTCCTGGGCCTCCTGCGGCCTGCCCGCATTGAGCAGGCTGCGTGCAAGAAGCAGCTCGTCCTCGGAGCTCCGGCGCGCGCGCGGGATGGACTTGATGCAGGCCGCCGCATCGAGGGGCCGCCCGGCCGCGGCCTCGAGCCGTGCGAGCAGCCGTCGAAGCCTCATCGCCTCGGTGCGGTGGTCCCGGTTTCCCGTGAGGATCTCGATGCTGTCCACGAGCATCTCACGCGTCTCGGCATGACGGCGAGCTGCCATGAGCGCGTCGACGGCACAGGATGAGTGACGGATGACGCTGGCCGGATCCTGCAACCCCAGCGCATGCCGGAGCCGGGCCACGAAGATGGCAGGCTCGTCTGGCCGGGCGTCGAAAATTGGCAGCAACCTCTCGTGATATCTCCTGAGCTCGGCTTGCGGCAGGGTTCCGGGATCGGGCAGTCCGGCCGGAGAAACGTCCAGCAGAGCGAGCGTTGCTCCTGGGCCGCGGCCGCTGCGCTCGATGCCGATGCCCGACGAGGAGAGCCTCTCCGTGATTCCCGCCCCGGCCAGGTGTTCCATCTCGGTGAGGCGCAGGGGAAGCGCGGCGAGCTGCATGTAGCGCACGGCCCGAATGATCTCCACCGGCAGCTTGCGGCGCTCCAGCACCGTGGCCGTCCTGCCCTGTCCGGGGTCGTAACGGAACGTGCCCGGATGCCGGGCGAGCTTGTCTGCCATGGGCCCCCGAACGTCCATGGCCACCACCACGGCCCTCAACCCCGGGCTCTCGCCGAAGGGGAAATCCTCCACGGCCGTGTCCAGGAGCATCTCCACGAGCAAGCGTGTGCCGTCATCCGTGTGCTCGATGTCGCTGACGAACAGGATCACGGGGTCGGCGCCGTTGCCATCCAGGCTGTGCAGTTGCCGTCGCAGGGTGTCGAGCAGCTGCTCTCTTTGCTTCTCCACGAACAGTGCGTCGTGGGCTTGCGCAAGCTCCGGTCTCACGAACGAGCCGGACAACAGCTCTACCGCGGGAATCGCTCCAGCACCATCGATGTTCAGCACTTTGAGCCCGCGGCCCGTCATGCGGCGGTTCAGGGTGCGGAACAGCTCTCGGCCCTTGCCCCGAGAATCGTCTCCCAGAAGCAGGAGACGTGCCCCGGCGGTCAGCTCGAGAGCCTCCTTCGACCAGTCGGCAATCTCGACCGGCAAGGTCTGGGTGGATGACGTCATGTTGTCAGTTGATCATTTTAGACTAGATACCTCCACGATTCAATCGATCGTTAATTATTTAGCGGTCCTCCGGGTGAAGACCGTTCGTCTTGGACGATCCTGATTTAATGGAATGTTTGGATATCGTCTCTGAATGGATCTGCAACTCCACGGAAACACTCCAAGGACCATGGGCTGGGGAGCTGCCGCGTGCACGGCAGCTCGAGGGTCCACGTGCGGAGACATTGCCAGTATCGTCGTGGTGCTGTAAATCTGCCTCATGAATCGAAAAAATGCCTCCCTGCTTGCCGCTCTTCTCGTCGTCGGCTCATGGTCGTTCGTGTCAGGACCTGCCCTGGCCCAGCTGATGACCGACAGGATCCTCACACCCCCGGGTGGTGTCGGCTCCTCAACTGAGGCGCACATGCTCACGCTCAACCCCGCTGCCATGACTCTGACGCGCGGGTGGGAGCTCGTGTACCTGCACGCCGAAGTGTCCCCGGCACAGGCGGTGCTGCCTGGCAAGGGGGACGCGATCTACGCCACGGCCAACGTGTTCGGACCTCTGTTTCTCGGTGTCGGTCTGGAGTTCGTCAGGCCTCCGCGCAAGGTTCTCATGGCACATCATGATTTCGGCCTGACCGGCTCCTCCTGGACCCTTGCCACGTTTTCCATGGGCATGAGGCTGGGCGACTCCATCAGCCTGGGAACGAGCATCCGCTCCTGGTTCTCGCCGGCGGACCAGTCGAGGATGCACGGCCTGGTGAGCTGGGACCTGGCACTGCACGTGCACACCTCTCGCTACTGGTCTGCTTTTGCATCGGTTTACGACATCACCTCTCCCACGAAGGGCGGGATCAGGCCCGTCGAGCGCACATGGGCCCTGGGTGCCGCGTTCAGGCCTCTGGGTCGGGACGTGCTCACCTTCTCGGTGGACGATTTTCTGGGCGAGAGCTCCCTGAACAACACGTTGCGTGTGAGCATCGAGGCCGAGCCCGTGAGAGGAATAGGCATCGTGGCCAGCGCATCGCTCCTCTTCGGCCGTGGCTACCCGTTCGTGCCGGACCCCGCCGACCTCGATGGCAAGCACGAGTTGAGAGACGTGCAGATCTCCATCGGCCTGACGGTGGATCTCGCGCACATCGGAGCCATGACGGGGTTCACGCTTTCGGCCATGGGTCCCCAGGGCGGGTGGGACAAAAGCCCTCTCGTGGGATGGCTCGTGGGTGTGAGGCTCTCCGGGCAGAAGCACAAGAGCGTGATGGCACTGCGCAGGTACGCCGTGCTCGAGCTCGAGGGCGAGATGGGCGCATCGACTCTTGTTTCCACGGTGCTGTGGCTCGACAGGATGAGCCGCGATCGCGAGCTGGCCGGAGTCGTGCTCGAGCCCCGCGGTTTTTCCGCATCGCCTGGCGCCATCCAGGATCTTCGCGGCGCACTGGATGTCCTGCGAGCGGCCGGCAAGCAGGTTGTCTGCCACTCGGACGAGACCTCGGGGTCGGCCTATTACCTGTGCTCGGCGGCCGACGTCGTGTACCTGGGTCCTTCCGGGGGAATCAGGTTGTCCGGCTACAAGATGCGGCTCCTCTTTTTCACGGGTCTGCTCGCCAAGCTCGGCGTGAACGTGCAGATGGTCCGCATCGGCAAGTACAAGAGCTACCCCGAGACCCTGACACTCGACGAGCCTTCGGATGCGTCCCTGGAGGAGCACATGGAGCTTCTCGAGCAGGTGTGGGCCGCCCTTGTTGCGGACGTGGCCGCCGGACGGGGCAAGACGCCCGACGAGATGGAGGAGATCCTGGCCGAGGGGCCCTTCAACGCAGAGCAGGCCGTGACGATGGGCCTGGCAGATGCCGTCATCTACGAGGATGAGCTCGAGCAGACCCTGGGTGACCTGACGGGCCACAAGGTGTTTCTCGACCGTGGCTATCTCGCAGCCCAGGTCAAGCCCGATCAGTGGGGACCGGGGCCCCGGCGGGTGGGGATCATCACCGTGGGCGGTGGCATCGTGGAAGGCAAGAGCACGAGCCTCCCTGTGCTGGGGATCCAGACCTCCGGGGACAAGACGCTCGTCAAGGCCCTGGACGCGGCGCGCAAGGATCCCGGGATCGGGGCGGTGGTGCTGCGCGTGGAAAGCGGTGGTGGATCTGCCCTGGCCTCCGACCGCATCTTCAGGGCCGTCTACCGGCTCGCCCAGAAAAAGCCCGTGATCGCTTCGTTCGGCGGCGTTGCCGCATCGGGAGGCTACTACATCGCCGCCCCGGCCACGGAGATCGTGGCCTCCGCTTCCACTGTCACGGGGTCCATAGGTCTCTTCTACGGAAAGGCCGACCTGTCGGGTCTGCTCGGCAAGCTCGACCTGGGCGTGACCGTGCTCGAGACGGGAGGAGAGAGGGTCGACATGGAGTCCTGGCACAGGCCCTACACGGACGAGGAGGTGGCTTTTCTCGAGCAACAGCTCGCGCACTTCTACAATCTTTTCCTCGAGCGGGTGAGCGCTGGCCGGGGCATGACCCGCGACGAGGTGCACGAGCTGGCCCAGGGACGCATCTGGTCCGGCCATCGAGCCCGGGAGCTGGGCCTGGTGGACTCGACCGGGGGGTTCTTGCACGCAGTGGCTCGTGCCCGGGCACTGGCGGGCGTGCCTGCCTGGGTACCGGTCGAGGATCTGACTCCCGGGCCGGGTCTCATCGAGAAGATCCTCTCGGGCATCACGGCCAAGGCCAGCGGCCAGGACGTGCAGGATCTGGCCGCTCTGCTCGCTCGCTCTGCAGGTCTCATGGAGCTCTTCCCCACGGCGATGTTCCTGCTGCGAGAGGAGCAGATCCCTCTGGCCCTCTGCCCGGCCACCCTGTCATTCTGACAGGGCTCCCGAGGCCGCGGTGTCACTTGACCCGCGCCGGGTGGTTGTTAAAGTGCAGTCCATGTCACGCCTCGTGATGATCGCCGTTTTCGCATTTTCAACGGGTTGCGCCGAGCTCGCCTATCCGTCCTGTCGCTCCGACGATCACTGTCGCTCCACCGAGCACTGCTTCGATGGCACATGTCTGCAGTGCCTCGACGACGCCGGCTGTGGTCCTGGGTTCTTGTGCTTCCAGGGCGTGTGCCAGGCCGATCTGGACGGCTGCAAGGCGAATGCGGACTGCGAGGCCGGGAAGGCCTGCATTCTGGGCCTGTGCAGCCGGTGCTTCGAGGATGATCAGTGCGGCAAGGGCCGGCTGTGCATGGATGCGACCTGTGTCGCGCCCCAGGTCGAGGAGATGGAGGTCGAGGCCCAGCCCGCGCCCGAGGTCGTGGGGCCGGACGGATGCAGCATCGAACCGGTGTACTTCGACTGGGATTCGGACCAGCTCACCGAGGCGGCCAAGAAGATCCTCGATGCCATGCTCGGATGCCTGGATCCGGAGCGCGTCTACTCCATCATCGGCCGTGCGGATGAGACAGGCGACCCCTACTACAACCTCGACCTGGGGCTGCGCCGGGCCGAGGCGGTCAAGAGCCATCTCGTGTCCGGGGGGTTCCCGGAATCCAGGCTCGTGATCTCGTCGGCAGGTGAGAAGTTCGCCTCGGACGACGACGAGAAGAGCCGCAGGGTGGACATCGAATGATCAGGACATCTTTCGGTTTCCTCCTCGCCATGGCAGCCCTCGGGGGGTGCGGTCCGCGGACATCCAGCCCCACGGTGGCACCGGCTGCGGTCATGGCGGCCGCATGTGCAAGCGACGCGGACTGCAAGGCCTCGCAGGTGTGCCGTGAGTCGGTCTGCGTGCCGTACGAGGGCGGGACGGGCGAGCCCTGCTACGACGACCTG
>JBFYZU010000056.1:0-4704 GCA_041309365.1 Myxococcota bacterium
CAGCGCCACGGAGGTGGCCGCTGCCGAGGGGCTGGTCATGAGGGCCGCGTGGCTCAAGCAGGAGGGCAGGCCCTTCAGCAAGCAGGCGGCCATGGCCAAGTACTACACCACGGAGGCGGCCCAGCGCGTCTGCGCCCGGTGCTTCCAGGTGCACGGCGGGTACGGATACGTCAAGGAGTTCCCCATCGAGCGCCACCTGCGCGACGCCCGGGTCACCACCATCTACGAGGGGACCAGCCAGGTGCAGAAGCTCGTCATCTCCCGCAAACTTCTCGAGGAGTGGTCATGAGCACGAGCCCGAACCCGCGGATGAAGAAATACCAGGGTGTGACCGTGGAGCCTTCGAGGCCTCGCAACATCGTCCGCGTGGTCTCGGCCACGAGCCTGTTCGACGGGCACGACGCGGCCATCAACATCATGCGCCGCATCATCCAGTCCACGGGCGCGGAGGTGATCCACCTGGGCCACAACCGATCCGTGATGGAGATCGTGAACGCCGCCATCCAGGAGGACTGCCAGGCCATCGCAGTGACCTGCTACCAGGGCGGGCACATGGAGTTCTTCCGGTTCATGCACGAGGTGCTCCGCGAGAGGGGCGCGTCGCACGTGCGCATCTTCGGCGGTGGTGGCGGCGTGATCCGGCCGGACGAGATCGCCGAGCTGCACGCTCTCGGCGTGGCAGGCATCTACTCGCCCGAAGACGGTCGGGCCATGGGGCTCGTGGGCATGATCAACCACCTCATCGAGAGGGCCGACTTCCCCACGGTCTGCACGTCGGGCGAACCCGTCTTGCCCGAGCCGGACGAGGAGCGGATGCTGCGCGGCTTCGTGGGGATGCCATTGCCGGATCCTGCAGGCGTGAAGCCCACCGACCACGCCCTGGTGAGCCGCCTGCTCACCGTTGCCGCACTCGGAGGCGAGGCCTTCGAGAGCCTGAGGCCGAAGCTCGCGAGGCTGGCCGGTGACCGAGTGATGCCCGTGGTTGGCATCACGGGCACCGGCGGGGCGGGCAAGTCGAGCCTGGTGGACGAGCTCTTGCGCCGCTTCACGAGCGACTCCGCCGACAGGGACTTCGCCGTGCTCGCCGTGGACCCCACCAAGCGCGCCACGGGGGGGGCCCTCCTGGGCGACAGGATCCGCATGAACGCCGTCAACGGCGAGCACGTGTTCATGCGTTCCTTCGCCACGCGCGGTGCGGCCACCGAAGTGCCTCCCGTGATCCTCGATGCGCTATTGGTGCTCAGGGCAGTGGGCTTCGACGCCTCGTTCGTGGAGACGAGCGGCATCGGCCAGGGAGACAGCGCCATCACGGAAGTGGCGGACGTGTCCGTGTACGTGATGACCGCGGACTTCGGCTCACAGACCCAGCTCGAGAAGATCGACATGATGGATTTCGCCGATCTCATCGTCATCAACAAGTTCGAGAGGAGGGGATCTCAGGACGCGCTCAGGGACGTGCGCCGGCAGTACCGCCGCTCGAGGGATCATGCGGGCAGGACGCCTCTCGACGCCTACCCGGTCTACGGGACCATCGCCTCCCAGTTCAACGACCCGGGCGTCAACGGGCTTTTCCTGGGGCTTCTCGAGAAGCTGGATGCGAAGTGCCACGCGGGCTTCGCGTCGCGCATGGAGGCCAGGCAAGGCGCGCGGGTGACGAGCTACGCGAACCTCTTCCCGCCGGAGCGTTCGCGCTACCTCGGGGAGATCGCCGAGACGGTCAGGGCGTACCGGGCTCGCGTGCACGAGGACGTGGAGCTCGCCCGGAGAGCCTCTGCACTGGACACGGCTGCCGGGGAGATGGCACCAGACGATGAAGGCGAGTTGAGAGGACGGGCAGAAGCCCTGCGCCGGGAGATGTCCGATCAGGCCAGGGAGGCACTCGATTCCTGGCCCCGCACCAAGGACTCTTTCGGCGGCGACGTGTTTCGCTACGACGTGCGCGGGCGCACCCACGAGGTGGGGCTGACGTGGGAGACCCTGGCGGGAACGAAGCTCCCCAAGGTGGCCTTGCCGGCTCACGAGGAAGCCCCGCAGCTCGTTCGCTACCTCATGATGGAGAACCTGCCAGGCAGCTTCCCCTACACGGCGGGCGTGTTCCCGTTCAAGCGGACCGACGAGGATCCCAAGCGCCAGTTCGCAGGCGAGGGCGGCCCGGTGAAGACCAACACGCGCTTCCACTACCTGTGCCGCGGCGAGAAGGCCAAGAGGCTCAGCACGGCGTTCGACTCGGTGACCCTGTATGGCAACGATCCCGACGAGCGACCGGACATCTGGGGCAAGGTGGGAGAGTCGGGCGTGTCCATCTGCACGATGGACGACATGAAGAAGCTCTACGCGGGCTTCGACCTGTGCGACCCCAACACGTCCGTGTCCATGACCATCAACGGGCCGGCACCCATCATGCTGGCCTTCTTCTTCAACACGGCCATCGACCAGCAGGTCGAGCGTTTCCGCGAGGACAGGGGCACAGACCCCGACGAGAAGGAGATGGCCGAGATCCGCGCCCGCACCGTGTCCACGGTGCGCGGGACGGTCCAGGCCGACATCCTCAAGGAGGACCAGGCCCAGAACACGTGCATCTTCAGCACGGACTTCGCGCTGCGCATGATGGGCGACATCCAGTCGTGGTTCATCGAGAACGACGTCCGCAACTTCTACTCGGTCTCCATCTCCGGCTACCACATCGCCGAGGCCGGGGCGAACCCCATCACACAGCTGGCCCTCACCCTCGCCAACGGGTTCACCTACGTGGAGTACTACCTGTCGCGCGGGATGGACATCGACGCGTTCGGACCGAACCTCTCCTTCTTCTTCAGCAACGGGATGGATGCGGAGTACTCGGTCATCGGCAGGGTGGCTCGGCGGATCTGGGCCATCGCCATGAAGGACAAATACGGGGGGAACGACCGCACCCAGAAGCTCAAGTACCACATCCAGACCTCGGGACGTTCGCTCCACGAAAAGGACGTGCAGTTCAACGACATCCGCACGACCCTCCAGGGCCTGTACGCCATCCACGACAACTGCAACAGCCTGCACACGAACTCCTTCGACGAGGCCATCACCACGCCCACCGAGGAGTCCGTACGGCGGGCCATGGCCATCCAGCTCATCATCAACCGCGAGCTGGGCCTCACGCACATCGAGAACTGCTACCAGGGGGCCTACGCCTTCGACTGGCTCACAGACCAGGTCGAGGAGGGCGTGCTCGCCGAGTTCGAGAGGCTCTCGGAGCGCGGGGGGGTCCTTGGCGCCATGGAGCTGCAGTACCAGCGAGGCAAGATCCAGGACGAGTCCATGCTCTACGAGGTGAAGAAGCACGACGGGACCATGCCCGTCGTGGGAGTGAACACGTACGTGGACCCTGCCACCCTGGCAGACGGCTACCGGCCTCCCGAGTACGAGCTGCGCCGCGCCAGCAACGAGGAGAAGCAGGCCCAGCTCGACAACCTGCGCGAGTTCTCCGCGCGCACGGCGGGCACCAGGCCCGAGGCCCTGGCTCGGCTCAAGCATGTGGCCCTTTCGAGCGGCAACATCTTCGCCGAGCTCATGAACACCGTGCGGCACGCCTCCCTGGGGCAGATCGTCAATGCCCTGTACGAGGTGGGAGGCCAGTACCGACGTTCCATGTGATGCTCGATGGACGGGCTGCGAGGGTATCGGGCCTGATACCGCGGATCACCCGATAACGCGTAATCCAGGGAAGTTAGCCGCCTTGGTACGATGTTCACGAACGCGAGCTTCACCACGACCTTCCCGGTGGCCTCAGGGGGTCGCAGTCTTGACCATGGAGATCATCTTCTTGCCGAGGGCCTCGCACAGGGTGCAGGTGGATGCATAGGTGAGTGCGGCCGAGTAGCACTTGCCATCGTGGATCTGGTGAACGCCCACCGAGTTGATGCCTGCATCGTCGGACGCGAAGATGAAGGCCTCGCCGGGGCTGCCCAGAAACTGCCACGTGGCCGTGCTGTGGGATTCTTCCGTCCCGAGGAACAGGAGCGTGGCCTTCGAGATGGCGATCTGGTCGTCCGTCGTGCAGGTCATCGGAGTGAAGATCATCACGATGGTTCCGGTCTTCATGTCCATGAGCTGGCAAACGCTGGTCAAAGGGTCGCACGTCACCGTGATGGCCGGATCGAACGGCATGACGAGGCCGTTCCATGTGACCGGGCCGGATGGTGCAGGTGGGGGCACAGGCGAGGGTGCGCCGGGGGCCTTGATTCCCTCCACGACCTCGCGGATATCGTCCTCGCACGAAGCGCAGGGGCCATAGAAGGTGAACACGGCCGTATAGCACTTGCCTCCCGTGCGCTGGGTCGAGAGGATCGTCCACCTGTGGCCCGGGTTCTCGTACACGCGCACCTCGGTGGGCAGGCCCAGATACGTCCAGGTCCGCGTCGTGTAGGTCTGCGAGGACACGCCCACGAACTTGGCGTCGTCGTCGAGCATCTTGGCGAACACGGCGTCGCTTTCACACTTCCAGGGCTGGAGGATGTCGCCCGTGTATCCGAGCTCGAGGTTGTCCACGGCGCAGCTCGTGCCCATGTCGCAACCCGGGGAGTGCCAGGGAGGCACGACCGGGACCATGACGTCGCCGTACATGATCTGGTTGTTGGGCGGAGCCGCGCAAGAACCCACCTTGGGCGTGTAGTAGATGCAGGATACGAAGCTGGCCGTGTCGCTGTCCACCCACTCCTCGATCCC
>JBFYZU010000057.1:0-9402 GCA_041309365.1 Myxococcota bacterium
GCCCTTTGCGCATGCCGTCAGATTATCCCGGATCGAGCCGGGCTGGAATGCTCTTGGGGCGTCAGTAGGACTCGCCCCAGGTGGAAGGGTCGGGGCCGAGCACGAGGTGCAAGGTCCCGCCAAGGGAGATCTCGTCGTGGCTCACCCAGGGGCGGTCGAGAGGCACGCCGTCCAGGGTCGCGGACTGGATGTAGACGTCCGTGAGCGCTCCATCGGTTTCGATGGTGAACGTCTCGCCCTCGAAGAAGGACGGGTCCAGGGCGATGGTCGCCCTCCGCAACAGCGGCGTCGATATCTGGTAGACGGGGTCGCCGGGCGAGACCGGGTACAGGCCGAGCACCGCCAGCACCAGCCACGCGCTCATGGCGCCCGAGTCGTCGTTGCCGGGAAGGCCATCCGGCGTGTCGTCGAACGACGCCTCGACGATCTGCCGCACCCGCGCCTGGGAGCCCGACGGCCTGCCGGCGTAGTTGTAGAGCCAGGGGATGTGGAACCCAGGCTCGTTGTCCGGCTCGTGGTGCCCCTCGTCGAAGTACCGGTCGAGCCTTTCGATGAACGCGTCGTTCCCGCCGAAGAGGCCGATGAGCCCAGGTACGTCGTGCGGGACGAAGAAGCTGAAGATCCACGAGGTGGCCTCGACGAAGCCGTTCATGTCGCTGCCGTCGGCTGGATCGAAGGGCTCGACCCACGTGCCGTCCCGGTATCGGGATTGCATGAACCCGTGCTCCGGGTTCCATTGATTCGCGTAATTGAGAGCCCGCTGAGCGAAGATCTCCTCCTCGACCGTCCTGCCCGTCAATGAGGCCACCTCGGCCATGCAGTGGTCCGCGTACGCGATCTCGAGGGTCAAGGAGGCGGCCTGCGTCGGGTCGCACTCGTCGCCGACCCAGCCGGCCTCGATGTACTCGGGGGGGGTCCCGAGCCCGAGGTAGCCGCACAGCCCGTCGAAGTTCTGGCTCGTCTCCTCGTTCGAGGTCTTGAGCATCGCCTCCCAGGCGAGCTCGGGATCGAAGTCGTCGAGGCCCTTGACCCAGGAGTCGGCGATGACAGCGATCTGGGGGTTGCCCGTCATGACGCGCGAGTACCCGCTCCCGTGCCACGAGCACTTGTCCAGCCATCCCCCGTCCTCGTACATGTCCAGCATCGAGCGCACCACGTCGGAGCGGATCTCGGGCTCGATGAGCGTGCCGAGGGGATGAACCGTCCTGTAGGTGTCCCACATGCACCAGTCGTCCGTGTACCAGGGACGGCCTCCCGTGGATCGCACCGTGACGAGCCCGCTCGAGGCCTCGGCGTGGCAGCCTCCCGTCTCGCCGTAGTCGGCGGGCTGGAACATCGAGTGGTAGAGGGCCGTGTAGAACATGGTCAGCATGGCATCGTCGGCGTCCACCACGACGCGGCGCAGCTTCTCGTTCCATGCGTCGCGGGCGCTCTGCCTGACCTCGTCGAAGGTCGCCTCTCCGATCTCGGCCTCGGCGTTCATCCTGGCCTGCTCGACGCTGACCATCGAGATACCGACCTTCACCAGGACCACCTGCTCGCCCGTGGTGTCCAGCCTGACGAACGCCCCGATGTCATCGCCCTCGGCCTCGTCGCTCCCCTCGACCATCCCTTCCGGGCCATAGGTCCCGCGACCCGTGAAGGGGATCGAGAACTCGGCGTGAAAGTACACCTTCGCCTGGGAGGTCGGGGTCGCAGGGCCTATCGCCATGCTGACGAGCGGGTGGACCTCGTAGTGACCGACACCGCGCACGATCCTGTCGCCCGCGATCTCGATGTGTCCCCCTGTGGACCTTCCCATGCTGTTGCCGAGATCCACGACGATCCACGCATCCCGGCTCGCGGGGAAGACGTAGCTGTGGTATCCCGCGTGAGAGGAGGCGGTCAGCCTTGCCTCGATGCCCGGATCCGCGAGCATCACGCGGTAGTAACCGGGCCCGGCGTCCTCGTCGTCGTGGGAGAACGCGGAAGAGGGATCGCGCACGTCCAGCACCCCCACGCCCGGCATGACGAGGATCTCGCTGTAGCCGTTGCCCGAGCCTCCGGGGCCCTCGAGGTTGGTGTGCGTGAACCCGTCGATCCTCGTGTCATCCCAGTGGTAGGCGGCGATGGACCCTGCAGGGCCATCGGTGTCTGGCGAGAGCCTGACCATGCCGTGCGGGACGAGCGCCCCGGGGATGACGTTCCCCGACCCATCGGTCCCGATGAACGGATCCACGTGGGCCGCCAGGTCGCTGGTGCCGGGCGCCACGAAGGGGTCAGAGGCGGTGTAGTCCGGCACCTCGACGCAGAAGCCTGGGCAGGGGGTCTTGCACTCCTGCTTCGCGCAGCCGGCAGCCGCGGTCGCTGCCAGGCCGGCCAGCATCCAGTTCCTCGTCGACATGTGCCGTACCTCCAGGGACGTAAGCTCCACGACCGGCACGATGCGCCCCATCGCTGGCCGCCGGCCCCTGTCCCGGAAAAGCTGTACCGGCCATGTTGCGAGTCTAGCAGGCGCACCGATGGCAGGCAACTCGAGGGCAGGTTCGATGGCAGATTTGCGGTTGCGCTCGCGCGGGGGCGCTTGGTACTAATGTGGCAAGGCAGTCGAGCCGTCCCGTCGGGATCCTCACCCGAGGCAGCACGGGAGGCGCGACGCCGGAGGCGATCGCATGGCGCGCGAAGCCTGGAAATCGAGGCTGGGTCTCATCCTCGCCATGGCGGGCAACGCCGTCGGCCTGGGAAACTTCCTGAGGTTCCCGGTCCAGGCCACGCAGAACGGCGGCGGCGCCTTCATGATCCCGTACGCCATCGCCTTCTTGCTCCTCGGGATCCCGCTCATGTGGGCCGAGTGGGCCATGGGCAGGATGGGCGGGACGCGCGGGCACGGGACCACGCCGTTCATGTTCCACATGATGTGGAAGGGAGCACCCTCCAAGTACCTCGGGGTCCTCGGGGTGATGCTGCCTCTGGGCATCACGGTCTACTACGTCTGCATCGAGTCGTGGACCCTGGCGTTCGCGTGGTTCTCCGGCATCCAGCGCTACTTCGGCATCGCGGACGCCGAGCAGATGAGCGAATTCCTGCACGGCTTCCAGGGGGTCGAGGCGACGGCGCACTTCGACGGCATCTCGACCGCCTACGTCTTTTTCCTCGTCACCATGGCGATCAACGCCTATATCGTCACCAGGGGGATCGCGGCCGGGATCGAGATGCTGGCCAAGGTGGCGATGCCCACGCTGTTCGTGTTCGCGGTCGTGATCGCCGTCCGGGTCGCCACTCTCGGACTGACCGAGGTCCCCCCGCCGTACCCTGTCCAGGGAGGCTTCGCCTTCATCTGGAACCCGGACTTCGGCCAGCTCGGGAACTCGAAGATCTGGCTCGCGGCAGCCGGGCAGATATTCTTCACCCTCTCCATCGCGTGCGGGGCCATCCAGACCTACGCCTCGTACCTCGGCAAGCGCGACGACGTCGTCGTGACGGGCCTCACGACCAGCGTGACGAACGAGCTCACCGAGGTGATACTCGGCGGGTCCATCGCCATCCCGGTGGCGTTCGCCTTCTTCGGCGCCGCAGCGACGCGCGAGATCGCCCAGGGAGGCGCCTTCAACCTGGGCTTCGCGGCCATGCCTCTCGTGTTCCAGAAGATCCCCATGGGCGCTTTCTTCGGGACCCTGTGGTTCGGGCTCCTGTTCTTCGCCGGCATCACCTCGTCGGTGGCACTCATGCAGCCGGCCATCGCCTTTTTGCAGGACGAGCTCGGGTTCTCGAGGAAGAAGGCCGCGACCATCGTGGTGCTGTTCGTGTTCGTCGCGGCGCACATGTTCATCTTCGGCCTGGGCCACGGGACGCTCGACGAGATGGACTTCTGGTGCGGCACGTTCGGCCTCGCCGTGTTCGCGCTCTTCGAGTCGGTGATGTTCTTCTGGGTCTTCGGCATGAACCGGGCGTGGGCCGAGATGCACCAGGGGGCGCAGAGAAAGCTCCCGCGGCCATACTACTGGATCATGCTCCTCGTGACGCCGCTGTACTGCTTCACGCTGCTCGCGGCCTGGGGCGTGCAGCAGGGCTTCGACGTGCTCATCATGAAGGACGTCGCGCCGGGCGACAGGCCCTGGATCTGGGCGACCCGCGCGCTGTTTCTGGGGATGATCGCGGCGTTCGCGCTGCTCGTCCGGCACGCCTCGAAAAAATGGGATGAGGTGAAGCCATGATGACCGCTGCCGGATGGATCTTCATGGCGCTGTTCTGGGGATTCATCCTGATCGTGACGGTCTGGTGTTTTTGGATCGTGCTCTTCGAGAAGCAGGGGTTCGGGGACGCCAATCCGCAGGACGGCCACAAAGAGGGGACGAAAATGCCCCCTCCCGGCAGGGACCCGGGCCCATCGACCGGCCTGCCGGTGCCTCCGACGCCGTGACCGGCCAGGACGCGAGACCCGGCGCCGGCCTTGTCGAGGCGCCTGGAGGCAAGGCGGAGTTCAGAAGGGGCCTCGGGCTCATCGACGCCTCCACCATCGCGGCGGGCGGGATGATCGGGTCCGGGATCTTCATCGTGTCGCAGGACGTGGCCGCGCGCGTCGGTTCCCCGGGCTGGCTCCTCGTGGTCTGGGCCGTGACCGGAGTGCTCACGATCCTCTGCGCGCTCTCCTACTTCGAGCTGGCCTCGATGTTCCCGCAGGCAGGGGGCCAGTACGTCTACCTGCGGGAGGCGTACGGGCCTCTTTGGGGGTTTCTCTACGGATGGACCCTCTTTCTCGTGATCCAGACGGGGAGCATCGCCGCGGTCGGCGTCGCGTTCGGCAAGTACCTGGGAATCGTCGTGACGGCCGCCACGGGATGGAGCTACGGTGTCGCGGGTGAACGCGCGATCGCCATCGTGCTCATCGCCCTTCTCACGGCGGTGAACTGTGCAGGGCTCAGCCCTGGCAAGTGGGTCCAGAACGTGTTCACGGCCCTGAAGGTCGCCACGCTCGTGGCTCTCGTCGTGCTCGGGATCGCCGCGATGCGCCCGGACTCCGCCCTCCTGGCCGGAGGCCTCTTCGATGCGCGTTCCCTCGATCCCGACACGGGCAAGTGGACCGCGCTCGGCCTTGTCGACCTCGTCCTGGTCATGGGCGTCGCCATGGTCGGGACCCTGTTCTCCTCGGACGCATGGAACAACACGACGTTCGTCGCGGCCGAGGTCCGAAACCCCAGGCGCAACGTCGGCCTCGCCCTGGTGCTCGGCGCAGGGACGGTCATCGTGCTGTACCTCTTCGTGAACCTCGCCTACGTCGCGACGCTGCCCATGGAGCGGATCGCCGGGGCCGAGAACCAGCGCGTGGCCGCGGAGATGATGAAGACCATCATGGGCGGGCCGGGGGAGGTGGCGCTCGCCGTGGCGGTGCTCGTGTCCACGTTCGGCTGCAACAACGGGATGATCCTGTCCGGGGCGCGGCTCGTGTGGGCCATGGCCAGAGACGGCCTGTTCTTCTTTGCCGCCGGGAGGCTCGGGCGAAAAAGCCAGGTGCCCGTGACCGCGCTCGTGATACAGGGGGCGTGGAGCTCGGTGCTCGTTCTGACCGGATCCTACGGCGATCTTCTGGACTACGTCATCTTCGCAGCGCTGCTGTTCTACGTGCTGACCCTCGCGGGCCTGTTCGTGCTCAGGGTGCGCAGGCCGGATGCAGAGAGACCGTACAGGGCGTGGGGATACCCCGTGCTGCCGGCGCTGTACATGATCGCCGCGAGCGCGATCATGCTGGTGCTCCTCGTCGAGAAGCCGCTCTACACCTGGCCCGGCGTTGGCATCGTGCTTCTGGGGGTGCCGGTCTACTTCGCGTGGAAGAAAATGTCCGTGAGCCGGGCGCGCACCGGCCGGACGATCCATTGATACCGGTTTTTCGGCGGAGGCGCGAGGTGGGCAAGCCGACCATCTGCCTGAACATGATCGTGAAGAACGAGGAGCACGTGATCATCGACGCGCTGAGGTGCGCGGCGCCGCTCGTGGACACATGGGTCATCGTGGACACGGGCTCGACGGACCGCACGTGCGAGGTGGTGAAGGAGTTCTTCGAGAAGGCCGGGATCCCGGGCGAGCTTTACACGAGGCCGTGGAAGGACTTCGGCACCAACCGCACCGAGGCGCTGAGGCTGGCCCGCCCAAGGGCCGACTACGCCTGGGTCATGGACGCGGATGACGTGGTCGTGGGGGATCTGGGCTTCGGGGACCTCGGTCTGGACGCGTACATGCTCAGGTTCGGGCAGGACTTCAGGTACTGGCGCACGCAGCTCTTCTCGAGCGTGCGACCCTGGCGTTTCGTCGGCGCGGTGCACGAGTACGCGACCTGCGAGGACGGGCCGTACACGCAGGCGCGCATCGACGGGACCTACCACGTCGAGTCGCGAAGACTCGGGGACCGCAACAGGGCCGCAAACAAGTACCCGCGTGACTGCGCGCTCCTCGAGGAGGCCCTCGAGGCCGATCCGCACGACGCGCGCAGCGTGTTCTACCTGGCCCAGAGCTGGTTCGACGCGGGCGATCGGGAGAAGGCGCTGGACAGATACCTGCAGCGCGCGGCCATGGGGGGCTTCAACGAGGAGGTCTTCTACTCCCTGTTGAGGGCGGCCAGGTGCATGCAGGATCTGGGCCACCCCTTCGAGAGAGTGCTCTCGACGTTGCTCTCGGCCCACCAGACACGTCCCACGCGCGCCGAGCCCCTGTTCGAGCTGGCACGCCACTACAGGCTCGCCGGCGAGCACCACCTGGCGTACCTTTTCGCGAAGCGCGGGTGCGAGATCCCCTTCCCGGAGGGGGACTGCCTGTTCGTATTCAAGGACGCCTATGACTTCAAGCTGCCGGACGAGCTCTCCATTGCCGCCTACTGGACCGGCCGGTACCGCGAGAGCCTGAACATTTGCACCGCGCTGCTCGACGATCCGCTCCTGCCCGAGAACGAGAGGAGGCGCGTGCAGCGAAACCGCGACTTCGCCGTGGAGCGCACCAAGGAGGCCTTCGCCAGATACCCTGCCGGGGAGGTGGAGAAGCTCACGAGGCGCGTGCGCCGTATCGACTGTCCAGCCGAGGTGACTCTGACCGTCACCTCGTGCAAGCGGCCCGCGCTTCTCGAAAGGACCCTCAACTCCTTCATCGGCTGCTGCGCGGACCTCGACAGGATAGGCCGGTTCGTCTGCGTGGACGACAACTCGGACCCGGCCGACGTGGACAGGATTCGGGAGCTCTACCCGTTTCTCGAGATCGTGCGCAAGGGGCCGGCTGACAGGGGGCATGCGCGCAGCATGAACATCATCCGCGAGATGGTCGAGAGCCCATGGTGGCTGCACCTGGAGGACGACTGGCACTTCATCGCGCCCTTGCCCTACGTGGGCCGCGCCATCGAGATCCTGGAGGACGACGGGCATCTTGGGCAGGTGCTCTTCAACCGCAACTACGGAGAGACGCTTCAGTGCGCGGCCATCGCCGGCGGTCGGGTGAAGCGCACCAGGGTCTCGGGGGCCCGCTACCTGGTGCACGAGCACGTGCCCGCAGGGACCGAGGGGTATGCCAGGCACCTGGCCGGGCTCGGAGCCGGTTCGAGGACCAACGCCTGGTGGCCGCACTACTCGCTGCGTCCGTCGCTCCTGAGGACCGAGGCGGCGCGCGACCTGGGCCCCTACGACGAGAGGGCGGACCATTTCGAGCTGGACTTCGCGCACAGGTGGAACAAGGCCGGGCTGCGCTCGGCCTTCTTCGACGTGATAACGTGCCTGCACACGGGCAGGCTCACCTGGCAGAGCAAGGCCCACGGCGCCTTGAACGCCTACGACCTCAACGACGAGCCGCAGTTCACGGGCCGGACGGCGACCCAGAGGCTCGGGGTCCAGGAAAAGCAGCAGACCTTCCCCGTGTGCCTCGGTGAAGTCGAGTGCCACGCGATCGATCCGGGCCTCGGGCCAGACAGGATGGCGGCGATCGAGCGGCTGGTGGGGGCTCACCTCGAGATGCACACGAGCAGGTCCGTTGCCGTGAGCGGCAAGGCACCTGCCGTGACCGGCGAGACCGCACACCTTTTTCGAGACACTGACCTCGGCTGCGACCGGGCCGGAACGGAACGTGCGATGAGCCACGTCGAGCTGTGGCGTCGCCTGGCCACAAGAGAAGAATACACGTATCTGGTGCTCGAGAACGGCGTCACCCTGGCCAGCAGGTTCGCCGAAAAGCTCGACGACGTGCTCGAGCAGGTGGGGTCGGCAGAGCCCGACGCGGACATGGTCTTTCTGGGTCACCACGTCCGGCCCGGGCTGCTCGTTCCAGAGATATTCCGCAACGACGCGCCGCCGTTCGTGGTGCGCATGCGGTTCGACGGGTACGTGGGTGGCACGTACGCCTACCTGGTGACGGCGAGAGGGGCCGCGAGCCTCGTGCGGGTCGCCGAGAAAAATGGCATCCACGCCGGCATCGACGGGTTCATCGTGCAAAGCCGCGACGAGCTCCGAATCCTCGAGTGCCTGCCGCACATCGTCACGTCCGACCACACGGTTTTCTGACGAGAGGGGCGACGCAAGCCGGTTCTGCATATTCCAGATTACCGTTGACCAACCAGACACCGGTTGATAGCATCCTCGTACCTTACGAGCGGGAAGGGGCCAGTTCCCTTCGTTACATCCACAGGGGAGGACTCAATGGCGAAAAAGCCCGTCAAGAAGTCAGCCGTGTCAAAGAAGGCGGCATCGAAGAAGAAGGTCGTAAAGAAGAAGGTCGTAAAGAAGAAGATCTCCGCGAACAGGACAGCCGCGAAGAAGAAGGTGGCGACAAAGGCCACGGCAGGACCGGTCCCCAGGAAGGTCAAGCCCACCCGGGTGAAGCCTCTGGATCCGCGCTTGACGCCCAGGCCCACTCCCACGGTCATCGCGCCCGACGCGAAGGTGGAGGAGGAGCTCGTCTCCTTCCTCGACGACGCCACCCTCGACGTGACCTACTACAACACGCCGGCGACCGATCTCGCGAAGCTCCTCCTGCACATCACGGGATCGCTCAGGGACGACGACGCCATCTACATCAACGCGGAGCACGACCAGGCGGACGACTCGCACCTGCATTTGTCCTGTATCACCATCCGGCCGAGCAGGCAGGCCATCGCCCGCTGGACGGCGCGGTTCAAGAGACGTTTCGAGTTCGAGATGGCCGAGGAACGCAGGCCGGGCTCGGGCCGCTACGACGGAGGACTCAAACCCGCAGCCTTCGCGACGCGCATGGCCGATGCCTTCAAGGAAAAGGTCCCCTGGGGCCGCACGTTCGTGCTGTCCGCGGCCCACAGCGGCGGCACGATCCACTTCGAGGCCTCCACGACGATCCAGGCAGGCGAAGGCGAGTGCACGGCGGGCAAGTCGTTCAGCGGGCTCGCGAGCGCACCCTTGTCCGCGTTCGGGGAGCACCCGAGCC
>JBFYZU010000058.1:0-2552 GCA_041309365.1 Myxococcota bacterium
TCACTTCGGTGGGGGGGAACTCGTCGTACCAATTGACCACGGGGTCCTCATACGAGCACTTGGCCGGGTTGAGCACCCCGACCATCGCGGGGCCCAGCGCGGTGCCCACCGTCGTCATCCATATCCGGCCCTGCCAGTCCGTCATGACGCCGGCGAGACGGTTGTCCTCGCCCGGGATGAGGGCTGCCAGGTCATAGGTGCCGCGGTGCTCCAGCACGGGCGCTTCATCTGTCCCGGCCACCTCCAGCGTGACGATCTGGTTCCCTCCCGAGGAGACGAAAAGCCGGTCGCGCGCGTCAAAGTAGGAGTAACTGGAAAGAAGCGACCTCATGAATGGCTGCCTGGCAGTGTAGGCATAGGTATCGCCCTTTGGCAGACCGAGGTCATAGCGATCCAGCACCTCAAGCGTGTCCGGGTCCGCCAGCACGGCGGTCGCCTCGTGCGGGGCAAAGCAAAGTGCCAGCAGCCGGCCGTGACTGTCGAACATGAATGTGATGCACTGAAAGAGCCACGGCGGGGCTTCGTTCGGAGCGGGTAGAGGATCCGGGCGCGCCTCTGTGAAGGTCGAGGAGAGGACGGCCGGGCTGTTGCCCAGGGGACCAGCGATATCGGCCGTGTCGCTCATCCAGGGGTCGAGGTGACATGAATTGAACCCGTTGGGGGCCAGGAGCGGGTTCTGCGGCACGCCGGAGTTTGCGGTTGGATGCGCCTTCGCCGGCGCCCCGACGTAGTCGGGCAGGTCCGTCGGACCTCCCCACGGGATCTCCTCGGCCCCGGCAGCAACGGGCACGACCAGCGCCAGGATCGCCGCCACGACCAGGGCCACAGACACAGATCGGTTTCGAACCTCGCTTTTCATGGTTGGTTGCATCTCCTTTCGTATAAGTCTTCATTGGTGAAACGTGAATTCCTTACTGGTCTTCTATCGCTTGCTGCTCCCGACTAGCGAATCGTCTCCCGCGAACGACGCGGATCCGATCGAATAGCGCCAACAGGATCGCGACGCCGTTGAGGATGTAGACGATCGCAAATGCCCTGCCGAGGGGGGTTGTCGGCGCGAAATCGCCGTCGCCCACGGTGGCGAGGCTGACGACGCAGAAATAGAGCGCGTCGAGGTAGCTCCAGCGCTCGATCCAATGGAAAGCAAACGCGCCGAGGACGAGGGTGCTCCCCGCCCAGAGGAGCGGTACCCTCGACCCGGGGTCCCGGAACACATCCAGGAGGAAGGGGGTCGCGATCGGGTGATATCTCCCTTCCTCCATACGGTTTTCGAATTCGTAGCGGTCGGGTTTCTTCGTCTCCATGGATAGCTTTTCCTGCTTCCCTTAGCCTAGCCCGGATTCGATACACAAACTGTCCACGAGGTACGCGAGTTGCCGGTTCGGGCAAGGACGGCCTCACCGCGCCAAGAGATGTGCCCAAGATCGCATACAGCAGCAAGGTGGTCGGCGCTGCATAGAAAGTCGTCTCCGTCGGTAGGCCTGCCATTCTGCACAGGCGATGTCTTCAGCAACGAGCAGGGCCACGAGGTCATCGCCACCACGATATCAAGGGCGCAGCCCGTTATCTCTTGTCCGTTGACGCCGATCTCCGGGACCCTTCACGCGTAAGCATGCCCCTCACCTGTCACTCTAGCCGATACGCGAGCGGCAGGTGAGGGAAGCGATCGGCCTTCCTACTGCAATGCCATCGCCACGTGAAAGCGTTCTTCGGGGGCCAGGAAGTGATCCTGGTCCAGCGCGTTCTTGTCCACGTCGATCTCCAGCCAGTTGACCTCGCCGTTGAAGGCGTTGCCTCTCGGGCCGTAGTCCGGCGATACCGGCGAACCGGCTTCCAGTCCCACGTCAGCCGTTTCATCGGCGGAAAATGCGAAGGGCTCGGTCATCTCGACACGGCCTTCGCCTACTTTCTGGCCGTCGATGAAGAGCGACACGGTGCCGCCCTTGGCCAGGCCACCGCCGTCGTAGGCGAACTCCATGCGCACCTGGTGCTTGCCGGCCGGGATCGCCTCCGTGCTCTCGACGAAGTAGTGCTTGATCCCCAGGAAGTTGTAGCAGTATTTCAGTTTTCCGCCTTTGGCATACAGGCTGAACCCGCCGGTGAGGCCCCCGTTGGCGATAATGACGCCTTCCGCGCCCGTCTCGGGCACCACCACTTCGGCCGTGAAGGCGAAGGACTTGTTCAAAGTGCTGACGATTGAGTGTGTGGACAAGCCCTTCATCCCACCGAAGAGCAACTGCCGGTTGCCGCGCACCAACTGCGGACGTCCGGCGATATCCGGGACGAAGCGCTCGGCGAGACGGTCGTCGAGTGGCACGACGTTGTACTTGACCGCCTCGATCAGCCACAGGCGCTGCAGCTCGTGCAGCTTGTGTGCCAGCTCCGACTGGCTCTGCATCTCCTTGGCCAGATCGTGGGCCTGCGTCCAGTCCGTGTTCGTGTCGTACAGCTCCCAGAGATCGTCGTCAAACGGAACAGTCTTGATGGCTCCGGTCTCCCACGGCGTGCGGTGCTTGGTGACCGCGGTCCAGCCCTTGTGGTAGATGCCGCGG
>JBFYZU010000059.1:0-8765 GCA_041309365.1 Myxococcota bacterium
CCTGGGGTCTGACCACGCTTCTGGACTCTCGCATCGCGTCCATCCTCGGCGAGTCGAGCGCCTGGCACCTGTCCTTCGTGCCTCTGTCGTGGGTGGTGTTGTTTCTGTCCTTGTGCGGTGCCGTGGGCATCGTGGGGGCGCACCTGGCGTCGGCGCGCACCCTGAGGGTGTGAGGAGGCCGGGCATGAAGCGAAGGACTGCAGCCACCGCGCTGGCAGCCATGCTGGCAGCGGGGATCGCTTCGGCGGGCGACGGGGCCGCGCCCGGCCTCTGGGGTGGCGTGAGCTACCTCGGCCCGCAGGAGCTCGCCTCCGAGATAGCGCGGCGCGAAGAGGACATGGCCCGCGCGAGGATCCGGATCGACGAGCTCTCTGCCTCCATCGCGCAGGCCGAGAAGGAGATCGAGGACCTCTCCGCCCAGCGCCTTGCGCAGGCGTCCCGGGCCCGCGAGGCCATCATCCTGCACGACCGCATGGCGCGCGGAGGCATGCTGCGAATCGTCCTCGAGGCCGAGTCTTTCACCGACGTGGCCGTGCTCGCGCGGATGTACTCCACGATGCTCAAAAAAGAGGGCGGTGCGTTCTCGGACCTCGAGGCCAAGGAGGACGAGCTTCTGGCCAGGAAGGCCTCCCTCGAGTCCGATCGCGCCATGCTCGAGAAGCTCGAGTCCGATCTCGAGGAGCACAAGCACGACCTCGAGGCCCGGCACAAGACCCTCACCGCCATCGACTGAGGCGTGGCTCTCCATCGTTCGCCACGATCGGACGTCATCGAGGTTTCGACCTTGCCGTGGACTCGGACGGCATCAGGCCCTATAATCCACCGAGGTGCGCGTCGTCGCCGACGGAGGAGATCCCAACATGGGAAGAGTCGATGTCTGGCTTCTCGCCAGTGTTCTCGCAGTGGTGCAAGTCTCGGGCTGCGCCGGCAGCGGCACTCCCACGATGGGGGACTCGGCCACGGACGGATCTCTGGACCAGGGTGGGGACACTTTGGGCACGGAGACCTGCAACGGAGTGGACGACGATGGCGACACGCTCGTCGACGAGAACTGGGATCTGCTCACCGATTCGCTCAACTGCGGCGAGTGCCAGAACCAGTGCGTGTTCCCCAACGCCTCGGGCCAGTGCGCCTCGGGCCTGTGCCAGATTGGCGTTTGCATGCCCGACTACTGGGACATCGACGGCCTGGCGGCCACCGGCTGCGAGTACCGCTGCCTGTTAAGCGACTGGGACGGCGACACCGTGCTCGACACCGTGGAGAACGCGGTCACGTGCCACGACTACATCGACAACGACTGCGACGGCGACATGGACGTGTACGACCCGGACTGCTCCGGGTGCTTCGACGAGATCTGCAACGGGTTCGACGACGACTGCGACGAGCTGGTGGACGAGGGCTTCGACAAGGACACGGACCCGATGAACTGCGGCGAGTGCGGCAACGAGTGCCCCTCGCCCGGCATACACACCAGCGCCACGTGCGAGGACGGCGTGTGCGAGTGGGAGTGCGAGCCCGGCTGGGTGGACGGCGACACACTCGAGGAGACGGGCTGCGAGGTCTACGGCTGCACGCCCGGCGCCACGGACCTGCCCGACGCCACCTTCGTCGACAACGACTGCGACGGCATCGACGGCAACATCGACAGGGCCCTCTTCGTGGCCAAGACGGGCGACAACTCGAACCCGGGCACCATGGACCTGCCCATGCGCGACATCCAGGCGGCCATCGACGCGGCCGTGCTGGACTCGTCCAAGGACCACGTGTACGTGTCGGTCGGCACCTACGACGAGACGCTGACCATGGCCGACCAGGTGAGCGTGTTCGGCGGCTACGACGCTGCCGACGCCTGGGACCGCGCCAGCGACCACACGGTCACCATCGAGTCGTCCGACACGGTCGCCGTGACGGCCAGCGGCATCGCGAACACCACCTATCTGGGGTTCGTCACGGTACGCTCGGCCGGCGCCTCGGGATCGGGGGAGCCGTCCATCGGCGTGCACGCCATGTCGAGCAACGGCCTCGTGCTCCTCTCGTGCGTGATAGTCGCCGGCCGCGGCAGCGACGGCGTGAACGGCACGACCGGCGGTCAGGGCGAGGGATTCAGCACCGACCCCACCATGCAAGGAGGCACGGGCGGTGGGGGATTCGAGTACGGCTGCCACTGCCCCCTCGACTGCTTCGGTGCCTGCAACCGCAGCTCATCCACGCCGGCGCGCGGTACGGGCGGCGCCAGCCCATGTGGCTCGACGGGCGGCCTGGGTGGCACTGCAGGCGGCTACGAGCAGTCCGGCGGTGCAGGGGTGTCAGGCTCGGGCTCGGGAGGAGGCCCTGGAGGCCCTGGAGGCTCGGCCACGTGCTCGGGTGCAACGGCCACCAACGGCACGGCGGGTACCACCTTTCTCTTCGACCCGGCCCTGCATGGAACAGGTGGCAACGATGCGGGGATGTTCCTCTCGGGTTCGTGGCTGCCCAGCGACGGTACGGACGGCACGCGCGGGTACTCGGGCGGCGGTGGTGGTGGTGGTGGTGGTGGTGGTGGCGACTGTCACGAGAGCGAGATCGACGGCTGCTGCAAGAGCTACGGCGGTGCGGGCGGTGGCGGTGGTGGCGGTGGCTGCGGCGGATATCCCGGCACGGCCGGTACGGGAGGCGGCGCCAGCTTCGCGGTGGTGCTCGAGAACAGCAACGCGACGATAACCAACTGCAGCCTGTCGACGGGCGGCGGTGGGCGAGGCGGAAACGGAGGGCAGGGCGGCATGGGCGGCACGGGCGGCCCGGGTGGCAACGGTGGCAGCCCGGAGATGACCGACCAGGGCGGTCCGGGTGGCATGGGCGGTCCGGGTGGCAACGGCTCCCAGGGCGGCTCTGGAGGTGGCGGTGGTGGCGGACCCAGCATCGGCATCGCCATCGTGGGGACCTCGATACCGGTCATCGGCGGGGCGCTCTACTCGCTCGGACCTGGCGGAAACGGAGGCAGCTCGACGGGTAGTCCCGGCGAGGCCGGCCTCGTCGCCAACACCCACGAGTTCTGACATTCCATCGTGACTATTCGAATGATATCGGATATCTCGTCTGGTGGACTCGGGTGCCCGATAGCCCTCGTCGCCTGGTATTGCGAGATGATGTAATGATGTTATGATGGTGATGGAGTCATCGGGAATGGTGAGAACGCAGATATCGCTGACCGAGGAGATGCACGCCTGGTTGAGGCAGAGGTCGAGATCCGATGACGTGTCCATGTCGGAGATCGTCAGACGTGCCCTGGCACGCATGCGAAGCGAGGTGGACGATCGGAGGGTCGCTGCCCTGTCGGTGCTCGGGGCCTTCGTGGCGGACAGGGATGACGTCTCCGACAACCACGACGAGATCCTCGCGAGGGTCTACTCGGGCGAGGACGAATGAAGGTCTTCGCGGACACCTCGGGGTTGTTCGCCTCCCTCGTCCGCAACGATCGCAACCATCCGCGTGCACTCGAGGTCATGCAGCGGCTGCTCATGGAGAAGCACGACCTTGTCACGACGAGCTACGTGCTGACCGAGACCGTCGTGCTCATGCAGTCGCGTGTCGGTTTCGAGGCGGTGCGCGAGCTCACGAGGACGCTCTGCCCGCTCATGGAGGTCGTGTGGATCGACAAGAGGCTCCACGAGAGAGCCATGGTGCGTCTTCTCGGGATGGCCCGTCGCAGGGTCGGGATCGTCGACTGCGCGAGCTTCGAGGTCATGGGCGATCTCGGGATCGGGTCCTTCTTCGGATTCGACGGGCACTTCGCCGAGCAGGGTTTCACCCCGTTCTGAGGGGTCTTCGCGATCAGAACGGCGTGTCGTCGCCTTCGCCGAAGGGGGCCAGAGGAGGCAGGTCCGGGGGAGGCTCGGGCGGCTTGTCGCGCTCGAACCGCGTCTCCACGCCCGGCATGGCATCGTAGTCGTCCGCCGACTCGATGTTGTCGAACCGGGTGAACTCCCCCTGGAACAGGAGCTTGGCCGTTCCCACCGGGCCGTTGCGGTTCTTGCCGATGATCACCTCGGAGGTGGGGTCGGTGCTGTCGCGCTCGTAGAACGACTCGCGGTAGAGGAACATGATGAGGTCGGCGTCCTGCTCGATGGCGCCCGACTCGCGCAGGTCGGAGAGCAGCGGCCTCTTGTCCTGCCTGGCCTCGGGGCCGCGGTTGAGCTGGCTCAGACAGACGACCGGGACGTTGAGCTCCTTGGCGAGGGCCTTGAGGCTGCGCGTGATCTCCGCGATCTCGCGCTCGCGGTTCGTGTCGCCGCGGCTCCTGGTCACGGGCTTCATGATCTGCAGGTAGTCGAGGATGATGAGCCCGATGTCCACCTTGCTCTTCAGCCTCCTGGCCCTGGAGCGGACCTCGAGGACGTTGATCTCGGCGGAGTCGTCCAGGTAGATGGGCGCCTTGTAGAGCCGGTCCGCGGCGTCGACGAGCTTGAACATGTCCTCGCGGGTGAGAGATCGGGGCAGCCTCAGGCGGTTGGACGACACCGATGCCTCGCTGGCGAGCAGGCGCCGCATGAGCTGGTCCACGCTCATTTCCAGCGAGAAGATCACGGTGCCCACGTTGGCCCTCATGGCCGCGTTCACGGCGATGTTCATGGCCAGCGCCGTCTTGCCCATCGAGGGACGGCCCGCGATGATGACCAGGTCGCCTCCCTGCAGGCCCGTGGTCATGCGGTCGAGCGGCGCGAAGCCAGTGGGCACGCCCGTGATGTCGGTCTTGGCCTTCTTGAGCCGCTCGATCTCGCTGAACGCCTTCTTGACCGCGGTGTAGATGTCCTGCATCCGGGTCTGCGTGCGGCTTCGCGTCGATTCGAAGACTCCCTGCTCCGCCTGGTCGAGGAACGACTGGGCCTCGCCGTAGTCGCCGTAGCCCTTCTCCAGGATGTCCAGGGCCGCTCCGAGGCAGGCGCGGACCGCGGCCTTCTCCGCCACGAGCTGTGCGTGGGACTCGATGTTCGCGCTCGTCGGCACCGCGTCGAGGATGGACGAGAGGTACGCGAGCCCGCCCACGGTCTCCAGCTCTCCGCGGTCCTTGAGGATCTCTCCCAGGTTGATGAGGTCGATGGGCCGGTTCACCACGTTGAGGTCGATGATGGCCTGGTAGATCATGCCGTTGGCATCGGAGTAGAAGTCCTGGGGCCTCACGATGTCTGCCACGACGTCCAGGCTGGAGCTCCTGAGCAGGATGCCGCCGAGCACGGACAGCTCGGCCTCGGTGCTGTGGGGCGGGACCTTGCCCATGAAGGCGTTTCCTATGCCCGCCGGTGTCCCCCCCCTCGATCCAGGGCCCGCCTGTCTGATCGTCGTCGCCATGGTCGACATCTTCCCCACTATGGCCGAGAACGCAATCGCGCGGCTCGCACCATTTTCTCCACAGGCCGGATCCCCGGTGGTCTCGACCGGTTACCCGGCACGGATCCCCCCTTGTCCACAGCTTGTGAATCGGTTTTCCACAGGCAGAAGTTTACATGCCCCTGGGACATCGACAGGGACCGTGCCCGTGCAGAGGATGAAAAGAGGTGTCGGGCTACTTCGCGACGACCCAGACCTTGAGGGGGACCTCATCGCCGCCTTCGAGCTTCACGTGGACGGTGTAGACGCCCAGGGCGCGGATGGACTCGTCGAAGCGCAGTTTCTTTCGCTCCACTTCCACGCCCTCGTCCTTGAGGGCCTGCTCCACGTCCGCGGCAGTGACCGACCCGTAGAGCTTGTCGTTGGCGCCCACGGGCTTGGTCACCGTGACGGACAGGCCCTCGAGCCTGGTGCGAAGGTCGACCGAGACCTTGAGCCTGCGGGCCTTTCGCTGCGCCGCCACCCGCTTGTCGTGCTCGAGCTCGCGCACGTTTCGCGAGGTGGCCTTCACGGCCAGCTTGCGGGGGATGAGGTAGTTACGCGCGAACCCGTCGGCTACCGTGACGAGCTGGCCGGACTTTCCGACGTTGTGAATGTCGTCCTGGAGGATGACCTTCATGACTGCCTCCGCATGAATCAGTCGCGTCCCGTGACGGTGAACGGAACGAGGGCCAGGTGCCTCGCACGCTTGATGGCCAGGGTGAGCGCACGCTGGTGCTTGCTGCAGTTGCCTGTGATGCGCCTGGGGATGATCTTGCCCCGGTCCGTGAGGAAGTGACGGAGGCTGTCCGGGTTCTTGTAGTCGATGGAGGCGTCGGACTGGACGCAGAACTTGCAGACCTTCTTGCGACCGAACTTGCGCCTGTAGAACGCCCTCTTGTCCTTCGGCATGGTGCTACCTCTCAGTCCTCGTCGTCTTCTTCGTCATCGTCGTCGGAGTCGTCCTTGGGCACGTCCGGGACCACGGCAACGGGCCTGTCGTCGGTCTTGTCCGGGTGAGCCTCATCCTCTCCCTCCAAGGCCGCTCCCTCGGGGACCTCGGCTTCGGGCGAGGCCAGCCTGGCCAGGATCTCGTCGATGGGCGTGAACTTCGCTTCCTCCTCGTTGACCTGGTAGGATGCCGGATCCACGAGCCTGTCCGATGCCTTGACGTTCAGGAAGCGGAGCACGGGCTCGCTGATGCGCAGCCTGCGCTCCAGCTCCTCCACCATGCCCTGCGTGCCGATGAACCGCATGAAGTAGTAGATGCCCTGCCTGAATCCGTGGATGCGGTACGCCAGGGTGCGGATCCCCCACAGGTCCACCTTGATGATCTTGCCCTCGTGGGCTCCCACGACCTCGGTGATGAAGTCGGCGATCCTGGTGGCCCCGGCCGGCGTGGTCGTCGGTGACAGCACGTAGATCAGTTCATATTCGCGATGACGCTTTGGGACGAACGCGTGCATGTGTCCTCCTCTCGGGTATGTAGCCCCCGGTTGCACTTGCCGGGAGCGAGGAGAGTGGGATTCTTAGACCAGAACGTGGTAGAAAGCAAGCCCATGATAGGCGGCTCTCTCCTTGCCGGGCTCGCGGAGCTCGGCATATCGGGCAAGGTCGCCACCGGAGCGCCTCTCGCGCCATTCACGTCCTACCGCATCGGCGGCCCCGCGGAGGTGCTCGTGGAGCCGGCCTGCGAAATGGACGTGACCCGTGCCCTCGCCCTGGCCCGAGACCTCGGTGCGCCCGTGCACGTGCTGGGGGCCGGGTCCAACGTGCTCGTGCCGGACGAGGGCCTGTCGGGGCTGGTCCTGCGCATGGGCGAGGCCATGGCAGGTCTCTTCGTCGAAGGGGGCGTGATCGCCGCGCGGGCGGGCGTCACCGACAGGGACCTGTGCCTGGCTGCGGCCGCGGCAGGCATGACGGGTTTCGAATTTCTCGAGGACATCCCCGGCACCGTGGGCGGCGGGCTCGTGCAGAACGCCGAGGCCTGGGGCGACAGCATCTCAGACCACCTCCTTGACGTGACCGCGTGCACCATGGACGGCCGCATGCGATCCATGACCCGCGCCGAGCTCTCTTTCGGCTACAGGGACAGCACCTTCAAGAAGGCCGGCGATCTGGTCGTACTGGGGGCCCGTTTCGCGCCTCCCGGGCGTGACCTGCCCGCCGCGATCCACGCGCGCATGGACGTCCTGCGCGAGAAGCGCCACTCGCGCTATCCCCTCGACATGCCGAGCTGCGGGTCCGTGTTCAAACGCCCGGCCGGCGACTACGCGGGCCGGCTCATCGAGCAGGCCGGCCTCGGCGGGCTCACGGTGGGAGGGGCACGGGTCAGCCGGAGGCACCACAACTTCATCGTCAACACGGGCGGCGCCACGGCCGCCGACATACGCACCCTCGTGGACCAGGTCGTCTCGCGCGTGCAGGCGAGCTCCGGAGTGGTCCTGGAGCGCGAGCTCGTCTACATGGGCGAGGTCTGACCCCCCCTGCAAAGATTGCGGGGTTTGCTATTTTTTTCGGGGAACGATCTATATCCTATACAATACACGGAACCTCTTGGACGGAGCATGCGTGAAAGCCCATCTCATCTGCATGAATTTCAATGGGTTACGGCTTCGAGACAGGTGCGTCCGCAGTCCATCGAGTCCTTCGATGGTGGCACCCCCCTTGCATGTTCATCGGCAGGGCAATTCTACCAGGCCCATGGAATAGACCTCGAGAGAGGATGACATGCCGGACAGAAACAAGTTGATCGCGACGACGATGGCAGGCACGCTGGTCGCACTTTCGTGCCTCCTCGCACCGTCATTGGCCCTGGCCCAGGACGACTGCTGCACGGATCACCTGGCCTGCCAGGACGGGCGCTGGTGCACGGGCATCGAGTACTGCAACTGCTGGGGAGTGTGCATCTCGGGAACGCGCCCGAACTGCGAGGACGGCAACCCCTGCACCGCGGACAACTGCGTCGACGACGTGATCGAGGCCGCGGGCATGGGCTATGGCATGGGCCACTGCGAGCAGGTGGACATCTGCGGAGGCTGCACCGTGCCGGCCGACTGCGACGACGGCAACATGTGCACCACGGACCAGTGCATCGGCGGGAGCTGCGTCAACGCCTGGATCACGGGATGCTGCATCACCAACGCCGACTGCGACGACGCGGACATCTGCACCTCGGACCTGTGCGCAGGCAACGTGTGCTCGAACACGCCCATCGCCAACTGCTGCCACAACGACGGGGATTGCAACGACCTGGATCCCTGCACGAGCGACGTGTGCAGCTCCACGAACACGTGCTCGAACACGGCGCTGGCGGGCTGCTGCGTGACGGACGCCGAGTGCGACGACGGCGACAACTGCACCGAGGAGAGCTGCGACCTGGTCGACAACGTCTGCCAGACCACCTGGACCGGCGTCGCGGG
>JBFYZU010000060.1:0-3365 GCA_041309365.1 Myxococcota bacterium
TCCCTGTAGTTGGGGATGGTGTCCCCGACCACGTCGGCGATGCCCTCGTCCGAGTCGAGCATGGTGTCGTCGTCCGCGTCCGTCTCGCGAAAGTCAGGTCTGCCGTCGAAGTCCGAGTCCAGAGGCGGGGTCAGAGGGTTGGCGTCGCCCGCCTCCATGCCGTCCGGAATGCCGTCGCCGTCGCTGTCGGGGTCCGAGCTGTCCGGCAGGGTGTCTCCGTCCGTGTCCACGGTGCCGTTGCCCTCGTCCGCGTCGCGGATGGTGTCGCCGTCCGTGTCCGTCACGTCGGTGCCGTCCGGGTAGGGCTCGGGGATCGTGTCCACGGCCGTGTCAGTCCCGGTATCCAGGCCCGTGTCGAGCCCCGTGTCCAGGCCCGTGTCGGGCAAGGGATCGGCAAAGGTGTCATCGACCACGTCGCCTGGCTCATCCGGGAGGACGTCGAGATCCACGTCCGGCAAACCGTCGGTGCTCGTGTCGAACGGGTTGTAGGGATTGCCCTTGGTGCCTCCGCAGCCCATCGCGAAGACCGCGAGCATGGAAACGAGACAGCGCTTGCTGGACATGGCCACCTCCCTCGGGGATATTGGATTCTCCACCAAAGTGTAGCAATAATTCACCTGTTTTACGAGCCGATCGGCGCCTGGAAACGACCGCCCAGGTAGCGGTCCCTGGCCACGGGATCGCTGGCCACCTTCACCGGGCTGCCCTCGACGAGAACCCTGCCGGAATCCACGATGAGAACGTGATCGCACAGGCCGAGGGTCTGGGGAACGTTGTGATCCGAGACGAGCAGCGCCTTGCCCCCATGCCTGAGCCCCGAGATCATCTCCGAGAGCCGTTCTATGGAAAGAGGATCCATGCCGGTGAAAGGCTCGTCCAGAAGCCAGATGGCGGGATCCAGGGCATCGAGCCTCGCCATCTCGAGCCTCCGCCTCTCACCGCCGGACAGGGAGCCCGCCTTCTGCCGGGCCAGATGCCCGATCTGCATGCGCTCCAGCGCTTCCTGGATCCTGTCTCGAGGCCGGCCCAGAGCCTCGAGCACGATGGCGATGTTCTGGGAAACGGTCAGGTCGGGGAAGATGGAGCGATCCTGCGGCAGATACCCGATACCCAGCCGAGCCCGGGCGTCCACACCCATCCGCAGGATGGAGCGGCCGGCGAGCTTGACGTCGCCCCTGTCCGGCGCCACGAAGCCCATGAGAGCTCGAATGGCCGTTGTCTTGCCAGCTCCGTTGGGCCCCAGGAGGCCCAGGATCTCGCCCGGCCTCACGACGAGATCAAGCCCGCAGAGGATGTGCCTCGATCCCATGGACAGGCTCAGGCCCTCCCCCGACAGGGAAGCGCCGAGGCTCACAGCTTGAACTCGATACCGACGTTGAATCCGGAATGGGAGAACTCGGCACGCAGGCTGACGCGTTCGTGGAAGTTGACGAGAACGCCCGCCGACCCGGCGAACACGGCGAGCCCGTAGTAGTAGACCCTGTCGTCCCAGACCTCGTGGTCAGGCACGAACCCGAACTCCACGCCGATCGTGAAGTAGGCCGTCAGGATCTTCAAGATGTAGAAGTCCCATCGCAGGAGCACCGGGAAGGCGAACCTGTGGAAATCGTATCCCTCGTGGTACCAATCCCAATCGCGATCGACGTAGTAGCGGCGCAGCCACCAGTGCTGGTAGCTGAAGCCGATCTCGATCTTGACCTGATCGTTCAAGGCAGGGATGAAGCCCTTGGGCGCCACCGGGATCCCCAGCCTCATGCCGACACCCACGCCTCCCCACCACAGGGCGTGCAGCATGACGGCCAGATCCCACTGCTTGTGGACCTCGTCGCTCTTGATGATGAGGTCCGCAGCCTCGGCATGCCTGGCCGGAGCGACGGCCGCCAACCCGGCGGTCATCACGCACGCGAGCAGCAAGGCTGTGAGCCTGCGTTCTGAACGTGGCATGAAACCATCCTTTCTGGATGTTCCATTTCAACATACATTATCCACCTTGGCAATCGCTCGTCGAAACCCGATTCACATGAGCAGGGTTGCGAGGTGCCCGCTCTGGTACATCGCCATGATGTCCATGGACACGGCCACCGTGATGTGGATCAGGGCTCCGCACCAGATGGACCCCGTACGGAGACTGAGCGTACCAAGGACCACGCCGGCGATGATGGCCGCATTGGCCTCCAGGTAGGGCTTGCCATAGTGGATCATGCAGTAGGGCACCATCATGGCCAGGATGGAGTAGGCTCCCAGGGATCGTCTGAGAGGGTGGAGCATGAACCCGCGGAAGAAGAACTCCAGCGATACGAACTGCAATGCGTAGAGGATCTCCCACGCCAAGAAGTCGAACCAGCTCAGGTGAGCCTGCTTGTAGAAGGGATAGTAGGACGCGAAGTCGGGCTTGAACGACACGAAGACCACGCAGGCCAGGACCACGAGAAACAGCAGCGCGTAGATCCACAGGTGCTCGAAGAACCCCCGGAACGTGAGCCCGCACCCGGAGAGGCTCATTCCAGGGGTCGCAAGGACCGCGATCCCGGGTATCACGGCGTAGCCGAGCACCCGCCACAGGGCCCAGTAGGCAAAGCCGTTGAGCTCTCCGTACCGTCCCACGAGCAGGTCCGGGCAAAGCGAGTAGAGGGTGCTCCTGTCGCCGAAGTACTCCATCAGCGTGAGAGTGAAGGCCGCCACGAGGAACACGACGATGACCCGGTGATCCACGGTCATCCGGGGGGCCGAAATTCGTCCCCGCCCGCCGCGCACGTCCGCACCGGCGAAGGCCTCCTCGTTGATGGTGCGCCAGGACTCCACGAAGAAGAACCTGGGGTGCAGCAGGTGGAAGCGTGCGGTGCGCCTGGCAGGCGGCTTCCAGGGCGCGAGCCCCGTGGCCAGGCTCCACGTCCCGAGACCGGCGAGCCCGATGGACAAAGCGTAGACGATGAAGTGCCATGTGGCGATGGCGTCCGTCGCACGGACCGAACCGATGACCGCAGCCATGACAGCCACCGCCACGACCACGGCCGCCGCACCGAGGTACCTGACGTTTATCGATGTCTTCATTGCAGCAGCGGCACAGCAGAGCACATGCAGCAACCAGTCGCAAGACAGCGGCTCAGCCGAGCTCGCGCAAGAGCTTCCTGGCTCCCTCCACGGCCTTGGCCTGGAAGTGGTTGTTGTAGAACACGAAGACCGAGGACGACTCGCCTGCGAGCTTGCGCACCGACCCGGCGATGACCGCGACCTCCTCGTCGCTGTACCTGTAGTCGTATCTCTCGTGGGCGTGCTCGTGCCTGTACCAGGAGGCGGCGTTGCGACCGTGGCAACGCAGGTACGCCACTGCGCTCGAGGTCGAGCGCACCACGGGTGGGAAGAGG
>JBFYZU010000061.1:0-17701 GCA_041309365.1 Myxococcota bacterium
CGCCATGTACAAGGAGTTCGGGGTCAAGCAGACCGACGACAGGCTGGACTGGGCTGGAGACGCCATCGACTACGAGGCCGGCCAGATGCCCGAGGACGACGACGCGGCGCTGGATGACGAGTCGATGGCATCCGTGGCCACCTCGGGCAAGGGAGGTGGCGGCCTCGGCGGGGCGGCCGTCATGGCCAAGTCGCCGCCCCCTGCCAAGATGGCCTCGGAGACCAAGAAGGCAGCGCCCGCCGATGTGAACTACCTGGAGGGAGTCTTCGACACGTACGAGATCGGCTTCGATCCCGGGTACTACCGCTCGTACTGCACACCGAGCACCGAGGTGACCATCACGGAGCTGCCTCCCCCCACGGGCGACGAGGCCGTGGCGAAGAAGCTCGAATCGCTGCAAGAGGACGTCCAGGATGACCCCCTGCACAGGCTCTTCCGAAAGAGGCTCGTCGACTACCTCGTGCGGGTGGGCCGCGTGACGGAAGCCAAGGCCGAGGTCGAGAAGTGGAGGGCGCTGGACACGGCCGATCCCACGGTGCTCGCCTACGTGGGCGACCTGGACAGGCTGTCGGGCGACCCGGATTCTGCGCTCAGGCACTACTCGGGAGCCCTGGACATGGACCCGGAGCGCAGGGCCGTGCTGGAATCTCTGGCCCTGTGGATGGAGAGCCAGGAGCGCTGGGACGTGGCGTTCGCGCTGAGGCTTTCATTGCACCAGCTCAAGACGTCGGACCGGCCCGCCATCGTGAGGCTGGCCGTGGCCGCGGCGCGTGCGGGCCGCACCGAGGACGCGCAGGAGGCGGCGCTCATGCTGCTCGAGAAGACCGCGGACGACAGGCTCGTTCCGGCCAAGGGCGTCAAGCTCAAGGCCGACGAGCGCGCCCTGCTCGAGAGGCTCGCCTCGGGCGACGGGCTGCCCCTGGGCCACGGAGCGCCCAGCCTGTCGGCCTCGGCCAGCGCCAAGGTCAAGGTGGAGCTCACGTGGAAGGGCGACGCGGACCTCGACCTGTGGGTCGCTTCGGGAGGCAAGTTCGCCGGCGGGGACTCGAAGGGCGGCTGCCTGATGGGCGGCAAGACCGGGAGCGCGGGCGAGGTCTTCTACATGCCCAAGCTCGAGAAGGGCAAGCTCGTCGTGCAGGTGAGCTGCGCGTCCGGAAGCTGCGGCAACGTGGCCGGCAAGCTCGTGATCAAGGCCGACGACAAGAAGAAGACCATCCCGTTCGTGATGGAGGAAGGGCAGGGCGCCACCCTGGGCGAGATCCGCGTGACCCGCCACAATGTCAAGTGCGCGTACAGGTGACCCAAAAAACGCCGGGGCGCGAGGGCCGGGAACAAGACGTGGTGAAAGACAGCTCGCTGTCCATGCCCAAAACCCCGTCGTTGCGCCGTGACCCGGGTCATCGCCGTGTCGAGGCGGTCCTGGAGAAGGCGATCGGCTCGCGCCACAACCCCATCCGCGGTCCACGCGGCGGGCCAGGACGGTGCTCGAGACGATGCGAAGCATGACGCGATACGGTGCCCGGGTGCTGGCGACAGGTCGGCGATCACGGCTCGGATCGGGCTCCGGCGAGGCACAGGACTCCGTCGATGCGGCCCTCTTGGGCCGGCGTACGGCCACGACGCGGCCAGACCGTCAGGGGGCTTCCCAGGCGGGGGCGTAAGCGGCCACCTGGGAAGGGTCGAAGGGATCGATGACCACGGGAGTCTCGCCGCGCAGGCTGGCGCTCACGAACACGGCGAGCTGGAGCTGGCCCGCGAACATGGTGGCCGGGTCGTCGCAGGTCAGCAAGAACGCGTGCTCGGCGGGCGCATCGAACTGGAAGAGCGCCGCCGTGTGGCCCGCGTCGAGGTTGCCCCGGACCGGGGCGGACACGGTCGAGAGGCCCTCGATGGGGCGCACCATGGGCTCGACGGCCGGGATCCGCATGAGCCCCGCCGTGCGCTCGTACGCCTCGTACGGGACCACCTCGTCGCAGGCGGCGTGCTGGTAGAGCACCGACATGGGCCCGGTGCGCCACGGCGCCATGGGATTCGCGATGAGGTTGTCGGCCCAGTGGATGGGGTCGCACTTGTCGGAGATGGTGGGGACGATGAGGCCCAGGTTCATCTGGAACAGGTCGTACCCGTCGAGGTCGGGCATGGGCGTCTCGGGCAGGTCGATGCCCATCCCGGCCAGCATGAGGTCCGTGAGGTAGCCCATGCCCACGTTGACCACCCCCGCGTCGAATGCCGGCTCGAGGGCCATGGCGTTCATGCCCATGCTCGCGCCCATGGACTGGCCCGCGAACGCCATGCGCGAGGTCGTCAGATCCGGCACGCCGTCCCCGCCGGGGTACGGGAGGACATCGATGGGCTCCGCCTCGCGCAGCATCCTGACCAGGCTCCAGATGTCGATGACCGACTGCTCGAAATACGCGCTGGTGCGGGCGAAGTTCTCGAACGCGAAGAAGTCGGTGAACTCCATCTCGCACCCGCCCGGTCCGTCCGGATGGCGGGACCCGTGCTGCATGGCGTCGATGCCCACCACGGCTATCCCGAAGCGGGCCATGGTGTCCGCGAGCGGCAGGATGGTCTCCTTGCACACGCCCATGGCGTGCTGGTAGACGAGCACGCCGTAGGGTGGGCCGATGCCCTCGGCCGGCACCTCCCGGGGCAGCGTGAGCATGAACTCGAGCGTCTCGGTCCCCGTGGTGGCAGGTCGCCACGTCGCAAGATCCCTGTTCACGAGATCGGTCTCGTCCACGAAGCTGGGCGCCTCGAACGTGCCGAAGACCACCTTGTCGATGCGGTCGAACCTGTACGTGGACAGGTCGAAGTCCGAGAGCAGGGCGACCACGCCCGGCATCCTCGCCAGCATGTCCGGGTTCAGCTCCGAGGCGACGAGCGTGTCGTAGACCTCGCCGACGACCGGATTTGCGACCTCGAGGCCGTCCACGATGGTGCGGGCCGCCACGAGATCGTCGTCCACGGACTGGGTCGTGAACGTGGTCACCATGGCCAGGTCGCCCCGGTCGTAGCCCTCGCGCTCCAGGTAGGCGATGACGTCGTGCAGGTTTTCGACCGCCTGTGCGCTGGCGTCCGGGTGGGTGCCCCCTTCCCGCAGGGCGGCGAACGAATCCTGCGTCCCCAGCCCGTCGCCGGCGGGCGACGTGACGCAGGCCGTGACCACCATGGCGTAGCGGTGCACGGGCTCGAGGAACCCCTCGGGCCTCACGGCGATCGCGTTGACGATGGACGGCTCCATGAACAGCGAGCCCGAGTCGTGGACGGACCCGGTCTCCACGGCGATCTTCCTGCCGTCCAGCGTCCCGGCCGCCGCGTCCTCGATCCCGTCGATGTCGATGAGAAACACGGACGACCCGGGCGCCAGGCTGTCCGCGGGCGTCGCCGGCAGGGTCGCCGGATCGATGGACCTCGCGTGGGGCACCAGCATGACCGAGCGCAGGCCGAAGCCGTCCAGCTCGTTCAGCGCCGGGGCGAAGACGTTCTCGCCGAACGAGAGCCTCATCCCCGTCGGCGACGCGGGGTCGAAGACGGTCTTGAGGTCCGACGGGAACGGCGCCAGCTCCTCGCCACCCGGCTCGAAGATGTCGAACAGGGCCACCGGCCCGCCAGCGGCCGGCTCCGGGCACAGCCCCCTCTGCCCGGGCTCCTCGCCCGTGCAGGTCGCCACGACGAGCGCCCACGCGGTCGCACCCGCGATCCGGGCGAGGCGGGCGCGATCCGATCCCATCTGCGAAATGCTGTCCCTCATCCGACCCCCGTGCCTTTTTCAGGAGTCTATGCCCCGATCCCGCCTTCATCAATGCCCCGTGTCGAGCCTCTCGATGTCCCGGCCAATCCCAACGGGAGTGCTCGTACGCAATCCACCTGACCCCGGTCGCACCACGGCCATGCCCCCCGCTCGACGAGCTTTCCGAGGGGAGCCGTTCGATGCGCGCTTTTCGTGCGGATGCCTGCAGCCCGAGCGAGAGCTGGCCTCGCACGCGAGGGAGCGGAGGCGGTGGTGGCATGGGCGCGAGGCCGGCGCGGGTCATGACCCGCCGGATGGCCTCCGGCGTGCCGGCGAGCTCGACGAGGCGAAAGAGGGCCTTTGCAGCGGGGGCATACGGTCACATCGATGCGGACCGCGAGTGAAAAAACCAGCGTGCTGGATTTGTTCACGAGGGAACACGAGCAAGGCCCGAAGGGCCGGCGCAGTGCAGGTTCTGGCCCAAAGGTATGCCCAGGGATGCCGTCCAGGGCGTGGGGTCTTTTCCGGGGGGATGGGGGTCGGGCCGTGGGCGGCAGGTAAGCATCGATTTCACTTACCAGTAGCATTCCATGTCGAACCCTCCCGATGGATCGGGATCCCCCGTGGAGCCACAGTAGTAGCCGATCGAGGTGTTGACCCAGCCGCACTCAGGATTGGAGGAGCAGTCCAACGAGGTCAACGACCCTGAGGAGCACCACACGGCCACGTTCCCTTCGCAGCAGCCCTCGAGCGTGATCGCCCCGCATGTCGTGCGGCACACCCCGGACACACAGACGCCGCTCGAGCAGGTCCCGCACGAGCCGCCGCAGCCATCGTCGCCACATGTCAGCCCCACGCAGTCCGGTGTGCATCCTGCCTCGCAGATGCCTTCTTCACAGGTTTCCCCGGTGCCGCACGTGCCGCAGGAGCCGCCGCAGCCGTCGTCGCCGCACTCCAGACCCCAGCAATCCGGCATGCAGAGGCATTGCCCGTAGTCGTTGCATTCCTCCGGCGACAGGCATGTGCCGCAGGAGCCGCCACAGCCGTCGTCGCCGCACTCCCTGCCCGCGCAGCTCGGGGTACAGCTCGCGATGCACGTCCCACTGCTGCAGGACAAGCCACTGCTGCAGGTTCCGCAGGAGCCGCCGCAACCGTCGTCGCCGCACTCGCGGCCCGCGCAGTCGGGTGTGCAGCCGGCGAGGCAGGTGCCCTCGCTGCAAGAGAGGCCCGTGTCGCACGTCCCACAGGAGCCGCCGCAGCCATCGTCGCCACACTCGCGGCCGGCGCAGTCCGGAGTGCACGGCACGCACATCCCTGCGCTGCAGGCCGTGCCGCTTGTACACGTACCGCACGAGCCCCCGCATCCATCGTCGCCGCAAGTGTGTCCGGTACAGTCGGGAACGCACGGTCCCCAGTAGTAGGGTTCCTCGGTGCATCCCGGGCAGGATGCGGCGGAGAGGTACACGAAAGGTGCCATCACGGCGAGGCGTACGATCTGCATCACGATATCCCTCCCTGGAGATGGATTCTCGATCGGCTCTGATTTTACCTCATCTTGGCCGGCTACCAAGTTTTATTGCACGTTTCTCTGGCACGATCGGGCACGACGCTGAGGATCCTGTCCTGGTCGTGCGTGTCGAAGGGCGGCGAGGTGGTTTTTTCATGGCTTATGGCAGGCGAGGAGGAACTCGGTGGCGTGCGCGCACACGAGGTCCGCCTGGACGATCGTCAGATCGTGGCCAGCGCAGGGGATGATGCGGGTCCGTATCCGCGGGGCCGCTCGGGCTATCCGCCCCACCGCAGCCTCGGCAGGATAGATCACCTCGTGCTCGCCCACCATGAAGAGGGTGGGCACACTCGATAGCCTTTCCAGCTCCCCGTCGGTGAGCACTGTAGGGGAGACGGGCATCTTGAGCTTGAAGCACCTGAGGCCGACGAAGGCGTCCTCGATGAGCGTCTCGCAGAGCTTGACGCTCCCGGGATCGGTACGGGCGGACAGAACGGGGAACATCCACCGGAGCATTTTCCGCATGAAGTGGCGGTGGGGTATCAGGGCGGTCAGCCCGTACCAGGCCCAGGCAAAAGGGAGCTGGATCACCGTCGCCGGCGGGGAGATCACGACCGCGCCGCGCAGGCGCCCGGGAAAGCGCATCGCGTACTGGCAGGTGAGCCAGGCACCGTAAGAGAGCCCCATCAGGCTCACATCGTCGCGCAACCCCAGGGCGTCGAACAGGCCGTCGAGCCAGTCGGTGCAGTCGTCGGGCGTCCTGAACGGGCGGCAAAAGACACTCCGTCCGAAGTCGTAGATGTTGTCGGGCGCGAAGACGCGAAACGACCGCGAGAGCGCCTCGATGTTCGGGATCCACAAGAGCGACGTCGCCGAGGCGGAGGGCAAGAGCACCAGGGGAGGCGCTTCCGCCGGCCCGCTGATCCTCAGGAAGGTCTCGCCCGCCTCGGTCTTTACGGTCCGCGTCTCCGACTCTACAGGCCAGTCCCTCGCCCGCTCGTCGTAGCGTGCGAAGTACCTGTCCCTCGCCCTCGACGAGCAAAACGGGTGGTGTGGGGGAGTCTTCATCGCTTGCACTGGCCATCCGAGTCGAGATATCCCATTCGAACGTGTCACGTTGTCACTTCCCCATCCTATCAGTGTGCAAGAATCGAGTCGCAACAATCAATGCCCCGGGATGCGGGGCGACGCCCGAACTGGATCCGGGCCCGGGTGCGGCGCTACACAGTGCGCATGAGACACCTTGCGATGGCGTGGGCCGCGGCCCTGGCCGTTTCGGCCACGGGGTGCCACCGTTGCCCGTGCGAGGACGTGAAGAACGCGGCGAGCTTCGAAGGAGAGGTCCTGTACGGCAAGGCCACCTGGTACGCGGACTCGCTCCACGGCAACAAGACCGCCTCCGGTGTAAAGTACGACAAGGGCAAGCTCACGGCGGCCCACAAGACCCTGCCGTTCGGGACGAAGGTCGAGGTCACGAACCTCGCCAGCGGCAAGAGCGTGGTGGTCACCATCAACGACCGCGGGCCGTTCGGCAAGAAGGAGCGCATCATCGATCTCTCCCGCGCCGCGGCCGAGAAGATCGGCATGATCGAGGCCGGCGTGGTGGACGTGTCCGTGAAGATCCTCCCCGACTGACGAGATCGGATCCGCTCCGACCAGGATTGATTTTCCAAGGGGCGCAAGATAGCTTACAGGCTCCCGGCCGGGGATGATCCCATGGTGGCCGGGGATCGTTTCTTCGGGTCGGTGCGACCGTCAAGGAGGACAGCGATGTACGGCAAGATGAAGCAGGATCTGCAGAAGACCCTGGACGAGATCAAGGCAGAAGGGCTGTTCAAGTCCGAGCGGATCATCATGGGGCCGCAGGCGGCCGACATCAAGATCAGCACGGGCCAGGAGGTCGTGAACTTCTGCGCCAACAACTACCTCGGCCTGTCGAGCCACCCCAAGGTCATCGCGGCCGCCCACGAGGGCCTGGACCGCTGGGGCTACGGCATGAGCTCCGTGCGCTTCATCTGCGGCACGCAGGACATCCACAAGAAGCTCGAGCAGAAGATCGCGGAGTTCCTCGGGACCGAGGACACCATCCTGTACGCGGCCTGCTTCGACGCCAACGGCGGCGTGTTCGAGCCCTTGCTGGACAAGGACTGCACCATCATCACGGACGCGCTCAACCACGCGTCCATCATCGACGGCATCCGGCTGTGCAAGGCGACGAGGCTCATCTACAGCCACGCCAACATGCAGGAGCTGGAGGACAAGCTCAAGGAGTCCAGTGGCTCCAAGTACCGCATCATCGCCACGGACGGCGCGTTCTCCATGGACGGCGACATCGCCAAGCTCAACGAGATCGTGCCCCTGGCGGAGAAGTACGACGCGCTCATCATGGTGGACGACGCGCACGCCACGGGTTTCCTCGGCAAGCACGGCAGGGGGAGCGCCGAGCACAACGGCGTGCTGGGGAAGATCGACATCATCACGGGCACCATGGGCAAGGCCCTGGGCGGCGCCAGCGGCGGGTTCACGACGGGCCGCAAGGAGATCATCGAGCTCTTGCGCCAGCGCTCCAGGCCCTACCTGTTCTCCAACACGCTGGCCCCGAGCATCGCGGCCGCCTCGCTCGCGGTGTTCAACCTGCTCACGGAGACCACGGAGCTTCGCGACAAGCTGGAGAGAAACACCGTGTACTTCCGCGAGCGCATGACCAGGGCAGGGTTCGAGATCAAGCCCGGCGTCCACCCCATCGTGCCCATCATGCTGTACGAGGCGCCGCTGGCCCAGAAGTTCGCCTCGAGGCTCCTCGAGGAGGGCATCTACGTCATCGGCTTCTTCTACCCGGTGGTCCCCAAGGGACAGGCCCGCATCCGCGTGCAGCTCAGCGCCGGGCACGAGACGCACCACCTGGACAAGGCCATCGCCGCGTTCACCAAGGTGGGCAAGGAGCTGGGCGTGCTCAAGGGCTGAGCCCCGGGCCTGCATGACGCTGCTTTCCCGCCACGTCGCCTCCCGCTACCTTCTGCACCTCGTCGTCATCGCGTCGCTGCTTTCGGGGCTGTACGTCGCCGTGGACACGCCCGAGCGCATCAACCAGAGCCAGGGCGTGCTCGGGCGCATCCCGCTCGTCATCACGCACGTCTTGCCCGTGGCCGCCGGAGCGGCCGTGCTCACGGCCATCGGAGCGTTGCGCGCCTCGGGCGCCATCACTTTGCTTCGCGCCTCGGGCGTGGGCATGGCCCGCATCCTCGGACCCGTGGCCGTGGCGGGCCTCGCGGCCGCGGTCGTCGAGGCGGCACTGTGCCTTTTCCTGGCGCCGGCCGCCCTGTCGGCAGGGGCGCTTGCGCCCGACGGCGCGGCGCCGGCGTGGATCCTGCACCAGGGGCGGATCCTGCATCGCGACGCCGGCGGCGGCTTCACCTGGCACCGGCCGTCGGAGCCACCCGAGGAGGCGGGCGAGATGGACACAGGGGGCCTCGACGAGGATCTGGCCGTGCTCGCGAGCCGCGCGCCCGCGGAGCGCACCTCGACCCTGCGGCTCCTTTCGGTGGCCCGGGTGGCGGGCCGCATGGGCCACGACTCGCGGGCAGAGCGCGTGGAGCTGTGGACGCGGTCGCTCCTGCCGATCGCCCTCATCGGCGCGGTGGCCACCTGCCTCGTCGCCTGCGTCAGGCGACGGCCGGCCTGGCGCGGCGCGGCCCGCCTGGTCGTGGCCGTGTTCGCGTGCTTTCTCGGCCTGGCCGTGGCCACGCAGCTTTTCATGAACGGCGCTGCCCAGGCCTGGGTCATGCTCGCCTTGCCGGCAGCCCTGCTCGGCGCGTGCACGGCCTCGCCGTGGCCCTGACGGCCCGGCCGGGCCGGTTCAGGCGACCATCGCGAGCATCTTGGCCACCGCCTTGCGAAATCCCTCCAGGCCGGGCACGAGCCCGCTCTTCATGTAGAGGGGGATGGAGGCGGGCATGTCGTCGCCGAGGGCCTGCGCGATGGCGCCTGCCTCGATGCCGCCGAAGGTCTTCGTCGTGAACACGGCCCCGCCGTCCAGGAGAAAATCGGGAAGGGCCTTGCAGAGCCGGGCCCTGTCCTCGTCCCAGGAGCCGGCCATGGCAGCGAGGTCCTTGTCCTTGGCCTGGCTCATGGCCAGAAAGTCGCAGGCGCTCTCGAGAGGATCGATGACAAGCGCGAGATCCCATGCGCAGAAAGGAGGCACGGTCACGAGGATGTCACCGGGCTCGATGTCCTGGCCGGCCAGAAGGAGCTTGACCTCGTCCTTGGTTCCCGTGACCTGGTAGCGAAGCGTGGTCTGGCACCCCGGCAGGGTGACCTCGCCCTTGCGCGCATCGATGAGCCGGGGCTCGTTCCCGAGGCCGGCCAGGACGAGACCCCCAAAGCCCGGATCGGCACCAGGGGCGTCGTCCCCGGGTGCCGGGGCCGTCCACGACCCCACGCCGAGCGGCTGGCACACGGGGTGCCCGGCCTTCACCTCGAGCTTCAGGTTCCCCAGCATCCCCTTCCACATGGACGCTGCAGAGAGCATGAAGGCCAGCGTCGTGCTGCCGCCGGCCGACAGGGCCGGCTTCTGGGAGTAGCTCGTGGTGATGGTGACGTTGGAGTGCGAGGGGAATGTCGCGTGAAAGACGAGCATTCGGTCCACGCACATCCCGGTGGCCCCGTCGCAGCCGGGTTGCGAGACGGGCATTGTCTTGGCGCCGCCCACGCTGACGCTCAGGCTCTCGATGGGCGACTGGCCGGCCGCGTCCATGACCGGGATGCCCACGTCGAGGTCGATGTCCTTGGCACCGGGGTTCCAGAACGTGTAGGAGGCCCAGACCTTTCCGGACTCGCCGAGCTTGATGCGGGCGTTGATGATCTCCACCTGCGCATCGCCGATGGGGACCAGCGCTCCCGAGGCGCCTTCGCCCGTCGCGTCCTGGGCCCGGGCGGCTCCGGTTGCGAGCATCGCGAAAAGGAGGCAGGCGAAAGCCATGCGCCTGGCTGGCATGGAAAGAGGATATCCCGCCCGCGCGGGCCATGACAAGTTTTGCCAGGGCGAGTCGCTCGTGGCGTCGCGGGCCGGCGCGCAGTAGTATCGCGGCCACGGAGCACGAGGCATGGACGCAGAAAGGCAAGAAGAGGGCCCAGAGGCCATGTTCGACATCGTCTCGAACGAGACGGCCGAGGGAGGGAGCCAGGTCATCACCGTGGACCTGCGGGCCCTGCGAGACCACCCGGCCGAGATCGCAGAGGCCCTCGATCTGCGCTTCCCGTTCACGCTCGCGTGGACGGCGCGAAGAGGCGAGCACGTCAAGCAAGGCCTTGTGGACCCCGAGGATCCCACCTTCGCCATGAGGTTCGAGAAGAACGACGACCCGGACGGGGTGTGGGAGGTCGCGCTTTGCGCTCGATCGGGCAAGAAGGAGCGGGAGATCTGGCGGCAGGACGTGTTCGTGCAGAAGGACCTGGACCGCACGCCCGAGCGCATCCACGAGATCGCCCGGCGTTTCGCGCCCATCCTGCTTCTGAGCGACAGGGAGGAGCACTTCCCGGTCTCGCTCGGGGATCTGCTCGGGGATCGTTCGCTCGCCACGAGCGAGCAGACCGTCAAGGTGAAGACGGTGCTCGGCAAGAGGGAGATCCCGGTCGGCCGGCTCGGCGAGTTCATGCTCAAGAACGGCCACCAGGACTACCTGCTGGACTTCTCCTTCTCCGACATGAAGGACTCCGTGTTCGCCGGGATCGGAAAGGACAGGACGAGGTCCACGGTCTACTACTCCTACCTGGAGGACCCCGCCAGGCAGCGCCACTTCATCAACTACCACACGTTCTACGCCTTCGACGACAAGGCAGGGCTCGCCCGCCTCACGGGCATCGGCCCGCACGTGTTCGACAGGGAGAGCATGGTGCTCGTGTTCGAGGGCGAGGGCGACCCCGTGTCCGTGGTGATCTCCGGGCACCTGGAGCACCAGACCATCTTCTACCTGGAGCGGCTCAAGGTCTGGTCCCAGGGCCGCATCAGGGTGCGCTTCGACGATCCGCGAACCCTCAGGGTGGGTGACCACCCCGTGGTGGCCGTGGCGGAGGGCTCCCACGCCATGTACCCCACGAGCGGGGAGTACAGCGTGTCACTGCTGCGCGAGGCCGCGGGCTACTTTTACAGGCTGGTCACGGGCCTTTCGAAGGATGCCGGGCGCGACACGGTTCCGGGGATCACGGCGGAGCAGATCCTGGTGCCGCCCAACATGTCCGGGCACGGATTCGTTCCCTACAGGCTCCTGCCCCTGCGCTTCGACAGGCTCTCGAGCCGCCTCGGGCCCCAGGACGACGAGGCCGGATCGAGCTACCTCACGTTCAGCGGTTACTGGGTGGACGTGCCAGGGTCGCGCAACGCCAGGTTCCCGCCGTTCACGCGCAAGGAGCGCGACATCGACGACTGGGTGGACGGCGCCTACGTCTGGGAGTGGGACGACCTGCCCGAGGGCGTGCACGAGAACAACGCGCTCATCCTGGACTTCATCGCCGGCCGCCTGGGAGGCGATCGACGCTCTTGAGCGGCCGTGCCCGTGCAGGGTACGATGCCCTGTCGACAGATCGAGGAGGTCAGTCAATGAGGACAAGAACATGGACGGGTGGCAGGGCGCCGGCCGGTGCGGCCCTCGCGGGGCTATCGATGCTCCTCGCGTTCGGGCTCGCCTGCGGCGGCGACAAGGACGGCGAGAAGCCGGAAGAGGGAAACGGCACGAGGCTCGAGTTCAACAAGGGAGAGCTCTTCTACAAGAGCCCGGTGACCGAGGCCGAGGCCACGAAGCTCGGGGAGTACCTCGTCGAGGACGGCTACTTCGACGGCAAGGTCAAGAGCGTGCAGATCGTCAAGGACTCGGGCACGTACAAGCTGCGCCTCGTGGTCGTGAAGGGCTCGTCCGAGGACCCCGAGTACCAGAAGATGGTCAAGCTGTTCGGCCTGCAGGTCTCCACGCGCGTGTTCGGCGGGGAGCGCCTCGTGGTGGACCTGTGCGACGACAGGTTCGAGACCGTGAGCACGATCGAGCCCTTGACGGCCAAGCTGATCGAGATCGACGGCGGGACCCTCTACCACGCCGAGGACGTGGACAGGGCCGATGCGGACAGGCTCGGCGCCTATCTCAAGAAGGTCGGCATCTACGACGGCACTCCCAAGTCCGTGTACCTCGACAAGGACGGCGAGACGTGGGTGGTCAGGGTGGTCACGACCGAACAGATGCGCAACGCCGATGGGGTCGAGGCCACGTACGCGAGCTTCGGCCTGGAGCTCTCGGGCATGGTCTTCGACGGCGCGAAGGTGAGGATCGAGCTGTGCGACGAGTTCTTCGGTCTTCAGAAGACGGTCGACGGCCTGCACGGCAAGAGGCTGGAGTTCAACGGCGGCGAGATCTACTTTGCAGATGGCGCCACCGAGGATGAAACGACCAGGCTCGGCGACCTGCTCATCAAGGAGGGGTTCTTCGACGGGACGCGCAAGTCGCTCAGGCTCACGAAGGACGGCGAGGACTTCGTGCTGCAGATGGTGGTGCTCGAGGGCTTCGACAAGGACGAGGCCTACGCCAGGACCATGAAGGGGTTTGCCAAGGCCGTGTCCAAGAAGGCGTTCAAGAAGAAGAAGGTGCACGTGCACCTGTGCAGCCCCACCTGGCAGACCCTGCGGGTCGTCAGCTCGAAATAGCCCCGGTCAGAGGACCTTCACGTACGTGATCCTGGGATCGCCCGGCCCGTAGAAGTCCTCGAGCACCGAGCCGACGGCATAGCCGCAGTGCTCGTAGAAGGCGCGGGTGGGCTCGTAGGCGGCACGCCCCGACGTCTCCACATAGATGCGGGTGCCTCCCGCCCGACGGATGGCCTCCTGCACGTGGCCCATGAGCTCGCGCCCCGCTCCCTTGCCCTGGAGGTCGGGCCGGACTGCGATCCAGTAGAGGTCGAAGCCCGAGGCCGTGCAGGCGATGTGGCCGTAGCAGGCGTAGCCGACGAGGCCGGACGGTCCGTCGGCCAAAAGGAACCTGTAGTCGCTCCTCTCGCCCCGGGCCAGGGCGTCGTCCACGAGCTCGATGGCCACGAGGATCTCGTCCTCGTAGAAAACGCCCGTGGCCTCGACGATGGACCGGATCGCGTCACGGTCCGCTGGAGCGAGCTGGGTCCTCATCTTCATCGGAGCATCGCCTCGAAGGAGCGAGCCACGACCGAGCGCTCCTGTCAAGGGTCGAGAGAGGCCCTACAGGTACTGCATCACGAGAAAGGCGGCGGCTTCCAGGCAGAGGACTCCGAGCACCCCGGCGATGATCATGGTCGTCTTGCTGACCTTCATGATTTCCTCCAGTCTGCATTTCTAGGTCCGTCGGGGGCTGCCGGCAATGTGAAAATGCACGGGCCTCGTATCAGAGGTCGGCGAGGATGGCGGCCACGGCGTCGGGGTACGGGATGCGCGAGTTGGCGAGGGCGGCCGCGAAGCCTGCGTCCGGCGAGATGCAGGGGTTGGCGTTGATCTCGAGGATCTGCGGGCCGGTCACCGGGTCCACGCGGAAGTCCACGCGGGCGTAGCCGCGAAGGCCGAAGAGCACGAAGCAGCTTCGGGTCAGCTCCACGATGCGCGCGAGCAGCGGGGCGTCCGAGTCGGGGTACTCGAAGCGGCGCGGCGTGTTGTCGTACTCGAACGTGCCCTCGGCCCACTTGGCCGCGTAGCTCACGATGCGCGGCTTGCCCTCGGGAAAGGCGTCGAACACGATCTCGGCGGGCGAGAGCACGCGGGGGCCCGAAGGGGATGCCACCACGGACATGTTGAACTCGCGGCCCTCGACGAAGCGCTCGGCGAAGCACTCGCCTCCGAGCGAGGGGGCGCGGCCCGCGAGCAGGGCTGGCAGATCGGCAGGGTCGGACACGTCGACGATGGACGTGTCCTCGATGCCGATGGAGGCGTGCTCCCATGCGGACTTCACGATGTAGCGGCCCGGCTCGATGGCCGCCGCGGGCCGGGCATGGCGCGGCGGGTGGGCCACCCAGGGCGAGGTGGGCAGGCTCGCGGCGGTGAGCCTCTCCTTGGTGAGGAGCTTTCCCGACGTGACGTACATGGCCTCGGCGCTGGCGCCCGTGAACGGGATGCCCAGGACCTCGAGGAGCGCGGGAACGAGGTGGATGAGCCTGCCGTGCCCGCCCAGCGACTCCACGAGGTTGAAGGCCGCGTCCGGGGCCATGCGGTCGAGGGTCCGTGCCAGCGAGGCCAGGTCCAGAGAGCAGGGCATCACCACGGGCTCGTGACCCAGGGCGCGCAGGGCGTCGCCCACGGCTGCGGCCTGCACCAGGGCGTCGCGGGCGTCCGGCGAGCTCTCGTCGGTCACTGCGTCGTGAAGGATGACGACCTTCATCGCCACACGATGCGGCGGGGACCGTCCGTGCGCCGGCGTGCGGCCGAGCGCACGATCCTGTCGATGAGCTCGACGTAGGGGATGCCCAGCTTGTCGAGCAGGATGGGCAGGTCCGAGTGGCTGGGGTGCAGGCCAGCCAGGGGGTTTATCTCGAGCAGCATGGGCTCGCCGGAGGCGTCGCACCGCATGTCCACCCGTCCCGCGTCCCTGCACATAAGCGCCCGCCAGGCCATGACGGCCCGCCTCTCGGCCTCGGCCACCACCGGGTCGCCGTCGGGGCGCACGAGCACGTACTCGACGAGCTTCTCGCAGTTCTCCTTGTTGGTGTAGGAGTGGATGCCCTTCTCGGCGCCCTCCACGTCCAGGGTGACCACCTCGAGGGTTCCCATGGCCTCGGCCTCGTCGCCCGTGCCCCACACGCCCACCGTGAACTCGCGGCCCTCGAGGAGCCTCTCGACGAGGACGGGCTGGTGGAACCTATCGATGAGCCGGGCGCAGGCGGCCTCCAGGGCCGACGCGTCCCGTACCACCGAGGCCGCGCTCACGCCCTTGCCCGTGCCCTCGGCCACGGGCTTCACGAACCAGGGAGGCCCGAAGGGCGGGTGCGAGGCCTGCCGCGCGTCCAGGACCTCGAAGAAGTCCGCCGTGGGAACGCCCGCGTCGCGCGTCACCCGCTTGGTCAGGCCCTTGTGCAGGCTGAGCGACATGATCATGGCGTCCGAGAACGTGAAGGGGATCTGGTAGAGCTCCAGGAGGGCAGGGACCTGCGCCTCGCGGCCGTACCCCTCGAGGCCCTCCGCGATGTTGAACACCAGGTCCCAGGACTCGCCCGTCACGAGCCTTTCCGCGAGCCGCCAGCCGTTGCCGATGCGGTCCGTCTCGTGGCCCAGCGCGCGCAGGGCCTTTTCGATGGAGTCGATGGTGTCCGGCCGGTCGAACTCGGCGGTCTCGATGTCGCCGAACCCGGCCGCCAGGTAGTCGCCCCTCAGGTCGTAGGTGATTCCGATGCGCATGTGGGATCCTCCGGGCGACGGGTCCGGGCGACGCCGGGCCGGCTGGCCTGGCTACAGTGGATCATCGGCGGGCGAGGGGTCGGGATAGCGGAAGATCTTCTGCTCGTAGTTTCGAAGGAGCAGGCCGTCTTCGTCCCGGCCGGCCACGTAGCCGGGCATGACGGGGATCTTGCCGCCGCCGCCGGGCGCGTCCACCACGAAGGTGGGCACCGCGTAGCCGCTCGTGAATCCCCTCAGGGCGCGGATGATCTCGACGCCCTTGCTCACGTGGGTGCGGAAGTGGGAAGACCCCGGGATGGGGTCGCACTGGTAGATGTAGTAGGGACGCACCCGCATCCTGAGCAGGTTGTGCACGAGCCGGCGCATGACCTCTGCGTCGTCGTTCACCCCCCGCAGGAGGACGGTCTGCGAGCCCAGGGGGATCCCGGCGTCCGCGAGCCTTGCGCAGGCCCGGGTGGCTTCCCGCGTGCACTCGTCCGGGTGCGTGAAGTGGATGCTCATCCACAGAGGGTGGTGACGCCTGAGCACCCTCACCAGGGCTGGCGTGATGCGCTGCGGCATGACCACGGGCACCTTGGTGCCGATGCGGACGATCTCGACGTGCTTGATGGACCGGACCTGGCCGAGCAGCCAGTCCAGCCGTTCGTCCGACAGGGTGAGCGGGTCGCCGCCGCTGAGCAGCACGTCGCGGATCGTGGGCGTCTTGCGGATGTAGTCGAAGGCCGCCTCGAGCCGGGTCCGCCCGGGCCTGAGGTGACCGCGCCCCACGAGCCTCGAGCGCGTGCAGTAGCGGCAGTACGTGGCGCACTGGTCCGAGCACAGCAAGAGCACCCTGTCCGGGTAGCGGTGCACCAGCCCGGGAACCGGGCTGTGGGCGTCCTCGCCCAGCGGGTCGTCCGCCTCGCAGGGCATGCGCTCGAGCTCGTCGCTGGTGGGCACCACGGTGCGGCGCAGCGGGTTGCCCGGCTCGTCGCAGGGCACGAGGCTCATGTAGTAGGGCGTCACCGCGAAGGGCAGCTTGGAGGCCCCGCCCTTCTCGATGGCCGTGCGCTCGTCGCCCGTGAGCACCACGAACCTGGCCAGCTGGTCCGGATCCCTGATGACGTTTTTGAGCTGCCACTGCCAGTCGTTCCACTCCCGATCGGAGACCTGGGGATAGAACGACCTGCGGAACGTGCTCGTGCTCGAGCGTGGGACGATGGTGACATGGCCCCCCCTCGTCCCTGTTCCGACCCTGCGCCGGGTTCGAGTACCGGGCTCCCGCGGTGTGCCCGCGGGCAGCTCGATGCAGTTCAGAAGAAGTTGCGAGCCCGGCTGCTCGCAGCTCCCCCGGGGGTTCCGGGTCCCTGCGGGGGACCCGGAAGATGGATGTTCGTCCATCGACTCCTCTCCAGCGTTGCGTGGTGCGAAGTGCACCTGTGGCGAGAGCACCTCTTCCCGCCACGGGGGAGCGGCCCCCGTTCCCCGGCATTCGCGCAGGAGCGCCGCTGTGCTCCCGCACGGCCCATCAGCACCGCGGCGGCGCGATCGTGCCCGATCGCGGGCGTGGCGCGGCGAGTCAGGGCTCGTGACTCGTCCGTGTCCATGGTCATGCCGGAGACGAGACGTCGCGCGAGTGCGACGTCCGAAGAGAGCCGGTGTGGCGTCGAGGACAGTGCCGCATCAGAATATGTTTCTGCTCTTTTGCAGACAAGCATCTGTGCCGCACCCCGCATCACCCTCGACCGTCCTTGGCTCTCCTCTAGGTGTGATCAGTGGGTCCAAACGCGCCGCAAGTCAAGTAATTTCAGCACGAGCAGCCTGCCGGCCGTGCATTTTTTTTGCCGCAAGGGGTCAGAGGCAGTTGACCGTGTCGCCAGAACGGCCGGCCGAGCCGGGGTTGCCCCCGCTGCTGCCGCCCGTGCCGGGCAGGCCGATGGAGAAGGTCGTGGAGCCCAGGAGCGCCGTGGTCCCCGTCTGGCAGAGCACTCCCGCGCTGGGGCCGCCGCCTCCGCCACCGCCCGGGCCTCCCACGCCGCCCGGGCCTCCCGCGCCGCCGCTTCCGCCGTCGCCTGCCTTGTACGGGCCCAGG
>JBFYZU010000062.1:0-3767 GCA_041309365.1 Myxococcota bacterium
GGCCGCGTCCTGCTCCATCAGGTGCATAGAAGGATAGGGAAAGAACAGGGTCGTGCCCATGAGCCCTGGTCCGGGAGGCTCGCCCGCGTCATTCTTGCAGCCGGCCGCGCTGGCGACCAGCGCGGCCACCGACACCGCCAGCAGCCCTTGGTGTTTCATGGCTCACTCCTGATGTGTGCGGCAGTCTATCCACGCACCCGAGTCCGGGCAAGCGCGTCGAAGCAGGGCAGGTCCTGTGCCTCGCCCAGGGCGTTGGCCATGCGCTCCACGAGCCGGAGGGTCCCCTCGAAGCCCAGAAACGGCGCATCCGCCAGGGCATGGTGCGTGAAGGAAGGAAATCCCAGCTCCATGGCCGGCATGCGCGGCCTGATGCCGCTGACGTGCTCTCCGTTGCAGATGACGAGGTCGTCGCGAGTGGCGCCGCTGCCCTCGAGCAGCACGTAGGGATCTCCTGCCATGGGCTCGAAGAGCACCTGCGCTCCGGACAGCAGCTCGCGTGCTTCTTGGGGCATGTGCTGCTCGCGGCCCGTGACGATGGCGCTTCTCAACCTCATGCCCAAATCCGAGCAGAGGCTCGCCAGCCCGACAGTCACGTGCGGGTCGCACATGAGGTGCACCCCGCGATTCAAGAAGTAGAACGGCACGGTGGGCTCGACGAGCGGTATCACCCTGTCGAGCTCCTGCTCGACGAACCGCATCGCCTTCTCCTCTCGCCCGCAGCTTTTTCCCACGGCCTCGATCCACCGTCTGGTGCCCTCGAGCCCCATCGGCAGGCCGGCACGCACGAGCCTTGCCCCCGTGCGCTTCGCCAGCAAGGCCGCAGCCTCTTCCCCGTACGGCAGCGCGACGATGGTGCCGGCGCGGCCGACATCCGAAAGCTCCCCGTACCCCGCGCCCGAGAGCCACACGCTGACGAGCCTCAGATCCAGGGCCTCGATCATCCTCCCGAGCTCGGCCACATTGCCGGTCTGATCCCCCTCGTTGCGGTCCATCATGTGGCCCACGATCGCCACCGCGTCCTGGTCGGGCGAGACGCCGCTATCTTCCAGGCCCTCTGCCAGCGCAAGGAGGGCCTGCGCGTAGCCGTCGATCCAGTCCCCGCGCAGCGACCAGCCCGGCACCTCGACGACGGGCTTTCCCAGCGGGTGTCCGGCGATGATCCTGTCGTACTGCGTGCCCGTGATCCCGCACAGGGGCATGCTCGTGAGCATCACCGCGGCCGCTTTCTCCACTCCCGCCGCCCTCTCGAGCGCCCGCACGATGCCGGCCTCTCCGTCCTTGGCCACCTCCTGCGCGTTGACCCCCGTGAACACGATCCTGTGCCTGCCATCCGCCCGAAACAGCGTGGACTCCAGGTCGTGCTTTCCGTGGATGTACTGGCCCTTGAAGTGGGCGCAGTCCGGTCCGTCCACCACGAGCCACAGGTCCCTGATGGCGTTCACGGCCAGGTACACGCCCATGAGGTACGGCAGGTTGTACTTCTTGCCGTGCGGGAATCGCCCGGACGGCGACCTTTCAGCCTTTTCTGCCATGCCGTCCGTACTTCCTGTAGAAGGGCATCTCGCAGGCGCCGATGAGCTTCTCTGCCGTGCGCTGCGCGCCATGGATCCCCGGCTCGAAGGCCTGCAGCGAGAACGGCACCTTGCCCAGCCTCGTGATCCGCCCGTCCGCGTACAGGTCCGAGTAGATGGCCTCGCAGGGCAGCTCTCGCATCAACCTCTCGAGCCCTTCCTCGTCCTCGAACCCGTGCACACTCACAAAGCCATCCTGCACGCAGCTCACCTCGCCGCAAGGGTCGTACTCCAGCACGTCCACGCCGAAGCCCAGCTCGATGACCATGTCGAGCACCGGGATGCCCGCCATCTGCGAAGGATCGCGCAGCGACTCCACTTCCCCGGCATCGACCACGAAGCCCAGCCTGTGCCCTCCTGCGCGCTCCACGAGCCTTTCGAGCGCGGGTCCGTGTCTTTCGCGCATGTGGTCCATCGTCTCCATCATCCTGTCCGTCCGGCCGCACGCGCGGGCGATGGCCTCGAGCCACGCCCCGGTCCTCGCGACCCCCCAGGGTGCAGGCGGAGCGACCGTGGGCATGCCCAGAGGAATGAACACCTTCTCGTTGAGCCTGTCGTGATAGGGGCTAGAGACGAGCACCTGCACGGCCGATGCGCACCACGAGGACGCAGCGCGCAGGTCCACCTCGGGCACGAGCACGCATCCCACCTCGATGCCCGCCTCCTCCAGGATCCCCCCCAGTTCCTCCATGGCCGGCGTGCCCGCCAGGCCTGCAACGCTGACGCGCGCACCTCCCGGAGCCCCTTCTCCTATCGGCCTGCCGATCGCACCTGCCAGAAGCTCGGCCAGCACGTCCCGATCCGACGGAGAGAACACGTCGTCGAAGCGGATACTGCCCTTGCCCCTCCACGACGCGACGGATGCCTCCATGTCGTCGCCTATCACGTGGGGCACGCACGTGGACTTCACGATCACGAGGTCTTGCTCGCCGGTCCACGCCTCGAGATCGCGCAGCACCGCGTCGAGCCTGGCAGCTCCTCCCGTGATCACGTCCGCATCCCTCAGATCCGTCGTGATGCTCCTGGGAACGGGTGCGAACGCGGCTGCCATGTCCCTCGTGACCCGCTCGAGGGGCCTGACCCATGGGTAGGCATGAAGCGAGATGTTGCGCGCCTCGATGCGCGGCGTCGCGTACAGACACTCCGACTCCCCGTGCGAGACCGTGATGATCCCGGCTCCTTTGAGGCGGATGGCGCTGCCCGCGTTCCGGGTGAACTCCCTGCGCATGACGAACGTGCGCCAGACGTCCTCGCCCCCCCACTGCCCCACGGTGACGACGTCGCCGGTCCCGGCTTCCCGGGCCACGTCGGGCGACTCCTCGATCTCCTCGGGCGCACAGCTCGCCAGCTCCTCGAACGAGACCCCATCGAGACCGGCGGCCACCTCGCGCACGAGCTTCTCCTGGGCCGAGGTCAGGCTCGTGCCCTCGTAGCGAAACGCGAGCCCGCCCTTCTCGAAGAAGCACGGCCCGCTCCCGGAGCGCGACACGATGACGGTCACCTCCACCCCTCCGGCGGACGCCCTCGCGCGCACGTCGTCCCCGCGCCTCGACAGCGACATCTTCTCCGGCGCCTTCACGAGCCGCACCTTGGCAGGCGATGCGCCTCAGGTGCCTGCCCACCCGCTGTCACGTCCATGTCCGGCTCACCCCGATCCATGTCCACCAGGACGCCCATCATATCACGCCCGGCCGCGTGTTCGAGCGACTTCGGCGTCGTCCAGCTCGGGAAAAGGCACCGGGATGGCGCGCGGGCCGGGATTCGAACCCGCGAACCCCCACCCAGAAAAACCCAGGCAGTACGCCCCGTTGGACCATTTCCTCATTAATCCCAAACTCTTGTCTGTTCCGCCCAGATCCTTCACGTCCCGTTTGATCCCGCCCTTGGCTGCAGAGTCATGGCACACATGTGGCACCCGGCGACCAGTCACTGATGGGCGCCTCGACCGGTTCTCATGCGCTTCGAGGCTCTGATAGATCTCCATCTTCACTCGTGGTCGATATCGATGGGCTGACCTTCCACGCCGGTGGTCCACGCCTACAAGATGGACTTTTTGTCTATCGATGCGCCAACGACCTTGATGTTGCTGATAACATATGTTCCACTCGAGAGGCTATGAGCACTGGGGGGAACGACATTGGGACCTCTTCTGGAGAGGTCCGTTCCGGCACCCCTTCACGACATCCTCACGACAAT
>JBFYZU010000063.1:0-7526 GCA_041309365.1 Myxococcota bacterium
AGGCCGAGCTCCTGTCGTCCTGGGACATCGCGTCGCTCGTGAAAGACATGCGGGCCGCGCTGCCCGCTCCCGGCGGTGGCGGCGATCGGGGGTCTTTCAGGCGGTTCGCGTCCGGCCTGGCCGCACCCGTGCTCGGCGGGTTCATGATCCTGGGGCTGGTGGCGTCGGGCGGGTGCGGGAGCGAGACGACCATGACCGGCGACGCGACCGGTGACGCGCCGGTGGACACGCACCTGGACACCGCCGCCGACACCCCGGTGGACACGGGCGTGGACGCGCCATGGGCGGAGGGCTGCGAGCTGCCGGCGTACTCGCCTCTCTACACCGTGCTCGTCGATACGACCGTCATCGACGACTACGAGAAGGCATCGCTCTGCCAGTGCTTCTACAGGCTCCACGTGGACTGGAACGACGGGCTCGTGGAGCTGTTCGCGACGGGTACGCCCGACGTGGTGGCGGCCGCGCTCTACGAGATGATCGAGTGCTGCCGCTACGACGCGGGCCAGCTCGAGACCAGTTTCGACGACGTGCGGGACCAGTTCCTCGACGGGTCGTTGTGCTACGTCGCGCTGCCCTACAGGGGCGTCACCTTCCCGGAGAGATGATCGACCTGGCGGCGAGGGTGCCCCGGGTCCCCAGGACCTGCGTGCTCGATCTCACGACCGCGTGCAACCTGAGGTGCATCCACTGCGAGGTGGAGGCGGGCGAGGCATTGCCCGGCGAGCTCACGACCGTGGAGATGATCGCGCTCGCCGGGGACCTGGCGGAGGCGGGGTGCCGGAGCGTGAGCCTCACGGGCGGGGAGCCTCTGATCAGGCCCGACTGGCCCGCGATCGCGAAGAGGTTCGTGGAGCTCGGCGTGGACGTGAAGATCGTGACGAACGGCGTGCTCGTGGACGAGGCCGTGGTCGCACGGATGATCGAGGCCGGGGTGGGCGGGGTCGCAGTCTCGCTGGACGGTCCGAAGGAGGTGCACGACGAGATGCGCGTGCCGGCCTCGAGGATGGGATCGCGGTACGAGGCAGCGGTCCGCGCGGTCCGGCTGATCGCCCTGTCTTCCATGAAGGCGGCGGTCATCACGCAGGTGCACGCGAAGAACGTGGAGCGGATCGAGCAGATGCACAGGACCGTGTCGGCGCTCGGCGCGCAGGTGTGGCAGGTGCAGCTGGCGTTCCCCACGGGCAGGATGGCCCGGGCAGGCGCCGGGTGGCTGGTGGACCCGTCGAAGCTGCCCGCGCTGCAGGCGACGCTGGCGAAGCTCGTGAGAGGCGGCGGGGCCAGGGTCGTGGTCGCCGACAACATCGGTTACTACGGTCCGGACGAGCCGTACCTCAGGATGGGGCTCACCGGGAACGCGACCTTCTGGACCGGGTGCATGGCAGGCGTGCTGGGCGTCGCCATCGCCTCGAACGGCGACGTCAAGGGGTGCCCGTCGCAGCCCGCGTCCTTCAAGGTGGGCAACGTGAGAGACGAGCCGTTCGGGGTCATATGGGGGGACTCGCACAGGTTCTCGTACAACACAAATTGGAAGGAGGAGGACCTCCTGGGCGGGTGCGCGAGGTGCGCGTTCGGGCGGCTCTGCAGGGCCGGGTGCAGGAGCATGGCGTTCGCCGTGACCGGCACGATCCACGACAACCCCATGTGCGTGCAGCGCGTGAAGGCATGAGCGACGGGCCCTCGATCCTCGTCCCGAAGAGGCCCAGGCCGCTCCTCGCCGTGTGGGAGATCACGCTCGCGTGCAACTCGGCGTGCGTGCACTGCGGATCGTCGGCCGGCAGGAGGCGCGCGGACGAGCTCACGACGCGAGAGGCGCTCGGCCTGGTCGAGGACCTCCGGGCGCTCGGCACGAGGACCATCACGCTCTCGGGCGGGGAGCCCCTTTTACGCCCCGACTGGGAGGAGATCGCGGCCGCAGCGCGGGGCGCCGGGATCGAGGCCGAGCTGATGACCAACGGGCTTCTGGCAGAGGAGCAGGCGGCCGCGATCGCCGGCGCGGGCTTCACCAGCGTGAGCGTGTCCGTGGACGGCCCGGCCGCGGTGCACGACGCGCTGCGCGGCATTCCGGGAGCACTCGAACGCACGCTCGAAGGGGCTCGGGCCCTCGCCTCGGCCGGGGTTCGCGTGGGCGGGGTCACGCAGGTGGGCAGGGCGAACCTCGGCCGGCTCGCAGAGGTCGAGGAGATACTGCTCGCGAACGGGTTTCGGGGCTGGCAGGTACAGCTCACGCTGCCGGGCGGGCGGGCGGCCTCGATGAAGGACTCGGCATGCCTCGGACCCGGGGCGATGCCCGCCCTCGAGGCGGAGATCGTCTCCTTGATCGAGATGGGCGGCATGTTCGTGCAGGCGGCCGACACGATCGGCTGGATGAGCAGGCACGAGCCGCTGCTGAGGACCGGCACCTTGCGCGCGAACCGCGTGTGGGGATCGTGCCAGGCGGGCCTCAGGGTGATCGGGATCACGAGCGACGGCACGGTGCGAGGATGCCTGTCCATGCCGGAGCGGTTCGACGAGGGCAACGTGCGCTCGCGCAGCCTCGCGGACATCTGGAACGACCCTGCGGGGTTCGCGTACAACAGGCGCTGGCGGGTTTCGGACCTCACCGGCGCCTGCAGGCATTGCGCGTACGCGGCCCTGTGCAGGGGCGGGTGCACGACCGTCGCGTGGCACGCGACCGGCACGACCACCTCGAACCCCTACTGCCTGCACGCGATGGAGCAAAAGTCCCGGCGATCGACGGAAAGCTGACGTCGACCCGGGAGGCGTCTCACCCGGGGCCGGCTCCCCGTCCTCGCGGCGCGCGGGCCCTCGCGGCCCCCTTGTGCTTCCAGACGAAGTAGGCGGTCTCCTGGAGCCACCGGAGCCTCTCCAGGAAGGTGAGGCCCAGGAGGCGGTCGGGGGGGTCACGGAAGGCCTCGCTCGGGAGGGAGCGGATCAGCCCTGCGAGGTCCTCAGCCATCCTTCGGCCCCTCGCGCATGAGGCGCTCGATGGCCCTGATGTCGAACAGGTCCTTGTCCCTCGGCGGGTCCACGGCCCGCTTGAGGGCGAGGAGGCGCTCGAGAGAGACGACCCGGAGCGGGATCCCGGGGATATCGACCGGGATGGAGTCCTTCACGAGGCTCTCGTAACCGAGCTGCTCGGTCAAAAACACGTCGATCTTGCGCAGGGGCATGCCGGGGTCGGCCAGCATGAACACGATGGCGTTCTTCTCCTCCACCATCAGGCGCACCATCTCGGGATCGGACAGAGCCTCGACGGGCACGGGCACGAGCGGCCTCAGGCCGAGCGCATCGACGGCCTCCTTGAACCGCCTCACGTTCCCGGGCGAGAGCTCCAGCGCGATGTCGAGATCCATCGTCGTGCGCTCGATCCCGTGAAGGACCGCGGCGACGCCGCCCGCGACGACGAAGCGCACACCCCTGTCCGTCAAGGACGCGAGCATGTCCTCGAGATAGCCGACGTGCCCCTCGCCGTTTCTCATGCGTCGATCCTACATGAGGGTGCTGGCCCGGACAAGCGAGCGGGCGTGGACGCGCCCCATCGACTCCCGAGTGGACGTCCGGTGGACGGACGCGTGTCGATGGACGGCGGCGACGATGGCAAGAAGGACGCGGATCCGGAAGTCCGCCTCCTACTCGTACGGGTCCACGGACTGTGCTGCCTGCCACAGCTCGCGGTACTTGTCGCGCACCCACGGGTGAAGCTCGTCCGCGAGCTCCACGCCGAGCCCTGCAAAGCGTACCAGATCGAGCACGTCCGCCAGATCGTGGAGCCTGTGCGGCGCCGTGAGCCCCGAGGCGAGCTTCAGCTCGATGAAGCGGGGCAAAGGCAGAAGCGCGAAGCGCTCACCCCGCAGCGCCGTCGTCGCGGGATCCGGGAACGCGATCGGCTTGGGCTTGCCGTCGCCTGGGAACCTGCCTGCGCTCAGCACGTCCACCCTGACGCCGTGCTCGGTGTCGATAAGCTTGCCGGTGTGAGCCACGCGCTCCTCGTATCCCCTTCCCAGGTGGGCTGTCTTGAAACGCTGCAGCCCCTCGTCGGTCATGATGACGTCCACGTCCACGGTGGCGCGCCTGTGACCGTACTCGCCGAGAGCCAGCGCGCCGATCACGGCGTACGGGATCCCCTCCTTTTCGCAGATGCCGGCGAGCTTCTCGAGCGCCTTGTGCACCTCGGCTCCACCCATGAAGAACCTCTCGCTGTATTCGAGCGCCGCCTCGAAGCGCGCCTCCGACTCTTCGCGCAGCCTGCCCGCTCCCCATGCCCCCGATCCGCCCCTGTCCGTGCTCGCCACGACCAGGAGTATAACCGATGCGCCGCCCCCGGGCCAACCGCTCGATCCGCCCCACGACTCGCTCGCCCGGCCGATCGTCGGTCAGCGGATCGCCTCGAGGTGCCGAAGTCGCCGTCTGACGGAGCGATCGCTTGGCATCGTGGCGGCTCTCCTCGCCGCTTCTGGTCCTCGATCCTCCATGAGGGCGGTGGCGCGGACGAGCGAGCCGGATGAGGCGAACTGGCATCGCGCCCTGCTCGGGGAGGCCCGCTCTTGCCTGCCGAACGTGAGGCCCGAGATACTCGGGGCAAGTACGCCCACCGCAGACATCGAGGCGCTTGTCCGACTTACTGTCACTTGTTCCGTCACGCCTGTGCCGTCCGGCTGGACCTTTGACAGGCTCATCGCGGACGCCCGCAGGGTATCGGTTGCACACCTTGCGGTGATGGCCGACCTGACCCGGTGAGAAAAGCGCATCTCGTCTGCAATCGCCGGGCTCGCGGGCTCCTGGGAAGCGCGATCCGAAAGTGGCCCCGCTGGTTGCGACGTCGCTGTCCTGACACCTCGAGAAGGGGTTTTGCGAGCGCTACTCGCCGCCGGTCGGTGGATCCTGCATGGCCTCGAGGTGCTCGGCTGCGTCCTTCGCCCACTTGTCGTCGATGCCGGCCTCCTGTGCGACCTCGACGGCCAGGGCGTAGGCCGTTCGGGCCTTCTCGTCGATGGGCCCCACCATCTCGTCCACGGTCTTCTCGTACTGCTCGATGGCATCGAGCGCGATCTCCTCGGGGAGCTTCGAGAAGGACTTGGGGATGGGGGCGTCGCGCAGCTTTTTCGCGGTGAGCTCGTAGCAGTAACCCGTCCTGAAGAGGGCGGCCACGCTCCAGGAGGGCGAGCCCACCTCCAGGACCTCCGTGTATTTTGCGACCAGATCGGCCGTGGTCTGCTGCATCTTCTTGATCTGCTCTGCCAGGTCGGCGGGCTCCTTGTTGGAGTCGAGCTCGTACTTCTCGAACTTCTCGAGAGCCTTCTCCACCTCGTCGAACTTCAGCTTGGCCTGCTTGTCCAGGGCTGTCTTCTGCTCGAAAGTCAGCTGGGGAGCGGGGGTCTCGTCGAACGTCTCTGGCGGCGGGTCCTTCTCGGCCGTCTCCGGCGCCGTGCCCGGGTCCAGGGCGTCGTCATCCACGTCCGGCGCAACGGACGTCCCGGTCGAGGTACCGCCCCCGTGTCCGGGCTGTGCGGCCTCGGGCTCGTCGACCTGCACGGGTTCGCCTCCGCAGCCGAGGCACGTGAAAAAAGCCAGGACCGCGGCGAGATGCCTCGTCGTGCTCATGACGACCTCCATCTTGATGGGTGGTCGGATACGAGGGCCTGCTGTCGTGCTCCCCACTCACCTTTCGCACGACTCTACCTGCCCGGCTCGTCGCGGCCAAGCGCGTTTCGGAAGGACGCGGCTGCCGGAGGCGATCCCCGGATCCTGGCCTGCTCGCGAAAGTCCGGCCTCGAGCCCGGTCGAAAGACGAGGTGCCGGGCCGGCCGGCAGCCCGCAGGGTCCGTCAGGATCCTGACGCACGCTGGCCTCCGTGCCCGACGTGCCATATGATGTGCCCCATGTTCTGGGAGGGAAACATGCACGCACGCACTGCGGCCGCCGTGGCGGTCATGCTCGCCCTGTCCGGGTGCGAGTCCTCGAGCCGGTTCTCGGACGACGCGGTCACCGACTCCGCGGAGCCCGACACCACCTCGGACGTGACCACCGATACGGCGCTGGACGCCGTGCCGGATGGCCTGCCCGACACGGAGGCGGACGTCCTGCCGGACACGCCCGACGACACGGGAGACGACGTGCCCGTGGACGTGCCCGTGGACCTCGTGGAGGACCCGCCGCCCGACACGGTCACCGACACCTTGCCGGACACGGCGATCGATTCCATCGCGGACACCTCGACGGACGGGCCTCCTGTCAGGCCGGGCAGCGAGTGCGCCTACCCCGTGGACCTGACGGGGCTTGGCACGTGGACTGGCCACCTGTCCGACTACGGCAACGCCTGGTCCGGCTCGGGATCGTGCGACACGGCAAACGGCCGCGAGATCTGGTTCGTCGCCACGGTGCAGCCCGGCGACCTGCTCGCAGTCTCGGAGATCGGCTCCACGGACGTGGTCCTGCACCGGGTGGCCTCCTGCGGCACGACGAGCTGCCTGTGGTCGTCCGACATGGTGGAGTCGTTCGACTATCTCAACGACTCCTCGTCCCCGGTGACGGTCATCCTCGTGGTGGAGGCGTACTTCGAGTCCGAGACCGGCGTGGTGACGCTGTCCGTCGCGAACGGGCCACCCTTGCCGGGCAGCTCCTGCGACGACGCGTTGGACATCGGCGCGCTGCGCTCCTGGACGGGCGACTACGGGGACTACGCGAACCTGTGGGAGGCTCCGTCGGGATGCGGCAGCGGCGCCGGGCCCGAGGTCTGGTTCACGGCCACGATGGCGGCGGGGCAGATCTTCCGGCTCGAGGAGACCACGTCCACCGACGTGGTCATCGCCCTCTTGGACTCCTGCGCCTCGGCCACGTGCACGGAGTATCACGACCTGGACGAGGCGCTGGCCATCTACAACGGCTCGGGCGCCGCGAGGACTCTCACCTTCGTGGTGGAGGCTTACTTCGGCGACGAGGACGGTCCCGTGAGCCTCGAGCAGGGCAGCCTGGCCCCGTTTCCCGGCTCGATGTGCTCTCGTGCCATCGACGTGACGAGCGCGAGCACGTGGAGCGGCGACCTCGACGACTTCGTGAACCTGTGGGAGCCGCCGTCGGGCTGCGGCTATGCGAACGGCGCCGAGATCTGGTTCGTCGCGTCCGTGCCCCCGGGGAACACGTTCACGCTCACCGAGACGACGGGCACGGACGTTGTCATCGAGAGGTTGGCCACCTGCTCGTCCGGCTCCTGCCTCGACTACTGGGACTTCACCGAGTCCGCCAGCATCGCCAACACGGGCCTTTCCACCCTGACCGTCACGTTGCTCGTCGAGGGCTACTCCTCGTCCGGCGGCCCGGTGAGCCTCGTCATCACCAACACCCATCCCTGATCCGACCCTGCCCATGCCGATGAGCCCGGGGTCGTCACACCCAGGTCATGCGACGCGACCCGGATCGTCATCGACCGTTGCCGAGAAACTTCTCGAGGCAGGGCAGAAACCGCTTCGCGTCCTCTTGGCCGAGGTCGTAGGCCTCCCTGACTCGCCCGGGGCTGGCGTAGTCCCAGA
>JBFYZU010000064.1:0-25188 GCA_041309365.1 Myxococcota bacterium
ACCCTCGCCGGCTACCTCGTGGTCATTGCGCTGGGCACCGTCACGTTCAGGCCCGAGGTGGATGCCATGTTGCCCGTGGAGGTCGGAGTGGTGGTGAACATGTACCACAAGTCCACCTTCCCGCTGATCCCGTGGATGAGCTTTCTGCTGACGGGCGCTACTCTGGGATACTGGTTCTGGGTTCGAAGGCAGAAGGGCGACGAGTGGAAGGTCTTCGTGGCAGGCATGGGGATCGGCCTCCTCCTCATCCTGTTCGAGCACGCCATCGGTAGCTGGATGCCTGGCGGGTTCTTTCCCTATTCGCAGCACAAGTACATGTTGCCGGGAAACATCTTCTCGCGTGGTGGCTTCGCCATGCTCTTCATCTGCCTGTTGTACATGCTGGGCCGTTACAGGCTGGTCTTGCCCCGGCTCTCGTTCATCCTCTCGAAAGACTCCCTGGCGATCTACTTCGTGCACCTGTTTCTGGTCTACGGATGCGCCTGGTTCGCGGGGTGCTTTCCTTCGATGAAGCGGGCGATGACCCCGGTGCAGGCCTTCGCCTGGGTGGGAGGATTGTTCGCCGTCATGACCGCATTGGCCTGGGGGATCGGCTGGATGCGCAATCATCGAGGCATCGAGCTGAAGCTCATCCGTCATATCCTCCTGGGCACTTTCATCGGAGCGTTCGTGGTCTGGCCCTACCTCACTGCTCCCAAGCTCGTGGCCGCTCTGGCCATCTCGGCTTGGTTCTTCGTAGGCCTGGAGTGGCTCAAGGGCCGCCTGTGCGCCGGGAGAGAGGTCATGACGGTTCCATCTTCTTGATATCAATGACCAATTCGTCATTTATCACCTCCCGTGTCTGGCCCTCCAGTTTCTGGAGCCCGTGGCTCGATAACGGATAGTATCGTCATGTCACCAGGGAGGTGCGCATGCCGTCCGTGTGGAGAGCCTGGGGGGGAGCAAGGCGCCTGTGGAGGCACATGGGGGGGCTATGGGTGCCCGTGGCACTGGTGGCAGTCGTCGTGCTCGGGCAGCTCGCCGCGCCCTGGACGGCGAGTGCCGAGGAGAAGCGCAACTTTGCCTACCCGTACGGATGGGTGTACAAGGCCGCCTACCGCATGCTCAAGATCGACCTCGGCTGCCCCATCGAGGAGGCCGACAAGGAGACTGGCTTCATCCTGTTCAGCTACGAGTACCAGGGGGTGAAGAGCCCTGCATCCATCGAAATAATGGATCTCACCAGCGAGGAAGAGGGCTACGCGGTCAACGCCCGGGTCAAGATGAACAAGCTCCCATCCTGGGTCGAGCAGGATCTCCTCGACCAGTTGGAGGCCAAGCTCGCAGACGAGTACGGTCCACCGCCCACCTTCAAGAAGAAGGACAAGCCACAACCGCCGCCCGAAGACGAGGGCGAGGCCGAGGACGAGGGTGAGGACGACGACGACTCCAAGGGCCAGGGGGAGTAGCGGTTCTGAAGGTTCTGGCGACGGGCCGCCTTTTCAGGATGTCCACCTTGCTCTAGTATCCGCCTCCATGGTGAAGACCACGGCGATCATGAAGAAGTACTTCGGCACGGACGGGATCCGCGGGCGTGCCAACGAGCATCCCATGGACGGCGAGATGGCCCTGCGAGTAGGACGGGCCATCGTGGCCAGGATCCGCATGCAGCACCCCGATCGCAGGAGGCCCAGGGTCCTGCTGGGCAAGGACACGAGGCTCTCCTGTTACATGCTCGAGACGGCCCTGAGCTCGGGGGTGGCTTCGATGGGTGGTGAGGCGTTTCTCACGGGCCCAATCCCCACTCCGGCGGTGTCATTCCTCACGACGAGCATGCGCACGGACGCGGGCGTCATGATCTCTGCGAGCCACAACCCGTTCGACGACAACGGCATCAAGGTGTTCGGCCCGGACGGGCTCAAGCTCACCGACGAGGAAGAGCTGGAGCTCGAGGAGCTCATCGACGGCAACGGGAGACTCGAGCGGCCGTCTGCCGACCGCGTGGGCAAGATGGTCCGTATCGACGACGCGGTGGGCCGCTACATCGTGGAGCTGAAGCATTCGCTCCCCCGCGGGATGATGCTCGAAGGGCTCAGGGTGGTCGTCGACTGCGCCAACGGCGCGTCCTATCAGACCGCTCCGACGGTGCTCAGGGAGCTGGGCGCGGAGGTGATCACCACGGGCGTGGAGCCAAGCGGCACGAACATCAATTCCGAGTGCGGATCGCTGCACCCCGAGGTGGCTGCCTCGCTCGTCACACGCTACCGGGCGGACATCGGGCTGGCCCTGGACGGCGACGCGGACAGGGTCATCGTGGTGGACGAGAAGGGGCGCATCGTGGACGGCGACGCGGTCATGGCCCTGTGCGGGCTGCACCTGCTCGGGGAAGGCAAGCTCAGGCGCAAGACGCTCGTGGCCACTGTCATGAGCAACATCGGTCTGGAGAGGGCAATGAACGCGGCCGGGGGGCGAGTGGTACGGTGCGACGTGGGCGACCGCTACGTCGCGGCCACAATGCTCAGGCACGGCTACAACCTGGGTGGCGAGCAGAGCGGACACCTCATCTTCCTCGACCATGCCCTCACGGGAGACGGCATGCTGGCCGGGCTGCAGATCATGAGCATCATGCTCACCAAGAAGAGCCCCCTGTCGCAGCTCGCGGGAGCCGTGTTCGAGAGGGTGCCCCAGGTGCTCGTGAACGTGAGGGTCCAGGAGCGCAAGCCTCTCGACAGGCTTGCTGCGGTGCAGAAGCTCGTGGCTGCGGTGCGTAAGGACCTCGGTGACGAGGGACGTGTGGTCGTCAGGTACAGCGGCACCGAGCCCAAGGCAAGGGTCATGGTGGAAGGCCCGGACAGGAAACGGATCCGTGCCCAGGCCCAGTCCATCGCGAGCGCCATCGAGCAGGCCTGCAAGAGCTAGCGCAAGGCGTGACCCAGTCGAGAGGACATGTCCTTATCTTTTTGCGTGGCGATCGCGTGGAGACCGGGATCCATGACGGGGAGAAGATCCTCACGGCCGACGGCAAGAGGCTGAGCATCGCGGCGTCGGCCATTCTTGCCGTAGGTCCTCATGTGGGGGTGGCCGCGCCCAGGGAGATGGCTCGCACCTGGATGCGAAGGCTGGAGGAGGCTGCCGCCGATCTGCCCGTGGAGGAGATCTGGGAGCTCATGCTGGACTCGGGCGAGATGTCCCCCCCGGAGGTGGTGAAGGCATGGTTCGGGCAGGAACCGTCGTTCGAGCAGGCCGCGGCGCTCCTCTGGGCCTTGCTCGGCGATCGGATCCACTTCTCGCGGCGCAAGGACATGCTCGTGGCGGAGCCAGTCGAGAGGGTCACGGAGAGGATTTCCCGAATGCGCAACCACGAGCGCAAGGAGGGCCGACTAGAGTCTTTGGCCGCGGCCGTGCGCGCCGGGCTGACCCCGGGCGTGACTCCCGCCGGGGTGGACGCCGGGGAGTGGCTCGATCTCGTGAACGGGCTCAGGGAGGTGGCCGTGCATGGCCCGGACGCCAGGGGCGGGGCCGAGGCCATGGAAGTGCTGCGCCGAGCCGATGTTCACCCGCAGTACGGGCCCTTCGATCTGCTCGTGCAGGCCGGCGTGCTGTCCGTCGACGAGAACCTCGATCTACTGCGTCATGGCGTGAACGGCGACTTCTCCGAGGAGTTGCTGGACGAGGCTTCGGCCCTGCGCGACCGGCTCATCGCGGCCGCGGACGTGCCAGGATGGCGCGAGGACGCCAGGTGCCTGGGCTCGGTCACCGTGGACTCGGAGTACACGGTGGAAGTGGACGACGCACTGAGCGTGCGCGCGCTCGATCGCGGCTGGGAGGTGGGGATACACATAGCGGACGTTGCGTCGCTGGTGAGACCAGGCACCTGTCTTTGGGACGGGGCCATGGGCCGGGGCGCAACGCTCTACATGCCCGACGCCACATTTCCCATGCTCCCCCCCGTGCTGGGGAAGGGCGGGTTCAGCCTGGACGAGGGTGAGACCAGGCCGGCGCTGAGTCTGTTCGTCTCGGTGAGCCCGGACGGCGTCCCGGGCGAGCACAGGTTCGTCCCCTCCATGCTGCGCGTTGAGAGGCGACTCGATTACGACAAGGCGGCGGGGCTGGCGCAGTCCGGGGATCTTGTGCTCGAGCCTCTGGTCCGAATTGGCGAGATGCTCAAGAGGTGGCGGCTGGGATCTGGAGGCGTGGACCTGAGGCTGCCCGAGACGAGCGTGAGGCTCGATCCGGAGGGCGAGATACGGGTGGAAGTCTCCAGGGCCACATCTCCCTCGCAGGTGCTCGTCTCGGAGTGCGCCATCCTCTACAACAGGCTCGCGGCAGGAACTCTTCGCGAATCGGGCCTTGCGGGGATCTACAGGTCCCAGCCGGAGCCGGGAGACGAGTTGCCCGACACTGCCACTGGCGGGCCCGTGGCCGAACTGGCCGCTCGACGCATGCTGCCTCCCAGCAGGATCTCCACCGAACCAGGCCGGCACTTCATGCTGGGCGTGGACGCCTACACCCTGGCCACGAGCCCCATCAGGCGAAGCTTCGACCTTGTCGTGCAGCACCAGCTCGGGTGCGCGCTGCACCCGCCGTCGCTGATGGAGGCCCTGACCGAGGAGCAGATCCGTAGCATCCTGCTCGTGGCTGGACCGGCCGCGGACGCGAGACAGGAGATCGAGCGCAGCCGCAAGCGCTACTTCCTGCTCCGTTACCTGGCCGAGAACGTGGCGGGCCGGGTGCTCGCCGGTGTGGTGGTGGACAGGATGTCGGACAGGATCATCGTTCACCTGTTGGACTTCGCCACGGAGGTTGCACTGCGCACCAGAAACCCAGAAGCGCATCGCAAGGGCGAGACCGTCGAAGTGAGGCTGGACAGGGCCAGCGCGCGGCGAGACACGATCCGGATCTCGCTCGTGGGGTGAGCCGTCCCGGTCGCCAATCCCGTGCCGTCATCCTGCTTGCCGCCGGAGTCGGCCGGTCGTATGATTTCATACAGCAGGGTTGTAACCGATCGCCATCAAGCTCGCACATGAGAAGACAGGGTTGGCGATTGCGTTTGCGATTTCTGTCCGTTCAGGAGGCAATGATGAACGATATAGGACGGTTGACAGTCATCCTGGGCACCTTGACCGCTCTGGCCTCGTGTCATACGAGCAGCAAGGGCTCGCAAGGCACGGACGTGTGCGGTGACATCAAGACCCTGGACCAGGACATCTACTACGGGGTGGACCACCCGGAGATCATGACCCTCACGGATGGACAGCTCAAGGCCATAGGTGCGCTCAACCTGTCCTTCTCGGGCCTGTGCTCGGCCACTGTGGTGGCGCCAAGGGTCGTGCTCACGGCAGCCCACTGCGTGGAGAATCTGAGCCCAGGCGACACCGTGAACTTCCTCTCGGGAGCAACGTACCTTCCGCCCGAGCTCTCACTGAGCTCTCACGAGTGGCACATCCACCCCGACTACGCGGGCTCCTCGGGCGGTTACGGGTCGCCGCCCTACGACATCGCGGTTCTCATCCTTGATGCGGACGCCAGGACCCAGGGCGTGGAGCCCATCCCCATCAACGTCGAGCACTACGTGCTGGCCGGCCAGATCATCCAGGCCGTGGGCTACGGCACGACAGAGGATGGAGGCTGGAACACGCGCAGGTGGTGGACCACCATGCCCGTGGTGTGGGAGCAGGCGCTCTACTACGCCACGGACGGACAGGATGTCACGGGCATCTGCTCGGGCGACTCTGGCGGGCCCATGCTCTTCGACATCCCAGGCCAGGGCATCCACGTCATGGGCGTCGTGTCCAGTGGAGAGGAAGGCTGCGTGGGACTCACCTTCTACCCGCGCACGGATGCCTATGTGGACTGGCTGGACGACTACCTGCCCGTGGGTCCCTGCGCCGAGGAGACGCTGGCGGGCCGCTGCGACGGCACAACGGCCATCTGGTGCGAGGACGATACCATCTGGACCCACGCCTGCGCCGACTTCGGGTACGTGTGCGGCGATGAGGGCACCGGCAACATGCGCTGCATCGAGCCTCCCCCACCTTGCAACGGCGAGACGTTCGAGGGCCGCTGCGATGGGCAGGTTGCCATCTGGTGCGAGGGCGAGGACGTCCTGTACCACGACTGCGCGTCCTTCGGGTACGTGTGCGACCGCAACGCTGACCACAACTTCCGCTGCGTCCCACCTGGGAGCGTGGACGAGTGCACATTGCTGGGCTTCGTGGGCGAGTGCGTCGACATGGACGGGCACCAGCACGCCCGCTGGTGTGCGGACGGCGTGATCCGCGACCGCGACTGCACCCTGTGCGACCAGACCTGCGGCTGGGCCGGCGACGCGCTCGGCAACTACTGCCTCTGACCTGTTTGACGGCCGGGTTCTTCCACTGGAGGGCCTTGTGTCATCCTGGCAGAAGGGCTCTGTATGTGGAGCCTCGGAGCCACCGGACCCATGGAGCCTCGCACGACGAGTACAAACCTGACGCAAGATGTCATGGCCCTTAGCTGCTCGGGCATCGTCAAGCGTTTCGGCGATGTGGTGGCCGTCGACGGCCTGGACATGGTGGCGCTCAGGGGCGAGTGCCTGGGACTGCTAGGGCCCAACGGTGCTGGCAAGACCACGACGGTGGAGATCCTCGAAGGGCTGATGATGCCCGACCGGGGCGAGGTGGAGATCCTGGGAATGCGCTGGGGACAGGGCCGCGACCAGGAGCTCAGGACGCGCATCGGCGTGGCCCTGCAGGAGACCCAGCTGGCCGACAAGCTCACCGTCAGGGAGATCGTCCGCATGTTCTCCAGCTTCTACCCGCGAGGCAGGGAGGTGAACGAAGTCATCGAGCTTCTAGGCCTCACACAAAAGGCCGGCGCGGCAGTGGACAGGCTTTCAGGCGGGCAGAGGCAGAGGTTGGCCCTCGCCTGCGCCCTGGTGGGCGACCCGGACCTGCTCTTTCTGGACGAGCCCACAACGGGGCTGGACCCGCAGGCGAGGCTTCGCATATGGGAGGTGGTGGAGCGGTTCCGCGAGAAGGGAGGCACGGTGGTCCTGACCACGCACTACATGGAGGAGGCTGCGCGGCTCTGCGACCGGGTGGCCATCATCGACCTGGGCCGTCTGGTGGCCGAGGGCTCCCCGCACCAGCTCGTCGACTCGCTCGGCGCCCAGCAGATGGTGGAGCTTCGTGCAGACCCGCCTCTCGACGATGCCGCGCTGGCAGTGCTCCCGGGCGTCGGTCGCGTCAGTAAAAGCGACGACATGTACCGGCTGGCCATCAGCGGGATCGGAGAGGCATTGCCCGCTCTCATCGCCGAGCTCGACCGGAGGGGGTCGAGGGTCGTTTCGCTCACGACACGCGAGCCCACGATGGAGGACGTTTTCGTGCACATGACGGGCAAGGGGTTGAGGGAGGGGTGATGGCGAGGGATCACTCGCATCCCCTGGTGGAGCTCACCCTGGCCCGGTTCCGCGAGTTCGTGCGCGAGCCAGGGGCCCTGTTCTGGACCTTCGGCTTTCCGGTGCTCCTGGCCGTGGGGCTGGGTATCGCGTTTCGTGCCAGGCCTCCGGACCCCGCGCGGGTGGCCCTGGTGGGGCGGACGGACGCGGACGCGCGCATGGAGCGGATCCTGCAGGGTGCTGACCGGGTCGAGGTCACGAGGATGGACGAGGAGGAGGCGCGTGCCTCCCTGCGCTCGGGCAAGGTGGACATGGTGATCGTGCCCGTCCTGGAGGACGGGAGGATGAGCGTCACGTATCGCTACGACGCGGCGCGGCCCCAGGGCAGGGCCGCGAGGCTCGAGGCGGACATGGTGGTGCAGTCGGCCCTGGGCAGGACCGACGTGGCCGACGTGAGCGAAGAGACCGTGTCCGAGCAGGGTGGCCGCTACATCGATTTCCTCATCCCGGGGCTCATCGGGCTCAACGTCATGGGATCCAGCATGTGGGGCATCGGCTACTCGGTGGTGCTGTCGAGACGGCGAAAGCTGCTCAAGAGGCTTGCGGCCACGCCCATGAGCCGCTCCCACTACATGTTCTCCTATCTCTTCTCGCGGCTGGTGTTCCTGATTGCCGAGGTGGCAGCGCTCGTGGCCTTCGGGTGGCTCGTTTTCGGCGTCAGGGTGCACGGGTCATGGGTCTGGCTGATCCTTGTCTCTCTGGCCGGCGCAGCCAGCTTCACGGGCCTGGCCCTGCTCGTTGCATCGCGCTCGGAGAGCACGGAGGTGGCCTCGGGAGTCATGAACGCCGTCATGCTGCCCATGTGGCTGCTCTCGGGATCCTTCTTCTCGTACGAGCGATTTCCGGATTTCCTGCACCCCGTGATCCGTCTTCTGCCTCTTACAGCGTTCAACGACGCACTGCGCGCCATCATCAACGACGGCGCTTCCATCTGGTCGACCTGGACCCAGGTGGCCGTGCTCGCGTTCTGGGCCCTTGTGGGATACCTGCTCGCCGTGAAGCTCTTCAAGTGGCAGTGACCAAGGGGGGCCGGGGCAGTGAAGCGCGGGGGCTCGCTGCCAGATCGAGCAGATTCATGTCTTGCTCAGGACCGGCCCATGCAACCGCTTGAGCAGTGGGCGACCCTTCTGTGCGTGAAGCGCCTGCGCATCTTTCCCTCCTTCTTCTCTGCTGGTCTGCTGGCCTGCCATGCATCGATCCAAGGAGTCGTGCCTCGCCGTCAACCACAAGAAAACAAGGTGTCGATGCGTGCAAGTCGGACGTGTGCTACGATCCCGATCATGAAGATATCGACGGCAGGTACCCTCCTCCTGGTGACGCTTTCGCTCATGGCCTTCACCGGGTGCTACAGCACCGTGGAGATGTATGGCGGGGACGCAGGTTCGGACACGAGCGTACCAGACACGACCATCCCGGACACTTGGCCTGATACACCCTGGTACGACACGTGGTCGGACACGCCCTGGTACGACACGGGCTGGTACGATACGTGGTCGGACACGCCCTGGTACGACACGGGCTGGTATGACACGTGGTCGGACACGCCCTGGTACGACACGGGCTGGTACGATACGTGGTCGGACACGCCCTGGTACGACACGGGCTGGTACGATACGTGGTCGGACACGCCCTGGTACGACACGTGGTATGATACGGGCTGGCACGATACTCTCACGGAGGAGGACGTGCCTCCTGTGGGAGGCCTGGGTGACGGGTGCACGGGCGACTGGGAGTGCGGGGCCGTTCCCTCACCCATGAGCTACTGCGCCATGGACCTTCTGGGATTCCTCTCGTTCCCTGGAGGGTACTGCACGGCCAGCTGCAGCTCGGACACGGAGTGCGGTCCTGAGGGGACCTGTGTGGACGTGTGGTTCGACAGCCTGTGTCTGCTCGACTGCGACTTCTCCGAGGATTGCAGGCTCGACGAGGGCTACGACTGCATGGACCTGCCGTTCTTCGGTGGAGGCCCCTACTGCCTGCCTACAGGAGGCTGACCTCCCTTGACCGAAAGCCAGGACGAGCAGGCTCGCGGGCCCACGAGCACGGACCAGACGAGCAGCCCCAGCGCCAGAGCAAAGATGAAGGCGCCCAGCAGGATGACGCGGCTTCGCCTCCCGGGCGCCGGAGCGATTCCCGGGCGATGGTGCGGATCGGTCATGGTTTCGTGGCACCGTCGTCGGGCTGCTCGCTGGCAGCCTGGCGCATGCTCGTGAACGTCAGGCTCTTTCTGGCCATGACACTCACTCCCAGGATGCCCATGAACGCGAAGTCCACCGCGTGCAAAAACACGGCAAAGGGGAAGGATCGGTCGCTCTCGATGCCCAACGTGGCCAGGGCGAACACGATGACTGCATGCATGACGCCCGCGTAGGACGGCGCAGATGGAACCGACACTCCCAGACCCACGATCACCATGACGAACGGCGCGGTCACGGGCGTTTCGGCGAGCCCGAAGGCCGTGAGCCTGAGGTGCCAGCCCGTGACCGCGACCACCCAGAACAGGATCACGAGGAGCACTGTCTTCGCGAAGCCGGAAACGGTGCCCAGCGCGCCAAGGCCCGTTGCGAACTGCTCCATGGTGCGCGTTGTCCAGGGGCCCACCGGATCCGGCAGCCTGGCCAGCAGCCGTTCGTGAACGCGCCAGCCGCGTTTGCGTGCCACCGCGAACAGGACGAAGGCGGCGTAGAGCACGAGCAATCCGGCCCCCAGGGCCCGTACGGAGATGACGACCTCGGACGGCAGGGGGAGCATGAACGAGGTGCCGACCGCGATGAGCAGGATCATCGCCACGTCCATGGATCGCTCGATGATGAGCGCGCTCAGGCCCGACCAGAAGGACATGCCCGCCTCTCGCGTGATGAGTCCCGTGCGCACGAGTTCGCCGATCTTGAGCGGCAGGATGTTGTTGGCGAAGTAGCCCAGGATGAGGTTCTCGAACGTACCCACGTATGTGACCTTGGGGTTGAACCCGAGCAGGACCTTCACCAGAGCCGCGCGTACCGCCACCGTGCCCAGGTAGAAGATCATGCTCACGGCGTACAGGGGGAAGTTCACCCGGGCGAAGGCCTCCATGGCCTTGCCGAAGTCCACGTTGCGGGCTGCGAAGACGAGCGCGGCGACGGAGATGACGATGCCGGCGGTTGCCTTGACCCAACCTGGTACCACGAGGGGCTTTTTCGAGGGGGGTGGGGAGCTCACGGGAGAGTCAGTCCATGTAGATGCCGATGGTCAGCATGGCTCCGGCGCCGCCGACCCAGCCGGGATCCGGGAACAGGAGGTGGCCCTCGAGAGTGCCCACGAGCCTGAAGTAGAAGCCGCTTCTGCCGCCCATGACGCCGTGCACGCCCAGCTCGAGATCCGCTCCGAAGCCGCTGATGGCGTACCTGGAGTGCGACCGTGTGTCGAGGAATAGCTGTCTGAATCCCACGGAGAACCCCCCGCAGGGCAGGATGTTCACCTTGCGGTCCTTCCACGCGCCGCTGAACTGCGCGGTCACCGCCAGGTCGAATCCCAGGTTGTCCGTGTCCTTTCCCCATGCCGGTGCGAAACCTGTGATGCGACCGCCGAACCCCACCTCTCCTCGCCCGTCCAGGTAGAGCCAGCGGGCCGTTATCCCGGTCACGGGGAACGACCTGGCCCCGAGCGCCGATGTGGATACGTGCAGGTAAGAGATGCCGGCGCCCACGTCGATGAGCGCATCGTCTGCCAGTGCCGGGGACGTCCAGGCCATCGCGAGACAGACCGATGCGAGTGAAAGCCGGCGCATCACATGCCCCCCGGAGGCTGCGGGCAAGGCAGGATCACCTCTATGCTCTGCTGGCGCTCGGTCCATCCGGAGGTGGCGTGGACGGTTATCCAGCTGGACCCGCACGCTATCCCGAGCATGAACACGGGCAGCTTGAGCCTCTCGATGTCCTTCATTCCGGCCGGCTGCATGGCCCACTCGGAGCCGTCCGGCAGGGAGACACGGACCTCGATCTCGTCCTCGAAGCCGGGAGCCCTCTCTATCTGGGCGATGATCACGGGTCGTGCAGGATCCGATTTGTCGAGCATGGTCCACACGGACAGCCAGAACTGGCTCTGCGGCACGGACGGGTAGGGCGGCACAGTCACTGGTGGTGGCGGTGGTGGTGGTGGCGGGGGCGGGGGCATGTATCCGGTCTGGGGCAGCCCCAGAAGGAGCCCTGCCGAGAGCCAGACGCCGCCGAGGTTGTCCGCGCTGGAATACAGGCCGATAGACTCGAACCCGACGCCCACCTTGAGACCCAAGAACTTCTTGATCCTGAAGACGATGCCGACCTGCCCCTGAAATCCCATTGTCCACGCCCACTCGCGTGCTTTGCTCTTCAGGTCGTGCCGCATGAACAAAAACTTGGGCCCGAGGCCCACCTCGACGAAGGGCATGACCGTGCGCAGGTTGCCCAGGCCCAGCCCCACGCTCAAAGTCAGCGAAGTGAGCAGCCGGTGGCCCTTGCGGCCCGTCACGGGGTCTGTCCAGCCCGTACCTGCGAATCCCATCGTGGTGCGGGCGAAGAGGGGGTTCTTGCGGTCGAACAGCAGCATGATCCCCACGTCGCCGCCGTGCAACACGCTCTCGAAATCCAAGTCGTGCCCGGCCATGAGCACGGATGAGTAGCCGAGCTCCAGCACCGGATCGGGGTCGCGGGCCTGGGCTGGACCCGAGACCAGCACCGATGCCACGAGGATCACCGAACCAGCCATCTGCCACAAGCGCCTGTGGGTTGTTGCGTCCATGCCCCTTGCGCCCTCGACGGGCAGAAGCCAGTTAAGCACACAGCCGTTCGACTTTCCAGTAGCCATCCGGTCGCCGCTCGCAAACGATGTCTTGACACGGGGACGATCCGCCTGCATTAAAGGTGCCGTGGCGGACAAGGACGAAGCGCAGACCTTCGAGGACATGGGCCTCGACGACAAAGTGCTCAGGGCGCTCGAGGACATGGGGTTCACCGAGCCCATGGACGTGCAGGTGGCCTGCTACCCGCTCATGATGAAGAGACGGGACATCACGGTGCAGTCCCGGACCGGAAGCGGCAAGACGGTGGCCTTCGCCATCCCGTTCGCGCAGGGGCTCGTCAGGGGTGGCGGGGCAGGGGCACAGGCCCTGGTGCTCGAGCCAACCCGCGAGCTGGCCCTGCAGGTGGCAGAGGAATGCGACAAGGTGCTCTCCCACCGCAGCGTACGTGCCGTGGCGGTGTACGGCGGGGCCAGCATAGGTCCACAGATCGATGCCTTGCGCAAGGGCGCCCAGGTCGTTGTGGGTACGCCGGGCAGGGTCATGGACCATATCGAGCGCAGGACCCTGGTCACGAGCGGCATCGAGATCCTCGTGCTCGACGAGGCGGACGAGATGCTCTCCATGGGTTTCATCGAGGACATCCGGGCCATCATCGAGAAGCTGCCCGCGCGCAGACAGACGCTCCTGTTCTCCGCCACCATCACGGACGACGTGAAGAGGTTGAGCGCCCGGTACATGAACGACCCGGAGCATCTGAGCCTGAGCTCCGACTTCATGGGGGTGCAGGAGATCTCCCACCACAGCTATCAGATCTCCGGCATGACACGCGTCAGCGATCTCATCGAGGTGCTCGAGATCGAGAAGCCGGAGAGTGCCATCATCTTCTGCAACACCAGGCGGGAAACGGCCATGGTGGCGACCCACCTCAGGAAGGTGGGCATGGATGCCCAGGCCATCTCCAGCGACCTCAACCAGTCGCAGCGTGAGCAGGTCATGGACAGGATGCGGGCGCAGAGCCTGCGCTACCTCGTGGCCACGGACATCGCCGCGCGAGGGATAGACATCAGCGACCTGTCCCACGTCATCAACTACAACTTCCCCACCTCTCCCGAGGTCTACGTGCACCGCACCGGCCGGACGGGCCGTGCCGGCAAGTCCGGCCGCGCCATCTCGCTCGTGGGCCCGCAGGACGTGAGCCACTTCTACCAGCTCAAGATAATGCTAGGTTCCAAGGTGGGCACCATTCACGAGCACAAGCTGCCTTCCCGCCAGCGTTGAGGCCGTCGACGCTGGCAAGCCCCGAAGATATGATGGTGTCAGCCCGCTCGAGGGCATTATCTGGATCGCGAGGAGATGCGTCATGAAGGCTTCGGACCTGTTCGTCAGGTGCCTCGAGAGCGAGGGTGTGGAGTACATCTTCGGGGTACCGGGCGAGGAGAACCTGGATCTCATCGAGTCGTTGCGCACATCGGCCATCGAGCTCGTGGTCACGAGGCACGAGCAGCACGCGGCGTTCATGGCGGCCACCTACGGACGGCTGACAGGCAAGGCAGGGGTGTGCCTGTCCACGCTGGGGCCCGGCGCCACCAACCTGGTCACCGGCCTGGCTCACGCCAGGCTGTGCGGGATGCCTCTTCTCGCCATCACCGGCCAGAAAGCCGTGCACCACAACTGGCAGGGGAACTTCCAGCTCGTGGACGTGATGAGCACCTTCAGGCCTCTCACCAAGTGGAACACCACGATCGTTTCGGGTGAAACGATTCCCCGCTTCGTCAGGTACGCGTTCAAGATGGCGGAGGCGGAACGGCCCGGGCCCGTGCACATCGAGTTGCCCGAGGACGTGGCTGGCTCGGAGATCCCAGACGACGAGCCCTTCCCGAGGCGCAACCTGCGAAGGCCAGTGCCGGACGATACGGCCATCGACAGGGCCGTCGCGGTCATCAGGGAGGCCAGACGGCCCATCGTCATCGTTTCTGCCGGGGCCAACCGCAAGCGCATCGGCAGGCAGCTCTACGACTTCCTGGAGCAGACGGGGATCTACGCGGTGAGCACCCAGATGGGCAAGGGCGTTGTCTCGGAGGACTTCTCCAAGTCCCTGTTCAGCCTTGGCATGCACAAGAAGGATCTCGTGAACTGTGCCATCGAGGACGCCGATCTCATCATCACGCTGGGATACAACATCGTCGAGTACCCGCCCTACGTCTGGAACGAGCGCAGGGACAAGAGGATCCTGCACATCGACTTCGTGGAGGCGGAGCCGGATCTCTACTACCGGCCGGATCTCGAGGTGGTGGGCGACATATCTCACGCCTTGTGGGCCATCAGGAAGCGAATCGGCAAGCCGACGTTCGACAACGCTCGCCACGCCATGCTGCGAGAGATCATCGACGAAATGCTGCACGAGCCCGAGTTCGAGGACGGCTATCCGCTCAAGCCCCAGCGGATCGTCCGGGACGTGAGGGAGGTCATGGGCCGCGATGGTATCGTGAGCCTGGACAACGGCATGTACAAGATCTGGTTTGCTCGCATGTACAGGACCTACATGGACAACACCCTGCTTCTCGACAACGCGCTGGCCACCATGGGCGCGGGGCTTGCCGGGGCCATGGGCGCCAAGATGGTCATGCCAGATCGCAAAGTGCTCGCCGTGGCGGGTGACGGCGGGTTCATGATGAACAGCCAGGATCTGGAAACGGCGGTGCGTCTCGGCCAGGACCTGGTCGTGCTTCTCGTCAGGGACGAGGCGTACGGGTTCATAAGGTACAAGCAGCAAGACATGGGCTATCCCGAGTTCGGTATGAGCTTTGGCAATCCCGACTTCGTGAAGTACGCCGAGGCATACGGTGCGGGAGGCCTGCGAGTGAACCGGGGAGACAGGCTCCTTCACGTGCTGGAGCGCGCCTTCGGTGAGGCGCAGGCCGGACGCAGGCCGTACCTCGTGGACTGTCCCATCGACTATTCCGAAAACTCGAAGCTGGGCAAGGACCTCACCGAGAAGCTGCAGAGCCTCCTCGACGATAACAGGGAGAGAGCATGAAGATCACCTCCGAGAACCCCGCCACGGGAGAGGTCATCCGGGAGTACGAGGAGATGACCCCCGAGCATGTCGCAACCGTCATCGACGAGGCGCACGGGGTCTTCCTCGAGTGGCGAAAGACGAGCTTCGACCACAGGGCGACGCTCATGCGTAGGACGGCTGCCCTGCTCAGGGCTCGAAGCGACGAGTATGCCAGGCTCATGGCCCTGGAGATGGGCAAGCCTGTGTCGGGAGGCAAGGCCGAGGTGCAGAAGTGCGCCTGGGTGTGCGATCTGTACGCGGACAGGGCAGAGGAGTTTTTGGCCGACGAGGTCATCGAGTCGGACGCCAGGCGATCCTACGTGGCCCACAGGCCGCTGGGAGTGGTCCTGGCCGTCATGCCATGGAACTTCCCGTTCTGGCAGGTGTTCCGGTTCGCAGCTCCGGCGCTCATGGCCGGAAACGTGGGCATCCTCAAGCACGCCTCCAACGTGCCGGGCAGCGCCCTGGCCATCGAGCAGGTCTTTCGCGATGCCGGCTTTCCTGGCGCCGCATTTCGGGCCCTCATCATAGGCTCTCGGCGGGTTGCCGAGGTGATCCGCCACCCCAGGGTCGTGGCCGTCACGCTGACCGGCTCCACACCGGCGGGGCAGAGCGTGGCCTCCATCTCGGGCTCGCAGATCAAGAAGACCGTACTGGAGCTGGGAGGATCGGACGCGTACCTGGTGCTCGAGGACGCGGACCTGGACCTGGCCGTGAAGTCCTGCGTGGCGAGCCGCCTCGTCAACTCGGGCCAGAGCTGCATTGCGGCCAAGCGTTTCATCGTGCTCGATGCCGTGCACGACGAGTTCACCGGTCGGTTCGTCGAACGTATGGCCGCGGCCAGGATGGGCGATCCCCTGGACCCGGCAGTGGAAGTGGGCCCTCAGGCGCGATGGGATCTCCGCGACGAGCTGCACCGCCAGGTCATGGTCAGCGTCGAGAAGGGCGCAAGGCTCCTGCTGGGCGGCCGGATCCCGGATGGTCAGGGCGCCTACTACCCGCCCACGGTGCTCGCCGGCGTGCACCGGGGAATGCCCGCGTTCGACGAGGAGCTGTTCGGACCGGTGGCCGCCATCGTCCGTGCTCGCGACGAGGACGAGGCCGTGGCTCTGGCCAACGACTCCATCTTCGGCCTGGGAGCTGCGGTGTTCACCCGGGACGCGAAGCGCGGCGAGCGCATCGCCGCAGACCGGCTGGATGCGGGTTTGTGCTTCGTGAACGCACTCGTCAGGTCGGACCCCAGGTTGCCTTTCGGCGGGATCAAGACATCGGGCTACGGCCGAGAGCTCTCGCACCACGGCATCCGCGAGTTCGTCAACGAAAAGACAGTCTATCTCGGCTAGGTGCATGGTCGCCCTGGGGGGCGTGGGGATCAGGGCACGAGATAGCTCGCGGCGACGTAGAAGAGCACGAGGCCCAGGATGAGCTCTATCCAACGGGCAGGGACGCGACGCTGCAGCATCGCCCCGCAGTACATGCCCGCAAGTCCGCCGATGCCGAAGAGCCCGCCGAGGATCCAGTCGGGCGACACAGCCTGGCCAGCGTACAATGGGGCGACGAGCTGGTAGAAGACGACGCCCACGACGGAGGTCACGAAGGTGCCCATCAGCGTTGCGCCTGCCACGGTGTGCACGGGCAGCCTGTAGATGGTCACGAAGAAAGGCGCGATGATGGATCCGCCTCCTATGCCGTAGATCCCCCCCACCATCCCCACGAAGAGTGACAGCAGTATGATGCCTGGCACGGAGCACGTGTGGGTCTTGCCCTGGTACTCGTAGGAAAGCCGACGCAGGTTCAGCTCGACCGTTCGGACCTCGAAACGCTTCAAAGCGGGGTCGATGACCGGTTTCGAGTGCTTCCACGAGCGCACGAGCCCTATGATCATCCTGGCTCCGACGTAGAAGAGCACGCAACCCACGAAGACCTTGAAGACCCGAGGATCGGGCAGGTAGGCGAGGCGTATGAAACCTCCTGCCACCACCCCGGGAAGGGTACCGGCGATCACGAGCCACGTCAGGGGCCAGACCATGCGCCCCTCCCGAACGTAGCGGACCACGCCGCCGGGGATGGCGACGATGTTGAAGACCAGGTTGGTAGGGCTCACGGACGGGGTCGTGAAGCCCAGGACGCTCATCTGGAAGGGCAAGAGCAAAAAAGCACCCGAGACGCCGGCCATGGAAGTGAACATGGAGATGGCGAAGGCGACAAGAGGAGGCAGCCAAAGAGGCGTCTGCACGCCGGATACGGAAAACGTGATATCCATCTGTGCATCGACTGTGTACAGCGTTTGTGGGAATTGCAAGCACCTGGCGCCTTGCGGGCGATAAGGGCGCGTCGATCATCTTGAAGATGATGGCCGGGTTCAGTCCCAGCCCGACTCGAAGATGAGCGCCGTGAACCAGGAAGACGGAACGTCGGTGCAGCGAAAATTCGTGCGCTCCACGGCCGTGTCCACGAATGCCCCGTAGTTGCCCCATGGACCGATGTATGTCTCGTTCGAATCGAACGCACTGTAGATGCTCTCCTCGTAGCTGATGGTGAGCCCTGTCCTCAGGCTGTCGTAACAGGGCTCGTAGGTCAGGGGGCACTCGCTCGTTCCCGTCCAGATGCCCAGCGGGTACCAGAAGTCCTCGTACACTGGCGGGTTGGGCGCGTCGGCCTTCATGCCCCCCACGATCAGCCGATCGTCGTAGGAGTAGGAGATGCGGAACCACTCGTTGATCCACCAGACAGGATCCGCCAGGTAGCGGAACTGCACCTGCTGTCCTTCCCAGAGGGGGATGTACAGGTATGGCTCGCCCAGTATCTCGACATCGTGCAGCGTGATGATTCCAGCGGCCTCCCAGCACGAGAGGCTCACCGATACGCCTCCCGCCTCCCAGAACTCGACGGTCTCGACCGTGCATTCCGCGAAGAGGTCCACCCACCCGGGCCACGACGTACCGTCGACAGTGAAGTCTACGGTGGGGCCTTCCGGCCACGGGCTGGGTGAAGGGCAGGCGGGTCCAGAATCCGTGCCGGGATCGTAGATCGGGTCCACGCTGGGTTCTACCCAGGGGTCGTGAGAAGTGTCGGTGCCCGGGTCGTGCCAGGGATCCGTGTGGGTGTCCGAGCCTGGATCGATGCCCGGATCCACGTGCGTGTCCGTACCCGGGTCCGTGCCCGCGTCGCCCTCGTCGGTCGTGGACGAGTAACACCCGGAAAGGAGAAGGAGCGCGAGCGTCACCGCCATGGTGTCACCGGAAAGCTTCATCGTGTCACCTCTCGTGCGTGCCACCAGTCTTGCGCAACTGCCGTGCCACGCGCAAGTGCATGTCATTTCGGCATGTTGCCAAGTCGGGGTGTGGGACCCGTGTCACGGTGCGTGCCGGCGCAGCGCCTCACGACCAGGGTGGCTTGCGGTCCTTTACGTTGAGGAACTCGGCGGGCGGGACCGGACGTGAAAAGTAGTATCCCTGCACCGTGTCGCAGCCATGCTCGCGCAAGAAATCCAACTGACGCTGCTTTTCCACTCCTTCTGCCACCAGGGCGATGTCGAGCTTCTTGGCCATGGCGATGATGGAGGCCACGATGGCCGAGTTGTCCTGGTTCTCCGGAATGTTGCGGATGAAGGAGCGATCGATCTTCAGCGTGTCCACCGTGAAGCGGGTGAGATATCCCAGAGAGGAGTATCCCGTGCCGAAGTCGTCCAGTGCGATGTGGATGCCCCATTCCTGGAGGGTCTGAAACTTCTGGATGGAGTTCTGCGTGTCCTTCATGAGCACGCCCTCGGTCACCTCCAGCTCGACGAGGCGAGGGTCGAGCTTGAGCTGCTTGAGCACGTCCTTGACGATGTCCGTGAACTCCGGAAGGGCGAACTGCAAGGGCGAGATGTTGATGCTCAACCTTGCGCCGTCTATGCGCCCGTCCACGCTCCAGCGCTTCCATTGCTCGAAGCCCGTCCACATCAGCCACTCGCTCATGGCGAGGATGTGCCCCGTGTCCTCCGCGATGGGGATGAACACGCCGGGTGGTATCAGACCCTTGACCGGGTGGCGCCAGCGCATCAGCGCCTCGGCGCCCACGAGCTTGCCCGACCGGATGCCCATCTGAGGCTGGTAGTGAATCTCGAACTCGGAGTTCTTGACCGCCCTGCCCAGCTCGACCTCAAGCCCCAGCCTCTCGGATGCCTCTTTCTCGAAGTCCAGCGTGTAGAACCTGAACCTGTTCTTGCCCTGCTCTCTCGCCCGGGCAAGGGCGAGATCCGCGCTCCTGAGCAGGCTGGCGCCGTCCTTCCCATCGTCCGGGAACACGCTGATGCCGAGGCTCGGTGAGGTGTAGATCTTGTGCTCGAGCACGTCCAGGGGATGCTCGAGCGCGGTGAGGATGCGGCGCGCGATGAGGGCCGCTCTCTCGGGCTTGTCCATCTCGGGCAATAGGATTGCGAACACGGGCCCACGCCAGCGACACAGGGTGTCCTTGTCCTTGATGGCTCCGCGCAGGATGTCCGAGACCTTCACGAGGAGCCGATCGCCCACGATGAAGCCCATGGTGTCGTTGATGCCGGCGAACCGACCGATCTCCAGCAAGACGACGGCCAAAGTCTCGGCGTTGCGGCCGGCGTGGGCGACGGCAACATCGAGCCGGTCCGAGAACATCGTGCGGTTGGCGAGCCCTGTGAGCGGATCGTGCCAGTCTACCCCGGGGACCGTCGTCTCCAGCCGCTCCGACCGGGCCGCGTCCTCGTACACGGCCACGTAGCCCTCGTTGCCGCCCGAGGCGTTGCGCGTGGCGGTGATGGTGAGTCTCTGGGCCACTGCTTCACCGTCGCGGCGGCGGTTCATTATCCTGCCTTCCCACCGGCCGTCGCGCTCCAGGCTCTGCCACATTCCAGCGTAGAAGGAGTCGTCGTGGTGGTGGGAGCAAAACATGGACGGCCTCTTGCCCAGGATGTCTGCTGGCTCGTAACCCAGAACCTCGGCCAGTGCCTGGTTCACGGACAGGATGGTCCCGTCCGGTGCGGTCGTCATCACTCCCTCCGACAGGGACTGGAGCAATGGATCGAGGAGCGATGGGCCGGACGGCGTTGAAACGTCCGGAGCCTCGGGCTCTGGCGGGGTTCTCCGCGAGGCCACGAGGAAGGTGATTCCTGACGCGAGCAGCCCGGCGGACAGGGCCGCGTCCACGAGCGCCGCCATCAGCATCATCCCGCATGGTCCTTCTCCGGCCGATCCGCAGGCCACGGACATGACTACAAGGGCCGTGCACACGAGCGCGGAGATCACGGCGGCGCCTGCGAGGAGCAGCCCGGACACCCTGTACGACCAGGAGAGCCGGATCCACGGCATGCTCATGCGTCCTTTTCGCCCATGGCTCCATGGATCCATACCGCACGTGGAATATCAATACCGGCCCGAGCCGGTGCGCTTGACCCTCGCTGGAGCGCACGGGTACACTTCCATACTGGTCTTTCGCATGACCCAGAAACCCACGAAGTACATTCTCGCCATCGACCTGGGAACATCCGGTCCCAAGGTCGCTCTTGCTAGCACCAGGGCGGAGATCCTGGATTACGAGTTCGTGCCCAACCGCGTGACGTTGCTGGACGGGGGAGGGGCCGAGCAAGACCCCTCCGAGTGGTGGTCCACCATCGTGGAGGCGGCGAGAAAGGTCCTGTGCAAGGGCCTGGTGCCCGTGGACGACATCGTGGCCGTGGCGGTCACTGCCCAGTGGTCCGGCACGGTGGCCGTCGACCGAAAGGGAGGCCACCTGCGCAATGCGATCATCTGGATGGACTCGCGCGGCTCGCCCCACGTCCGCAGGGTCACGGGCGGCCCCGTCACCTACGAGGGCTACGGCATCGGCAAGGCGCTGCGCTGGGTTTCCATCACGGGCGGGATCCCCACCCGGGCGGGCAAGGATTCCATTGCCCACATCCTGTGGCTCAAAAACGAGGAACCCGATACCTACGCCAGGGCGCACATGTTCCTGGAGCCCAAGGACTTCATCAACATGAAGCTCACGGGCAACTTCTGCGGATCGAACGACTCGATGCTGCTCCACTGGGTCACCGACAACCGCCGCATCGACGATATCCGTTACCACGACGGGCTCATCAAGATGGCGGGGATCGACAGGGGCAAGCTGCCCGAGCTGAAGAGGAGCGTGGACGTGGTAGGTACGCTCCTTCCACGCGTCGCAGCCGACCTGGGGTTGCGAGGTGACGTGAAGGTCGTGTGCGGCTCGCCCGACGTCCAGTCCGCGTCCGTGGGCTCAGGGGCGGTACGCGACTTCGAGGGGCACGTCTACATCGGGACCTCCTCCTGGTTGACCTGCCACGTGCCGTTCAAGAAGACGGATCTCTTGCACAACATGGCCTCGCTGCCATCCGCCATCCCGGGACGCTACCTGCTCACGAACGAGCAGGAAACGGCCGGTGCGTGCCTCACGTTTTTACGCGACAGCATCCTGTCTCACGAGGACGAGCTTCTGGCAGGGGAGAAGGCCCCCGACGTTTACAAGATCTTCGACAGGATCGCCGGGCGCGTTCCGGCAGGCAGCGACAGGGTCATCTTCCTTCCCTGGCTCTATGGCGAGCGCACTCCCATCGAGGACCATACGGTGCGCTCCGCCCTTTTCAACCTCTCACTCAAGACCAACAGGGAGCACATCATCCGCGCCGTGCTCGAGGGCGTGGCCATGAATTCCAGGTGGCTGTTCGGGTCGGTGGAGAAGTTCTGCAAGAGGAGGATGGATACGCTGGCCATGATCGGCGGCGGCGCATGCTCGGACGTCTGGTGCCAGATCTACGCGGACGTTCTGGGCAGGAGGATCAAACAGGTGGATGACCCCATCCAGGCGAACCTCAGAGGCGCCGTGTTCATCGCGTCCGTCGGGCTCGGCTACATCGACTTTGAAGAAGTACCCGACCTTGTCAGGATAAGGAACACCTTCGAGCCCGATCCGGCGAACCGCGCCATCTACGACGAGCTGTTCGCCGAGTTCCAGGAGCTCTACAGGAAGAACCGGAAGACCTTCGCGCGTCTCAACCGCGTGCGCTGAAACCCGACTTGGGAGCATACATGGACGTGAAGGACAGGGTCCAGAAGATGTTTGCCGAGAACCGCGATCGCGCTCTCGCAGTGGGCATCAGGGCCATGAAGAGGATCCCGTACGTCAAGGACAGGATCGAGAAGGACTACGACAGGGTCATGGAGGAGCTCGAGGAGGCGGTGAAGCCCTACCGCAAGGACTTCGTCACCCATAGACGGCTGCCCGAGGCCGGGCTGGACAGAGGGAACATCCTCGATCTCATGTCGGAGCTCAGGGATCTGGAGGAGCCTCGCTGGAAGGACGGCCATGCCTCTGGTGCGGTCTACAACGGCGATCCCGAGCACATCGAGTTTTTGAACGAGGCCTACGCCATCAGCTCCCAGGCCAACCCGCTCCACACGGATCTATGGCCTTCCGTCAACAAGTACGAGTCCGAGATCGTGTCGATGACCGCGAACATGCTGGGTGCCGACCGGGTACACGCGTCCTCGCAGGAAGACGAGGTGTGCGGGACGGTCACATCCGGAGGCACCGAGTCCATCCTTTTGGCCATGAAGACATACCGGGATCACGCCCGGGATCGAAGAGCCATCACGCGACCCGAGGTGGTAGCGCCCGTCACGGCCCACGCGGCCTTCGACAAGGCGGCCCAGTACTTTCGCATCAAGCTCGTCAAGGTCGGCGTGGACGACCGGATGCGCGCGGACGTCAAGGCCGTGCGCCGCGCAGTAAACCGCAACACGGTGGCCATCGTGGGCTCCGCGCCCACTTTTCCGCACGGCGTCGTGGACCCCATAGAGCAGATGAGCGAACTGGCCCACAAAAAGGGCATCGGGTTTCACACCGACGCCTGCCTCGGGGGATTCGTTCTGCCCTGGGCGGAGAGGCTCGGCTATCCGGTACCTCCCTTCGACTTCAGGCTCGAGGGGGTCACTTCCATGTCCGCTGACACGCACAAGTACGGCTACGCAGCCAAGGGCACCTCCGTCGTGCTGTACCGCGGCCTCGACATGAGGCGCTACCAGTACTTCAAGACCACGGACTGGCCCGGCGGCCTGTACTTCTCGCCCACCCTCGCAGGCAGCCGGCCCGGCGCCCTGTCGGCGGCCTGCTGGGCGGCCATGCTCTCGATGGGCGAGCACGGCTACATGGAGGCCACAGGGAGGATCCTCGAGGCCGCGGACGTCATCAAGAGGGGCATTAGGTCGATCCCGGAGCTCCGGATCCTCGGAGACCCGCTCTTCGACGTGGCCTTCGCCTCGGACTCGATGGACATCTATCGCGTCATGGACTTCATGACCGAGCGGCGCTGGAGCCTCAACGGGCTGCACCGTCCGTCCTGCGTGCACATCTGCTGCACACTGCGCCACGCCCAGCCCGGCGTGGCCGACGGGTTCGTGTCGGATCTGCGCGATGCCGTGAAGCACGTCAAGAGCCACCCGCAAGAGAAGGGCACCATGGCGCCCGTGTACGGCATGGCCGCTACCATGCCCGACCGCTCCCTGGTGGGGGGTATGCTGGAGCGCTATCTGGATCTCCTCTACAAGGTGTGAGTCCGTTCAATCGATGAAGGGCGCGACCGACCGGTGCTTGATCTTGATCTCCTGGATCATCCGGTCGTGGTGCAGGATCCTGACGATTGCACGGGTCACGAGGAAGATGGCCAGCACGGCGAGGCCCAGGCTGAGCACCAGAAGAGGGATGATGAGGTGCAGCACGGCGATGAGGTCGTAGAAGCGCGACGTGGCCACGAGCACGCTGAGCACGGAGAGCGGCAGCACGAACACGGTGATTCCCGTGCGCAGGGTGGCCAGAGACGTCCGCTTCTCCGCAAGGATGAGCTGCACCTCGGCCATGACCACCCTGCTCGGCGCCGGTACCCCGTCGATCGGCAGCCCCTTTTCCATTTCTTCCATCATGGTGCCCACCATCCCATAAGGCCCCATTCACAGAAGGACAATACCCGTGTGCCGTCCATGAGATCCGTGATCCAGCCCCATCGATCCACAGGCTCCACGGAGAAGATCTCTTCGCATCGCGCCCCCTTCACCGCCGGACGTGGGAGGTGTATGGTTCTGCCCCACCATCGAAAAAGGTGATCTCCATGACCGAAGAGAAGAAGAAGCCTGGATGCCTGTGGCCGGCGCTGTGGATGGTAGTGTCTTTCCTGGGCACGGTGCTTTGCGCGGCCATCGTCGCCTTCATGGCCGCCGACTCCGAGAGCAAGGGCGTGACCGCCATGCAACTCGTGACCGCTCCCGTGGGCTTCCTGTGGGCCGGATCGCTGGCAGCCATCATCACCTACTTCATCAAGAGCGACAGCAAGCCTCTGCGCTACGGCATGCCCTTCGGGTGCGGGTGCCTGGGAGGCATCGTGTTCTTGTTCTCGGTCTTCTTCTTCTTCGTGGCCATCTGGCCCTCGCTGTGATCCGTCCCCCTGTTGATCAATCCGGCATTTTTGCTATTGGATGGTATCCCTGACAGGATGAGAGGGGTCCGAGCGTGATCAAGGCCATAGTCACGATCCTCGCCCTGGGGCTACCCCAGGGCATGAGCACTGCCGACAGGGTCGAGCTGGATCGCCAGGTGACGTTTTTGGGCGTCGAGCTACCGCGAGAAACGGCGCCTGGCCAGACCTTGCCCGTGGACCTGTACTTCGGTGCACAGGGCCTGGCCCAGGACGAGTGGATCTTCGTGCACCTGGAGTCGAACGAAGGCGAGAACTGCAGGATCGTGCAGGACCGGCCTGCCCCGCCGGCAATGGATGGGATCGTGCACCACCACCTCGATCTTCCCGTTCCGCCGGACTGCCGTCCTGCCAGGTTCGAGCTGTACACGGGCGTGTACAGCCGCACCACCATGGACAGGCTCAAGGTGCTCGCGCCCGTGTCCATGGACGACAGGGTGCATGCGGGCTACCTG
>JBFYZU010000065.1:0-3368 GCA_041309365.1 Myxococcota bacterium
GTCCAGATGGAGTCCACCCTCATGGTCCTCACCGTATCCGACGCCGGGTGAGCCCGGCACGGACTTCGGAAAACACCGTCCGGCGACACACGATTGCGGACGCGAGACTGCGCATCGAGACCAAGCTGACAGGCGTGTCGCACCCCCTGACTTGACTCTGAGGCGCCGCACCGCGCCCCGAGTGGCGTAAGCGCTCATTTCCACGATGATGTGCCTTGGCAGTATGGTATCCGGACAGCATGGCAGGATTGTTGCAAGACGGTGAACGGGGAGCAGGCACGAGGGAGGCGCGAGGACGCGTCCTCGACTCGAGATAACAGGCGTGAGGGCCCGCTTGAAGGGGTATTGCACGCATGGGGAAAGGTGCGCCCGGATGCCGGCTCCCCTACGGGAGGCAGGACATGGAAACCGATGCGACGATTGCACTGTCCGCGCTCGCGGCCGCGCTCGTGGCAGGTTGCGCCGACGAGATGGCGAAGAACGGCGACACGTGGTGGGACGCGTACTCGCCGGACACGGCCTTCGACACGGGATACGACGGAGGCCTCGACTCGGGCGCGTGGCCGGACGCCACGGCGGACACACTGCCGCCGCCCGAAGACGAGGTGGAGGCCGACTTCAAGGAGCCGAGGGCCAGCGGCCGCTACGTGTTCGTGGCCAACTCGGCCGAGGACTACGTGGTGGTCATCGACTCCAAGACCCTGAGCCTGGAGATCGTGAACGTGGGCAGAAACCCCCTCGGCGTGGCCACGCACGGTCTCGTGGACGCGGCCATGGTCATCAATCAGGGCAGCCGGGACGTGTCCATCATCCGCAAGAGTTCCCTCACCGAGTGCGTGGTCAACACCCTGCCCTCGGTGAGGGGCCTCGACCGGATCGAGATAGCGCCGACAGGCGCCTCGGCCGTGCTGTTCCACGATTTCGACCTCGCCATGGCGCCAGCGGACGGGGTGCTCGACAACTTCCAGGACGTGGTCATCGTGGACATGGGCGGGGACGAAGACGCGTCCTTCACGCGCACCTGCGGGTACATGCCCAGGGAGGTGGAGTTCGACGATTCCGGCGAGAACGCCTTCATCGTCACCAGGGCAGGGATCTCCAGGGTGGAGTTCGACAGGGTGGCCACGGATCCGGATCTCTTGCCCACCATGCCCTACCCGCCCGGCGTCGCGGAAATGGTCACGGACGTGGACATCGATCCCAAGGGGACCATGGCCATCGTGAGGCTCGACGTGTACTCTGAGAGCACGTCCGTGTGGATCATGGATCTGGTCCACGCAGAGCATCACGAGATCGTGCTGCCGGCCATCCCCTACGACCTGGATCTCTCGCCAGCAGGCGACTTCGCGGTGGCGGTCATGCCCACGATCTCCCAGGTGGCCCTGATCCAGCTGCCCTGGTCGGTCACCGTCCCCTACCAGACGTTCGAGGTCGTGGGCCTGTACGCGGGCCAGGCTCAGGTCTCCGATGACGGGACCAGGATCGCGCTGTTTTCCAACCAGAGCGGCGAGGAGCGCATCGGCGTCTTCGACGTGGAGGCGCGCACCCTGGACGTGTTCAGGCTGTACAAGAAGGTCGAGACCGTGGCCTTCACGCCGGACGATTCCATCCTGGCGGTCATCCACGCAAAGGAGATCGGCCCCGCTCTCGATCCCACGGACTACGAGGACGTGGCGGATCACAGCTACGGCTACTCCCTCGTCAGGGTCTCTGACGGGTACGTGAAGCAGCAGCTCACGGACGCGCACCCCGAGCCGTTTCTGGTGCACCCCCACGGCTCGCGCATCTACCTCTTGCAGCGCATGGACTCGATCGACGTGCGCGAGGTGCAGGTGATCTACACGGACACGTTCGTGGTGAGCACGCTCAAGCTCGGATCCCCGCCCGTGTCCATCGGGTACGTGCCCGACTCCGACAAGATGTTCGTGAGCCAAGAACACTCGAGCGGGCGCATCACGTTCATGGACAAGGACGAGAACATGCAGACCATCACGGGCTTCGAGCTCAACGACTGGATCGTGGAGTGAAGGGAAGTGATGCCATGAGACAGAAAATCATCGCAGCGATGGGGGCCATCGTCGTGATCGCCTCGTGCGACAAGGGGAGGGACGACTCGTTCGAGAACGATCCAAGGTACGGTAGCCCCATCCACCTCACGGACGCCATCGCGTACGTGTCGAATAGCTTCGGGATCGTCCAGCTCGTGCGCGTCGACGCGGGCTCCGGGCGGCCCGAGGTGCTAAGAGTCGAGATCGGCGCGAACGCCTGGAAGGCGCTGCCGTCAGGCGACGGCTCGAGGCTCTTCGTGATCTGCCACGGGGCGCGCGAGGGGGAGGTGAGACAGTCCGAGGTCGAAAAGGAGTCTTTGCACGTCATCGAAGCGGCGACGGGAACGTCGCAGGTGTACTTGCTGGACAGCCCGTTCACCGACATCGCAGAGTCGAAGAGCGGTCGCTGGGTGCTCGCCTACTTCGAGTCCATGGTGGCGGGGACGAACCCCAACCTCATCTCGGTCGTGGACCTCGACGAGGAGCCTTCCCCGGAGAACCCGGGCAGCATCAGCATCCGCACCCTGGGCTCCATACCGCTGGGCATCGTCGTGGCGGAGCGGATGGACGTGCTGGTGGAAAGGGAGGGGGCCGATGCCCTGGTCGAGAAGAACCTCGCTTTGGTGCTCAGCAGCTCCTACATCACGCTGTTCGACCTCGACCACCTGGAGAGATCCGAGATCACGGTCCCACTGGTGGTCCCTTCCAGCGGGGTGCGGATCGTGCCCATCGAGAAGGACGTGATCATCTCCAACGACGGCTCGGGACACAACACGCGCATCGTCATGCGCTCGGACAGCTCCAGCGACATCTTCAGCACCACGCTGGTGGGACTGGAAGCGGACGGGCCACTGGCCAACGACTACCGCGTGTCCTTCAACCAGCTGTCCGTGGACGTGAACCCCCACGACGCGCCCACGGGCATGTCCTCCTACACCAAGGGCGGTACGCAGAAAATCCTGGTGACAACCCGCACGTCGGACACCTTCGCCGTGGTGGACCCGGGCACCACCACCGTCACCACCGTGGAGGTGGACGTGCCGGTGGAGACGAGCCTCGTGTTCGACGACGGGCGCAAGGCGTTCCTCTACTCCACCGGCCAGAGCCTGGGCTACTTCGTGGACCTGACCAGCGTGGAGATCGAGCGCGAGCGCAGCCTCGACGTGTTCGCCTTCGGAGGCCGGCTCCAGTCGTTCGTGCCGGTGCCGAACAGGGACTTCGTGGTCATGATGCTGACCGAGGAGCCCGGCAAGCTGTTCGTGCTCGATCTGGCCGGAAGGCAGATGGCCATGATCAATCTCTTCGAGAGCTCTTGGGACG
>JBFYZU010000066.1:0-10547 GCA_041309365.1 Myxococcota bacterium
TACCGCCACCGTCCAGCCTCCACGCACGCGACCGGCACCACGACGGACTGCCCGGCCTCCACCATCATGGTGATGTCCACGACCCTGTTCTGCTTCGCGCCCACGAGGATCTCTCCCTCGATGATCAGGATGGGCTTTTTCCCGGAGTTTTTGACCACGAGCTCGGGCACGTGCCCTCCTTCGCCGACCTCCTCGACAATCGCGGTCTTTGCCGCGATCGCCTCGAAGAGGAGCGCGTATGCCGGAACGGCGTCGCCGGCTTTTTCGCCCGCACCGGCGCCCGTACCGCTCGCCAGGATCGGGAAGAACGTGAGCCCGTCCTTGTGCATGGCCTCGCCGAGCACCATGGTCGCGAGCTGCGCCCGCAGGTCGTCGACAAGCGCTGCCTTGCCTTTTCCGGTCCCGGTTCCCTTCGTACTTCCGCTCGTACTCGTCATGTGAAACTCCTCTTTGCGGCCCTTTGTGGGCCATGAGAGGGAAAATACCACCGGCGTGCGACACGGCCTCTTCGATCCCCGAACGGCCGGCTGGCATCTTTGCAGCATCCTTCGCGTCGACGATCATGGTCCCGTCGTGGGCGAGGTGCAGGCGGATGTTTTCGTCATGGCAAAGGCTTATAAGGCCCGGGGGCCGAGCGATCCCGCATGAGATGAGCATGGGTGGGTGGATGTGGCAGGCCATGGCGATGATCGACTGTATGGGAGATATAGCAGTAAATAGCATTCACTGTAGTGGGACTTGCTGTGGGCCGAAAGGCCTCATTGCGTACGAATGGAGCCTATGGTAGGGATCTGCAGGCGCAAGGAAGGACCGGCGGGTGCTGCGTGGTGCCAGTATGGTTGACGTAGGATATAGGACAATATTACCGATGGTTGCGCGTTCGAGACGTGCCAGCGCCGGTCCCTGTGTCTTACCTTTCGTGAGGCTGGGCCTGGCGGTCGTACCGGGCGAACGAGGGATGGTGACGCCATGAGCGAGGTGTACCTCGTGGATCTCGACAGGAACGCGGACGCTCGGATCGTGGGACAGAGGCTGGGGGCGCTGTGGCGAGCGGCCGATCTGTCGCGGGCGTTCAGGCCGAAGGACCTCGCGGCGCTCAAGCTGCACGTCGGCGAGCCGGGCAAGACCACGTTCGTCAAGCCCACCTATGTCGCGGCCCTCGTGAGGCTCATGAAAAAGCAGAACGTGATGCCGTTTCTCACCGATACGGCAGTGCTGTACAGGAGCCGCCGCGACAGCGGGCCAGGCCACGCGATGGTGGCTGACGAGCACGGCTTCACGCCGGAGGCGGTGGGGGCACCGTTCGTGCCGGCCGATGGGCTCGTGGGCGCGGACGAGATCGAGGTGGCCGTGGACGGCAAACACTTCGCGACCGTGGCCATCGCGTCGGCCATCATGCAGGCACGCTCCATGCTCGTCCTCAGCCATGCCACGGGCCACCTGGGCACGGGCCTGGGCGGGGCGCTCAAGAACCTGGGGATGGGGTGCTCGTCCAGGAAGGCCAAGCTGCGCCAGCATCACGGCCAGCATCCGACGATCGACGTGGGCGCGTGCACGGCCTGCGGCACGTGCGCCGAGTGGTGCCCGTCGGGCGCGATCACGGTGGACGATCACGCGTCCATCGACACGGGCCTGTGCATAGGGTGCGGCGAGTGCATCGCCGCGTGCCTGGACGGCGCCGTGAAGTTCGGCTGGTCCATCATGGGAGCCGAGCTCCAGGAGCGCATCGTGGATCACGCGGCTGCCGTGGTACGCGACAAGCCGGGACGCATCTGCTACGTCACGGTGGTCGTGAACGTGACGAAGGACTGCGACTGTTTGCCAGCGGCGCAGGAGCCCCTTTGCGAGGACGTGGGTGTGCTGGCGTCCTTCGATCCGGTGGCCATCGACCGGGCAGCGCTCGATCTCATCCGCGAGCGGGCTGGAAAGACCCTGGAGTCCATGTCGTATCCGGGCCGTGACGGCTCGGTGCAGCTCGCCTGCGCCGAGCGGATGGGGCTCGGCACGACACGGTACGAGCTCGTCAAGGTCGAGACCGCCTGACTGGCAGGGCTGGCCGCCATGCGCCATCTCGAGTTGCCCACCATCATGCGACGTGCTAGAAAACCCTGCACGAGAGCCATGACGGACAGAAATCCCATTGAAACAGCGGGACTCTGGCTCACCGTGCTGGCGCTGGCAGCCACGGGTTGCGGCCCGACGGTGCGTCCCATGATCCCGGTCGTGCGCTGCGAGGCCGTCGCCAGCGGCAAGCTCGTGCACCTGAACGTCATCGAGGACTGGCGCAAGGACGGCCTGGGCGACCACATGATGGGCGAAGCCATCACCCTGGATGCGGGCGTCTCGGTGCGAAACCTCGTGCTCGGTGCGGTGGTGTCGTCGCTCGACTGCATGGGTTTTCTTCCTGCCGAGGCAGGGCCGGGCATCCCCGAGCTCAGGGTCGCCGTGACGGGCATCAGGTCGAGCCCGGGCATGAGGGTCCAGGTCGAGCCGGCTTTGGCCCCGGAGCCCGGGTCGCCCGAGTCGTTGCCCGGCTACAAGCCCATCGTGCCTGTCCTTGGCCCGTCCGTGAGCCCCGGGGAGGGGTTCGTGAACGCGGTCTGGATCCCGGACGAGGAGGAGTGGGAAGAGGAGGAAGGCGAGGATCAGGGGCAAGTGGCCGCGGGTGTCGCCCCTGTCGTCTCGACCCAACCGCAGGAGGATCCCAGGGCCAGGTTGATGCTCTCCGTCAAGATCGCGCTGTTCGATCCCTCGGGCAAGCTCGCGCTCGAGAGCGACATCTCGGTGAACGTGTTCGGCCCGGTGGCGCCTTCGCCGGACGATCCGGACGGGGCCTCCGGCTACGCAGCCGGGCTCTCGGTCATGGTGACCGACGCGCTCGGTGCCATGGGCACCGAGATCGTCCGTGTCCTGGGCGCCGACTTAAAGCTCATCGCATCGCTGCCCACGCTCCAGGATCTCGCCGCCTCGAAGGCCGGGCCCAAGAAGGGCAAGGACGAGCCCAAGAAGGGCAAGGACAAGCCCGCGAAGCCCGAGCCAGGTGACGACACGTCGGGTGGCGCGACGGCCAAGGCCTCGAAGACGGACTCGGAAACGGACCAGCTCTTGTGGTCGGCCATTGCAAAGTCGAGCTGGGACAAGGCACGGTCCTACATCCTGGACGGCGCCGACATCGACTCGGCCGTGGGCACCAAGGGACTGGGCAAGCTGCACCTTCTGGCTCTGGGCGGGGACGTGGAGGCCGTGAAGGCCCTCGTCGGGGGGGGGGAGAAACCGGACCAGCTCGCAGATGGCGGGCTCACGCCCCTGCACCTGGCCTGCAGGGTGGGCGATCTGGCCATGGTCAAGCAGCTCATCAAGTCCGGGGCGGATCCCCTGGCCACCGACAAGGCCGGGTACACCGCGCTGCATCACGCGTGCGCAGCCGGACAGGTCGGCGTGGCGAGCCACCTTCTGACCAAGCACAAGCTCGATTGCGACCTGGATCCCACGGAGACGCTCACGCCGCTCATGGCCGCGGCCCGGGCCGGCCAGCTGGACGTGGCGAAGCTCCTGATGGAAAGGGGCGCGGACATGAACGAAGCGTCTCTCGGAGGCATGACGGCGCTCCACCACGCGGCCGAGGCCAACCAGCCCGCCATCGTGGAGTACCTCATCTCGAAGGGGGCCAATCCGGACGTGCGGGACGCCTTTCTCAAGACGCCGCTCCACCATGCCGTGCAGGGCTGCCCCGAGAACGTGAGCTGCCTTGCCGTGGTCGAGCTGCTCGTGGACAAGGGAGCCGACAAGTCGGCCCTGGACACGGACGGCAAGAGCGCCCTGGACCACGCCATGTACCAGGACGACGCGGAGCTCATGGAGTTTTTGGCGAAGTGACGCCGGGCAGGAGAAATGCCATGAGGAGATTCGTGCTGGCAGTGGCCATGGCCACTGTGCTCGCGTGGGCCGGCCAGGCTCGCGCACAGAGCATCCTGCTCTTCGATGAGAACGCATCGTACCACCACGCGATGACGGCGCTCGACGATCTCGCTCTCACCTACACCCGCGCGACCGCGGCCGACTTCGTGACCCTGCTCGCGGGAGGTACCTGGGATCTGGTGATCGTCGATCTGCCCAGCACCGAGCCGACCGGGGCCTGGACAACGGAGCTCGACACCTACATCCATGCGGGAGGCAGCGTCATCGCCACCGGCTGGAACCCCACCTCCCTCGCGCTTTTGGCCTCGCCGTTCGAGTACGTGTACGTGGGGGTGCACGAGGCCGTGGCCCTGTACAGGTGGGACACGACCCACCCCGTGTTCACCTCGCCCGGCAGCGTGCCCGACATCACGGCCGGCCTCACGGATCTGTGGGGCTGGAACGGCCCGCTCATGAGGGCGACCGGCACGGGCATCGAGCTTGCCGGGACGACCGCGACCTGGTCGGACGGAAACGCCCTCATCGTGCTCGGAAACGGCGGCCGGACCATCATGAACGGCTTTCTGTTCGACGACTACGGCACGGCCGACAACGACGGCGACACCGTGAACGACTGCGTGGAGCTCGTGACCAACGAGATCCTGCTTCTCATGGATCCGGATGCGGATCGCGATGGCGATGGGTACAGCATCGCGGAAGGTGACTGCAACGACTGGAACGACCAGGTGAACCCCGGGGTCACCACGGACATGTGCGACGGGCTCGACAACGACTGCGACCCTTCCACGGCCGATGGACAGAGCGAGACATGGTACGGGACGCCGTGCGACGGCACGGATCCGGACAGCTGCCCGGACGGCATCGAGGCCTGCCTGGACGGCGTGCAGGGCTGCAACGACGGGCCCGACGGATCGCCTGATATCTGCGACGGGTTCGACAACGACTGCGACCTTACGACTCCGGATGGCAGCGGCGACGCCCGCGTGGGCGCGCCCTGCGACGGCCCGGACGCGGACCTGTGCGCCGAGGGCACGGGCCAGTGCGTCTCGGGAGCGTTCGTGTGCTCGGATCTCACGTCCGACACCCCGGACAGCTGCGACACGACGGACGACGACTGCAACCCGGCCACGGCCGACGGCACCGGCGAGGCCTGGTTCGGCGACCCCTGCGACGGGTCCGACACGGACCTGTGCGAGAACGGGCAGCGCGGGTGCGTGTCCGGCGCCGGGGCCTGCGTGGAGACCGGAGGTACGGAGTTCGACGAGATCTGCGACGGCATCGACAACGACTGCAACCCGGCCACGATCGACGGGCAGGACGACGCCCGCGTGGGCGCGCCCTGCGACGGCGACGATCCGGACCTGTGCGCCGAGGGCATGGGGAGCTGCGTTGCGGGCTCCATGTCGTGCTCGGACACCATGGGCTCGACGCCCGAGCTGTGCGACGGCATCGACAACGACTGCGATCCGTCCACGGCCGACGGCACCGGCGAGGCCTGGTTCGATGGGCCCTGCGACGGAGAGGACGAGGACCTGTGCGCCGAGGGAGTGCACGGCTGCGTGTCCGGCGTCGAGACCTGCTCCGACGCCACGGGCGACGTCCGCGACCTGTGCAACGGGCTCGACGACGACTGCAACCCGTCCACCCCGGACGGTGCCGGCGAGGCCTGGTTCGACGAGCCCTGCGACGGGCCCGACGAGGACCTGTGCGCCGAGGGAGCGCACGGCTGCGTGACCGGCGTGCAGGGGTGTGACGATTTCAGCGGGGACAACGTCGAGGTATGCAACGGGGTGGACGATGACTGCGATCCGCTCACCCGTGAGGACACCGACGGAGACGGGGACGGGTACGCGCCCTGCGGGGGCGACTGCAACGACCTCGATGCCGGCATCCATCCCGGAGCACAGGAGACCTGCGACGGCGTGGACGAGGACTGCGATCCCATGACCGACCACGACGGCGACGGCGACGGTTTTCGGGACTGTGAGGGAGACTGTGCTCCCATGAACCCCGCCGTCCACCCCGATGCGCCCGTGATCTGCACGAGCAGCCTGGACAACGACTGCAACGGCATTCCGGATTCGTCGGAGGCGATCTGCGCCTGGGTCGATCCGGCCACCGGCTGCGGCTGCACCGTCGCGGGTGCACCGCGGCGCGAGGGTGTGCTCCTCGCGCTCGCGGCCGTGCTCGCGGTGGCGCTCATCGCCTCGCGTCGCAGGGCTGCCTGCTGAGCGCACCCCCGGCCATCCTGCTGCCTTGACGATTCCGCCGACGTGGGTCTAGTGTTTTTCGTGGACCTCGAGGGAGGATGTCATGGCCGAAAAGAGCACCGGAGGGCTCAAGATCTTCAAGACCGAGGACTACTGGGCCATCTGGCTCGGGCTTCTGGTGATCGCCTCCTGCGTGGGTACGTTCTGGGCCGGCTCGAGCCTCAAGGACCTGGCAGCCACACCTGGATCCTGGTCGAGCTTCTCCGGGCTGGGCAAGGACTTCGTGAAGAACGGCCCGGGAATCGCCGCGGTGTTCGCGTTCTTTCTCGTGGTGTTCTCGGCGAGCATGAAGATCATGGGACACGACGTGAAGCGATTCGCGCTGGGCTTCGTGGTCCTGTTCGCCGGTGCCCTGGTCATGTTCTATCTCGAGGGATGGTCGGTGATGGAGGGCCTGGATCTGGGAGCCCCGCTTTTGGCCCTGATCATCGGCATGATCATCGGCAACATCAGGGCCATGCCGGAGTGGTTCAAGCCGGCCTTGAGGACCGAGTACTACATCAAGACGGGGATCGTGCTTCTGGGTGCCACGCTGCCGATGACGCTCATCGCCACGGCCGGGCCCGTGGCCTTCGTGCAGGCGACGATCGTCTCGGTGACCACGTGGCTGACCATCTACCTGGCCGCGACCCGGATCTTCAAGCTCGATCCGCGCTTCGGCGCGGTGCTGGGCACGGGCGGCGCCGTGTGCGGGGTATCGGGCTCCATCGCCATCGGCGGCGCGATCAAGGCCCACAAGGACCACATCTCGATCGGCATCGCCGTGGTCTCGGTCTGGGCCATCGTCATGATCTTCACCCTGGCGTTCGTCACGAAGTTCATGATACCGCCACCGGGTACGGAGCCAACAGCGTGGTGGCACCTCACCCCTGGCGAGGCTGGTGCCTGGGTGGGAACATCGGAGTATGCGGATGCGGCCGGGTTCGCCGTGGTGGCGGAGATCGCCGCACGCTACGGAGACGCTCCCATCCACGCGTTCACCCTGATGAAGGTCATCGGCCGGGACATCTGGATAGGCATCTGGGCCCTGGTGCTGTCCATCGTCTCCGTCGTGTTCTGGGAGAAAAAGGACAAAAGCGACGGCCCCGGGGGCAGGCTGGGCCTGGGCGTGGTCTGGGAGCGCTTCCCCAAGTTCGTCATGGGCTTCTTCGCGGCGTCCGTGATCATGAGCCTGATCGCGGCCATGCCGCCCGACGATCACGTGGGTCGGGCGGATGTGCGGGGAACGTTCAAGTCGAAGGTGGACAAGCACGAGTACAGCGCGGACTTCACGGGCTACGAGGTCCCTCCCCCCCTGGCGTTGCGCTTCATATTCGATGCCGGGGCCGAGGAAATCCGCTTCGTGGGCAAGATGAGCCTCGCGGATCTCGAGCTGCTCAGCGAGGGTGCCAGCGAGGACCAGCGACTGGCGCTCAAGCAGCTGCACTACGGATCGGACTGGTTCGAGAGCGAGCTCGGCTCGAAGGTGATCTCTCCCATCAAGAAGCTCAGATCATGGGCCTTCGTGCTGTGCTTCCTGTGCATCGGCCTGTCCACGCGTTTTCGCGATCTGCTCACGTTCGGCCTCAAGCCCTTCTGGGCCTTCACGATCGGCGTTCTCGTGAACGTGCCCGTGGGATGGTTTCTGTCCACGCGCGTGTTCGACGGGTTCTGGAAGGCCCTGGGTTGACGCCCTTCGCGCCAGACGGGTGCTGTGGCACCTGTGCCCACTTCATCGACGACCCGCACGAGCTGGAGAGGGTGTTCGTGGGGCTGACCATCCTGAGCTCCGCATGGGGCGACACGCGAGGCGATCAGGGCATATGCGATCTCCACGGCCGGTTTCTGCGTCCCAACATGAGCTGCAGCCGGTTCGTCGCTCGCGTCCGTGTCAGGGAACCTGCCCGGGAACCTGGCCGAGCAGGACGTTCAGGGTGACGTCCGACGACAGGGCCACCGTGTTCTCCCGGGACCCGTAGCCGTTCGTGCATCAGGGGTCTCTCCGGGTGCGGTAAGATAGACCCGGGGTCGGGGAAAGGCCTCACTGCGTAAGCGAGGTCGGCCGGATGTCCGTACCCGGCCGGATACCAGGGGTATCATCGACGTCGGGGGGGTGCCCCTGTCCGCTCACGAGCTTCGCTCGAGGCGGGCGAGCAAGGCCTCGAAGTCCTCCGGCCTGTGCCGTACGATCTGCCCCGTGTTGAGGTAGATCACGTCCTCGGCGATGTTGGTGGCGTGATCGGCGATCCTCTCCAGCAGGCGCGAGATTCCCAGAGACAGCATGAGCCGCTCGATCTGATCCGGTTCGGCCCGCATGAGCTTCTCGACCTCGAGGTACATCCGTCGGTTGATGCCGTCCACCTCGTCGTCCGCGTTGCACACCTCGCCCGCCAGGTTCGGGTCCTGGTCGATGAGGGCGTCGAGGCTGGCCCGCAGCATCCACTTGACCTTCTCGGCCATCCCGTTCACGTCGTAGGGAAACGGCGCGTCGGTCAGGCCCGAGAGCAGGACCGCGCGCTCGGCGATGTTCACTGCCAGATCCCCGATTCGCTCCAGGTCGTTGTTGATCTTGAGGATCGTCACGATGTAGCGCAGATCCACGGCCACGGGCTGGTAGAGAGCCAAAAGCTTGAGGCAGTTCTCCTCCAGGTCCACCTCCATCTGGTCGATCTCGACGTCCCGGTCGATGATCTGTCTGGCCAGGTCCGCATCGCGGATCGACACGCTCTTGACGGACATGTGGAGGGCGTCCTCCACCATGGCGCTCAGCCCCATGAGCTCCTTCTTGAGCTTGCCTATCTCCCTGTGCAACCTCTGCGTCTGTGTCGTCAAGGGATCCTCCCTATTATCCGAAGCGGCCCGTGATGTAGTCTTCCGTCTGCTTGTTCTCTGGCTTGGTGAACATCATGCGGGTCGTGCCGAACTCCACGATGTGGCCCTCGTAGAAGAAGGCCGTGTGATCGGACACGCGGGCAGCCTGCTGCATGTTGTGCGTCACGATGACGATGGTGAACTGCGCCTTGAGCGACTCGACGAGCTCCTCTATCTTGGCCGTAGCCACGGGATCGATGGCCGACGTGGGCTCGTCCATGAGCAGCACCTCGGGCTCGACCGCGATGGCCCGGGCGATGCACAGCCGCTGCTGCTGGCCGCCCGACAGGGCCGTCCCCGGCCTGGCGAGCTTGTCCTTGACCTCCTCGAACAGCGCAGCCTGCGTCAGGGCCTGCTCCACCCGGTCGGCGAGCGCGCTGCCCGACAGTCTGTAGTGGAGCCTCAGGCCGTAGGCCACGTTCTCGAACACGCTCATGGGGAAGGGCGTGGGCTTCTGGAAGATCATGCCCACGCGGCGCCTCAGCTCGATGACGTCCACATCCGGGGCGAGGATGTTCTTGCCGTCCAGCAGGACCTCGCCCGTGGCCTTCTGGCCCCTGTACAGCTCGTAGATGCGGTTGTACACCCTGAGGTGGGTCGACTTGCCGCAGCCCGAGGGGCCGATGATGGCCGTGACCTTGCCGGGCGCGACGTCCATGGTGTTGTCCACGAGCGCCCGGTGATCCCCGTAGTGGAAATCCAGGTGACGTACCGAGATCTTGGGATTCACCGGCTTCGCGACGCGCTCGCTGCGCTTCACATCGCCGCGTCCGGGGTCCTGGCCCACGGATTGCTCGTCCGTCCCGCGTCCGAGCGCCTGCTGCTGGATCTGCATCATGCGCGCTTCTCCCTGAAGATGGCCCGTGTGGCGATGGTCATGACGAGCACCGCGAACGTGATGACGAGCGATGCGCCCCAGGCCATGGATTGCCAGTCCGCGTACGGGGACATGGCGTAGTTGAAGATGGTGACCGTGAGGTTGGCCGTGGGCTGGTCGATGGACTCCACGGCATAGGGGCTGTTCATCGCGGTGAAAAGCAGAGGCGCCGTCTCTCCGCTGATGCGTGCCAGCGCAAGCAGCACGCCCGTGACGAGCCCCGAACGGGCCGACCTGAAGACGATGCCCGTGGTGACCTTCCACCTCGGTGCGCCCAGCGACAGGGCCGATTCGCGCAGCTCGTTGGGCACCAGCCCCAGCATGTCCTCCGTGGTGCGAGCCACCACCGGGAGCATGATGATGGCCAAGGACACGGCACCTGCCCAGCCGCTGAAGTGGCCCACGGACAGGACGCAGGTCGTGTACACGAAGAGCCCGATGATGATGGAAGGGATGCCCATGAGAACGTTGCTCGTGAACCGGACCGCCCGGCCCAGCCAGGTGTGGGCGCCGAGCTCCGCCAGGTAGACGCCCGCCAGGATGCCCGTCGGTATTCCGATGGCGGCGCATATGAGAGTGATGATGAGGGTGCCCGCCATGGCGTTTGCGAGGCCTCCGCCATCGTCGCCAGG